>JBGTBV010000047.1:0-4964 GCA_041749185.1 Daejeonella sp. | reverse complement strand
CAGCCAGGGTTCTAGCGGGCTGGCCGGAAACGTTGCTTTGGATTACCAGCTATCAAAAGACGGGCGTTACATGCTGCGGGCGTATCGAAAAAACGAATACCAGGGCGTGGTAGAAGGATACCTGATAGAAACCGGCATTGGCTTTATTTTTACGCTGGATTATAACGAATTCAGGAATTTATTTGCCCGAAAGCCCGAAGAGGAGAAAGAAAGGCAGCGTACAGAAAAAGAATTGAAAAAGCAGGAAAAACGAGAAGAGAAACAAAGTTACAATCTGGAGAACTGAGAGGTTTAGGGTAGTCTGCTCAGAATACGGGATTAAAAGCGAATTACCTGCGTTTAATAAACCCGATTGCAGCGGAAAGCGCTCCCGATTTTTCATCGGGAGACTTGCAGCGGAAAGCGGGGCTGCCACTTAATAAAAGCGATGAACCCTGCTTTTCAAAAAAAATAATACGGCAGGTACGCCATTTAACTAAGCGATACCGTTTTGCTTGAAGAGATAAAAGACGAAGATGAACCCGAGGCAAAAATATTTAAAGGAATCTGAAACCGGAGACGATGAAGCAGTAAAGCAAGTGTTTGCTTTTGCAGGCTTTACTGTGGGCGTGCCCCTTCGGGTCGGGCTATGCGCTGCAAGTCCTCGTCTCGCCCGTGGCGAGACTGCGGGCTTTCCGCTTCTATCCCTCACGCGGATTTACGTGTTAAAAATAAAGAGGCGGGTTTTTTGAGGGTTATTAAAAACAGAATTACATTTTGAAAAGACTCCTACATATCATTTTATCGGCCGGTTTAATAAGCCTTGTCTTCGCATGCAGCAATATTAAATATTTGCCGCAGGGCGAGCGGCTTTATATTGGCGGAGCGGTAAAAATAGAGAACGACACGCTTAAGAAAGCCCAGCGAAAAGCGTTGGAAACCGAGCTGACCGGTTTGCTGCGGCCAAGGCCAAACAGCAGCATTTTAGGATTACGCCCGAAGCTTTATGCCTACAACATAGCCGGCACGCCCAAAAAAAAGAAGGGGCTGCGCAACTGGCTGAAGTACAAAATTGGTGAGCCGCCCGTGCTGGCAAGCTCTGTAAACCTGGCCGATAACCAGCTGATTGTGCAAAACAGGCTGGAGAATAAAGGCTTTTTCCGGGCGGTAGTTACCGGCGATACCACCACGAAGAACAGGCGTACTAAGGCGGAATACATTGCCCGAACCGGTCCGCAATATTTAATTGATTCGGTGAGTTTCCCTACCGCAAGTGCAGACCTTGAGAAAGCCGTAGCTGCAACAGCGCCGGCCTCGCTGTTAAAAAAGGGCAATCCCTACAACCTGGATGTGATAAAAGGCGAACGCGAGCGCATAAACCAGGTATTAAAAGAGCAGGGGTTTTATTACTTCGGCCCCGATTATTTGCTGATGAAGGTAGACAGCACCATCGGTAAGCATACGGTAAACATATTTGTAACGGTTAAACCGGAGACTCCGGCACTGGCCCGGCAGATTTATACAATCGGCGATATTTTTATTTACCCCAACTTTAGTCTGGATCAGACCCAGACCGACACGACCAAAAGTAAAGCGGTACTTTACGAGGGTTTTTACGTAATAGATCCCGACAGCACATTTAAACCTTCGGTATTCGGGCGCTCGATGTTTTTTGACACCGGCGATATTTACAACCGTAAAGACCATAACCTGGCCTTGAACCGGCTAACTACTATCGGCGCATTTAAATTCGTTAAAAACCGCTTTGAGCGGGATGAAAGTGCCGCGAGACCAACCTTGAATACCTCCTATTACCTCACCCCGCTTCCAAAAAAATCATTGCGTGGTGAGGTGCTGGGAACTACCAAATCTAATAATTTAACCGGCTCTGAAGTATCAGTAAGCTGGCGCAACCGCAATGCGTTTGGTGGCGCCGAACTTCTTAGCATACGGGCTTACACCGGTTTTGAAGTACAGGTTAGCGGCACGCAACGGGGTTATAACACGTTGCGGCTGGGCGGCGAGGCTACCCTTTCTATACCGCGGTTTGTTGTTCCGTTTTTTGACCCCAACACTACCAACGCCTTTGTGCCGCGTACCAAATTTACATTGGGATACGAGCTGTTGAACAAGCGGAAACTTTACACGCTAAACTCATTTAGAGGGCAGGCAGGTTATATTTGGAAACAGGATGCCCGTAAAGAGCACGAAGTAAATTTGGTAAGCATTAATTATGTACAACCGGCTAACGTTACGCAGCAGTTTCGCGACAGCATAAACAACAATATTACGCTGGCTAAATCTATTGAAAAGCAATTTATTGTAGGTTCTACCTATTCATTTACCTACAGCAACCAACAGGAAATTGCCCGGCAGAACAATTTGTATTTTAACGGTAATGTAGACCTTGCCGGAAATATTCTGGGCCTGGCGAGCGGCGCAGATTATCGGACCAACGACACCATTTCGCTTTTTAAGGCCCGTTTCGCACAATACGCCAAGGTAGACGGCGACTTGCGGTATTATTACAAACTGGGCCGTAAATCTGAGTTGGCCAGCCGGATCATTGCGGGTATAGGCTACCCCTATGGGAACTCCTTTGAGCTTCCGTTTATCAAACAGTTTTTTATCGGCGGCAGCAACAGTATCCGGGCGTTTAGGGCTCGCTCTGTTGGGCCGGGAACGTACCGTGCAGATGCCACGAGTTTAAATGATTTTTTGCCCGATCAGTCTGGCGACCTGAAGCTGGAGCTGAATACCGAATACAGGCAAAACCTGGCGGGCATTTTAAACGGGGCATTGTTTGTTGATGCGGGTAATATCTGGCTGTACCGCCAAAATCCGGATGTGGCGAGGCAAAAGGCCGGAGGCACTTTCAGCAGGGAATTTTTGAGCGAGCTGGCGGTAGGTACCGGCTTCGGGCTGCGTTTTGACCTTTCTTTTCTGGTATTGCGTACTGATTTGGCCTTCCCTGTCCGTAAGCCCTGGCTGCCAAAAGGCGAGCGTTGGGTTTTTAGCGAAGTAAATTTTGCCGATAAGAACTGGCGGCGTGAAAATCTGGTTTTCAACCTGGCTATCGGGTATCCATTTTAAGGAGAAGCGATCAGGAATCAGATCTTCATGCGGCCAGTTAAAAAATTCTGTATGCCATCGCTGCTTTATCATACTACTTGATTTTAATTTGGCTAAATTGATTTAGGCAAATTGTTTAATATGATGATTAAGTTCTTTGTAGAAGCTTATCAGGGAAAAGAGCGCCTCTTTGTTGAATCGCCGAATGAACCTTCGATAACTACCATTTTACGATCTTTTGTTGGTGGCCGCTGGAGCCGGAGCAAAAAATGCTGGCATTTCGAACCTAACAGGCAGCTGGCCGGAAACCTTTATAAAAAGCTCAGCTCGCATAGTAGCGTAGATACGGAAAGGCTAAAGAAATATTTTGAGCGAAAGGACGCGGAGAAACTCAACAATCAATTTCAACTGATTTTACCCCAAAATGCCGCCGCTATCCGTAAGTTTGAATTATGGATGATCCAGCAGCGATATAGCAGCCAAACCGTAAGAAATTATCTAAATGCTCTTTATCAATTTTTCAAACATTTTACTTCCATACCTTATTCCGAAATAAGCAATGATCATGTTTATTGCTTTAACAGCGAAGTTATTATCAAGCAAAATCTTTCTACCTCCTATCAAAGCATTCTGGTTGGGGCGCTTAAACTATTTTTCAAAAATACAGCCAGCCATGCGGTAATTACCGGAGATTTACTACGCCCGTTTAAGGAAAAAAGACTTCCTGAAATATTGAGCAAACAAGAGGTTGAAGCCATTTTAAAGAGCGTGACTAATTTAAAGCACAAATCTTTGCTTAGTCTCACCTACGCATGCGGATTAAGGCGGGGAGAAGTATTGAACCTGAAACTGACCGATATTGACAGCAGCAGAAAATTAATACATATTAAGCAGGGTAAAGGCAAAAAAGACAGATACGTGCCGTTTGGCGCTAAAATCAGGTTGCTGCTCCAGCAATACTACAAACTATACAAACCCGAGAACTATTTATTTGAGGGGCAATATGGCGGACCGTATGGGGAGAAAAGTTTCCAGGAGGTGCTACAGAAAGCAGTAAAAATTTGCCATGTACATAAACAGATCACCCTGCACACCCTTCGCCACAGTTTTGCCACCCATCTATTGGAAAGCGGCACCGACCTTCGGTACATTCAAGAACTACTTGGGCACAGTAACCCTAAGACCACCATGATTTATACGCATGTGAGTAGTAAAAAAATTTCGGAAATCATGAGTCCCTTTGACGATTTGGATATCTGATAATTAAAAATAACTTTGAAAAAAAAAGAGGTTTGGTTTCATCAAAACCCTCTTCTATCCTACCCATATTGGTAGGATTGAAGAGGTAGAAGAATGTTTTACCTCTTATAAAAACAAGTTATGCTCAATGTTTTAAACTTTTTTCTCCCCTGCTTTAAAACCACCATCAACAAGCATATTGTGTAACTCATCATAATATGGTTGCATTTTATCAGCCCCTATTTCTTCCCTTAACTTGTTCCGCCAATATTCCTTTTCCACCCCACGCTGTTCAATAGTTTTTTGCAGAAGCCCTTTATCTGTCTTTATGCTATCATAATCAGCAGGTCTGTCATTGGCTCTTACCCACGCTTGAATAATGAATCTTACTCTTGGAATAAGTTTGTCCCTTTGTAAAATGTGGTCTGATAAAATTGCATCTACCAATCTCACAGTTACTGTATCTAAATCATTTCCTTTTGTATTCATATTATTAGTTTAAAAATCCACGCACAAAAAGTTTAAAACACTAAGCATAATCGAGTAGACGGCCTCACCGCTTGTAAGCGATGAGGTGCGCCTCTCACACCACCGTACGTACGGGTCTCGTATACGGCGGTTCGATAACTGATGGGGAAACTTTCAGGTAATATTCAAGCATGGATTGGTAACCT
>JBGTBV010000046.1:0-1814 GCA_041749185.1 Daejeonella sp. | reverse complement strand
TCGAAATACAGTGGACCGAATACCTATGCCATGTATGACCTGGGAGGTGCAAATTCCTTCTTGTCATTGCAAGCAGTAGAGTTGGGATTACAAGTAAGGCAGATGGCAGGCTTCCATCATGAAAAAACAGTCAGCGAGCTAAATATTCCAGACTCCTTCAGCATCGGTGTTTTTATAGCTGTCGGATATCCGGGAGACCCTCAAACACTACCAGAAAACTTAAAGCTCAGAGAGATGGCACCAAGGGAGAGATTTTTACAACAGGAGTTTGTTATGAACCACACATTCTAATGGCCGATAACCGAACAGTAACTGCGACGATTGGGAAGGATCCCTATCGCACTGAATTAAAAACATCCGATCACACGATATGGTCTGATGAACCCACTGAGGCGGGTGGAAAAAATGAAGGACCTACTCCAGGAGATTTAATGCGCATGTCTTTGGCTTCATGCACCGCGATAACGCTACGGATGTATGCTGACAGAAAAAAATGGGATGTCGACCAAATTCGGGTGACGGTGAATAGTGAAAAGGTCAAATACAAAACTGTTTTCACGTGTTCTATTGATGTATCCGGTAACCTGGATGAAGCACAAAGAAAAAGATTTCAGGAAATTGCCGGAATGTGTCCGGTACATAAACTTCTCACAAATCCAATTGAAATCGACACCACCATGTCCTTGACGTCAACAAAAAAGGCAGGATAGGATGAAGAATGTTACCAAGAAGTACACGAATGACGAAGTAACCATTGTTTGGAAACCTGAGCTTTGTATTCACTCAGGGAATTGCTTCCGGGGATTGAACGAAGTATTCGATCCTAAAGAACGTCCGTGGGTCCGGCCTGATGCAGCAACCTCTGACCTTATTGTCGAACAAATAAAGAAATGTCCGTCAGGGGCATTAAGTTATTATTTTAACAACGATGCAACAGATCCAAAAAAAGTAACGGGTGAAGAGGAGACAATGATTGAAACTTCACCTAATGGTCCTCTTTTGGTATACGGTAATGTTGCCGTAAAGGACAGCAACGGACAAATCAGTCGAAAAAGTAAGGTTACCGCTTTCTGTCGTTGTGGAGGATCAAATAACAAACCATTTTGCGATGGCTCTCATAAAAAAATTAATTTTCAGGGCTAAAGTGATGGTTTGCTAAGAGCCTACACCAATGGCAACGAGAATGAAACCTCTGTCCATTTGCCTGGATCGCTCTGTATTCCGAAAGAGCCTCCATTTCGCCGTATAAATTCCTTGCATAGCAGCAACCCCAGACCTGTACCTTTTTCCTGGTAGGTTCCGGCCTTGGTATAGTATTCCTGCGACGCCAATATTAATTCTGTTTCTTCCATCGACATGCCAATACCAAAGTCTTTAACCCTAATGAAACACATTGACAGCTCACAAGAAACAGAGACTACTATTTTACCATCCGTATTTGAAAACTTAATAGCGTTGTGAATAAGGTTTCTCAATATGAGCTGAACCTGATTCAAGTCGCCAAGGACATACACGGGTGAGTTTGTTGTGTTTTCAATAGCAATGTTTTTTCGTTGAGCCACTTCATCCATTAACCGGCACGCTTCATCGATTAGGCCCTTAATTTCTATTTTCGATTGTTCAGTCCGGATACCATCCATCTGGCTCAACGACCAGCTTAGCAGATTTTCCAGTGTACGCTGCGTGACATTAAGATTCGCTTTTAATTTATCGGAAATGTAGTAAAACTCCTCAGGTTTCATATTCCGGCTGGTAAGCAACTCTAAGAGTGATTGTAAATTATTAATTGGACCGCGGAGGTCATGGCTAATCAC
>JBGTBV010000045.1:0-9182 GCA_041749185.1 Daejeonella sp. | reverse complement strand
AGCGGGGGACATAACGAGGCCAGCGCAGCAAGCAGTCCCGAAGATCATGAGGGAAAGCCAGATTACGGAAGTCAGCATACCAGCCAGGAGGTTGGTTACAATGAATTAAAGAAGCAGGAGAACGTTGGCAAATAGTATTTTCGTTTTATTTGAAGATAAGCCAACGGCAAAGTACTTTCCGTTTTGCGGTTCTTTAATTTAAGTTTTTATATCCATCTTAGAGATTTAAAGACTAATACGAAGTTGCTAAAGCCCAAAAGAAATAGGTTTATTCATGGATTTTTCTCATGGTATATCAACCGCATTATTAATTCTGATTTTTCATTTTTTCAGTTTAATAGAGTAGAATTTAATTCGGGGCAAGCCATCCTGCTGTTGGCCAATCATTTTTCCTGGTGGGATGGTTTTTTAATCTTCCAAATAAACAGGTTGCACTTCAAAAAAAAGTTTCACGTGATGATAACCGAAGAAAACTACCAGAACGTGTGGTTTTTAAAGTTTGTTGGCAGCTTTTCCGTCAGAAAGAATTCCAGGAGCGTTTTGCAAAGTTTAGAGTATGCAGGTGCGCTCTTAAATGACCCCAACAATCTGGTGTTGATATTTCCGCAGGGTCAGTTGTATTCCAACCATTCCGACAGTATTCTATTTGAGAAAGGCCTAACGAAGCTGATTAGTTTTTCCGAAAAGAAATTTCAGTATATTTTCGCAGCCATGTTTGCAGATTTTTTTCAGCATAGAAAACCATCTGTAAAATGCTATTTAGCCACCTGGCAGGCCGCTGAATTTGCCGGTTTGCAGGTTATTAAAAGCGAATTCAATAAGCATTACGAATTATCGAGGCGAGAGCAAGCCCGCATAACCGCTTGATATGATTTTGGTTTATCTGATATTCTTTTTTCTCATTCTCCGGTTTACAGTAACGCTTTTTAATTTCATCTCCAATCCAAAGCTCACCCGGTCTGCCCTGCAGCATGATGACCTGATTTCCGTTTTGGTGCCCGCCCGTAACGAAGCGTTTAATATTCTAACCCTTCTACAGTCTGTTAAAGTTCAAAACTATCGCAATTTTGAGGTGATCATCCTTGACGACCATTCTGAGGACAAGACGCTGGAAATTTGTAGAAAATTTGCCGAATCCGACAATAGATTTAAAGTTTTGGAGGGCGAAGCGCTCGAACCCGGCTGGCTTGGCAAAAATTTCGCCTGCTTTCAGCTTGCCCGTGCTGCCTCGGGTAGGTATTTTTTGTTTTTAGATGCCGATGAAATAGTGGCCGATGATCTCTTCAGCAATGCCATTCATCGGATGAAGGTAAACAAACTTCAACTGCTTAGCCTTTTTACCAATCAAATCATGCTGACTACCGGCGAGCGTTTGGTTGTGCCGCTAATGCATTATCTGGTGCTTAACTTGTTGCCGCTCCGGCTGGTTCGTTTATCAAAAAACCCCGCTTTTTCTGCCGCAAGCGGGCAGTTTATGATGTTTGAATCTCAGAACTATCGGGAGCATCAATGGCACGCAATGGTTAAAGACCGTATTGTTGAAGATATAGAAATCATGAAACTTGTAAAAGGTTTTCGCTTTCGCGGAGAAGCACTGCTTGCAAACGGCCTTATTTTTTGCAGGATGTACCGAAATTTAAGTGAAGCGCTGGCGGGGTTTAGCAAAAACTTACTGGCTGGATTTAACAATAGTGTGCTAAGCATGAGCGCTTATGTAATACTGATTATCTCCGGCCCGTTTGTAATTGCCTACGCACTCAATTTTCAATTGTTGATTTTCGCCATCGGTCTTATAATCCTTAGCCGCATTATGATTTCGCTGGCCTCGGCACAAAATCCCTGGTTGAATGTGTTGTTGCACCCGCTGCAGATGGTCATGCTATTGGTTATTGCGGTGCTATCATTACAAAAGTATTTTACCAAAACAGTAACCTGGAAAGGACGAACAATCAAAACATGAAATTAGGTAAACAGACCATCTGCAGCCTTTTGATCATGCTCTTTTATGCGGTTGGCCTCATGGGGTTTTTAATTCCCCGGCTTTCTCCTCTATTTCTGCAATTGGTGCCATATCACTTGCTGCTTATGCTGCTGTTGCTGATCATTTCTCACCACCATAGAAACAGAAACTACTGGCTTTTCTTACTGGTTACGTTCCTTGCCGGATTTTTTATAGAAGTGCTCGGGGTTAGTACCGGTTACATTTTTGGCGCTTATCAATACGGATCAACGCTCGGCGTAAAACTTGCCGATGTTCCACTGCTCATTGGTGTTAATTGGGTGTTGCTTATCTACAGCACAGGGGTAACGGTACGGTATTTTAATATAAACAATCAGGTGCTTTGCGCATTAATCGGGGCGTTTTTTTTGGTGATGCTTGACATACTGATTGAGCCGGTTGCTATCCGTTTTGACTATTGGGGTTGGACTGAATTAAATATCCCGTTTCAAAATTATATTGCCTGGTTTGTTTTTTCATTTCTAATGCTGATGTTCTTCTTTAGCCGCCAATTCAGAAAGAAAAACCCGGCGGCCGTTGTACTGCTTGTTTCCCAACTGCTATTCTTCGTGGCCCTGAATTTGTGGGCGTAACAAACAATTTGTGTATTTTTGCTGATTGCCTGTCTGGGGCAAATCAATCATTTGACTATGAGTTATAATCTTCAAATATCAATTGACAGGGATTCGGGATTTTGTTTCGGGGTTGTTTACGCAATAGATATGGCCGAAGATATACTGGATGCCGAAGGTTATCTATATTGCTTGGGCGATATTGTCCATAATGATGAAGAAGTGGAGCGGCTTAAACGCAAAGGTTTAAAAATCATTAATCACGATGAATTAAAGGCGTTGAAAGATGAGAAAGTTCTGATACGTGCCCACGGCGAAGCGCCCGAAACCTATAAAACTGCCCTCGAGAACAACATTACGCTTATAGACGCTTCCTGCCCCGTGGTTTTGAAACTTCAAAACCGAATTAAAAACTCGCATGACGCCGAAGAGAAAATACTGATTTTTGGAAAACACGGCCATGCCGAGGTAATTGGATTGCAGGGGCAGACTAATAATGAGGCGGTAGTTTTCCAGGACATCGCCGAACTGGAAGATGTAGACCTTCCAGATAAATTTACCCTTTACAGCCAGACAACCAAAAGCACCGATAAATTTTATGAGATTAAACAGGAACTCATCAATCGCGGGCACGAGGTAAAAGCAAACGACACCATTTGCCGCCAGGTTTCTAATCGCTACGAAGATTTGCGAAAGTTTGTTCAGAATTTTGATCGGATAGTTTTCGTTTCCGGATTAAAATCATCTAACGGTAAGGTTCTTTTCGAAGTGTGCAAACAGTTTAATCAAAATACCTATTTTGTCTCCAGCCCGGCTGAGCTAAGCATCAGCATGTTTAACCCAAATGATAAAGTTGGAATTTGCGGCGCCACCTCAACGCCCATGTGGTTAATGGAGAAAGTAAGGGAAACCTTGCAGTCTTATTGATGCCGGTCAATTTCGCTTAAAATCAAATTCCCGTTTTAATGAAGACAATTTTTGCGCCCGGTATATTCATAGCTCTTTTAGTGATTGGATGCTGGCTTAGCGGATTTTTTTTCCTGATGAATGTTTCGGTAGAGCTAAATAATCCGCTAACGTATTTGTTCATTTTGCTACAAATGCATCTGTATACGGGGTTGTTTATTACAGCGCATGACGCGATGCACGGCACCGTAACGCCTGTTAAATGGTTGAACAATGCCATCGGTCAGGTTTGTACCGCATTGTATGCCGCTTTTTCTTTCAGCAAATTGTACAGCAAGCATCATCAACACCACCGCCATGTGCACACAGAGAAAGATCCAGATTATCACCACGGTAACTTTTTAACCTGGTATTTTAATTTCCTCAGGCAATACGTTTCCTGGCTACAACTATTGATAATGGCGATTTTGTACAACCTGCTCAATATTTGGTTTTCAGAAACTAACTTACTGCTGTTCTGGGTTTTGCCATCGCTGTTAAGCACCCTCCAATTATTTTATTTTGGAACCTGGTTACCGCATCACGGAGAGCATGATAATTTTCATCAGTCTACCTCTTTAAAAAAAAACCATGTGCTTGCTTTCTTCTCCTGTTACTTTTTTGGCTATCATTTTGAACATCACGACAGCCCCGGAACACCCTGGTGGAAACTGTGGACGCTCAAACAGTCATAAGCCAGTAAAAAGACGCTTTTGCGATGCCTGGCCGTTCGGCGGGGTTTAGCTTTGACTTACTTTTGGTCTCGGGCCGCCCAAATGAAAAACATAATACTTTTTCTTTTTTTCTTCTCTTTGCTGATGCAGGCCAAAGGTCAGCCTGGCTCTTCCCAAAATGGAGTGATATCCGGCAAAGTAACAAATGCACTAACCAACCAGCCCCTCGAAGGTGTGTCGGTGCTTCTACAGACTACCGGCGATAATTCTATCTCAGATTCAGCGGGATTTTACCAGTTCAGAAATCTGAAACCTGGTGTGTACAACCTTCGGTTTAGCTACGTGGGTTTTAAAACGCAGTTGATTTTTGATATTTTGGTGAGTAATGCCCGAACCGCATTGCTTGATGTGGCTTTAGAGAGCAACGCATCCACACTTGAAGTGGTAAACATACGCACGCCTGTGTTTGCCAAACCCGCCGAAAGTCCGGTTTCATTAAGAACAATTGGTTCGGCAGAAATCAAACGGAATCCGGGCGGAAATCGGGATATTTCTAAGGTGATTCAGTCTTTACCAGGCGTTTCTGCGCCGGTGAGTTTTCGCAACGATATTATCATCCGCGGAGGCGCACCCAACGAAAACCGTTTTTATATTGATGGTGTTGAAATTCCAAACATTAATCATTTTTCTACACAGGGCTCATCCGGCGGACCAGTTGGGCTGATTAATGTTGACTTTATCAGAGAAGTTGATTTTTATTCGGGTGCTTTTCCGGCCAACCGCGGGAATACGCTAAGCTCGGTTTTTGAGTTTAAACAAAAAGATGGGCGCAATGACCGGCTGGCCACTTCGCTCACCGCTGGTTCAAGTGATCTGGCTGCTACGTTAGAAGGCCCAATTAGTAAAAAAACCACCTTTATTTCTTCCTACCGGTATTCCTATTTGCAGGGTTTGTTTAAACTGATTGGCCTGCCCTTTCTGCCATCTTACCAGGATTATCAGTTTAGAATTAAAACCCGCTTTAATACCAAAAATGAACTTACCCTGTTGGGCTTGGGTGCTACAGACCGGTTTGCGCTTAATTTTGATACCGATCCTACAGAGCAAAACCTCTATATTCTGGATAATGTGCCGGTAAACAGTCAGGATAATTATACGGTTGGAGCTAACTATAAAAATTATCGCAGTAAAGGATATTCTACATGGATACTTAGCCGCAATTTTTTAAATAATAAAGCGCTTAAGTATCAGGATAACAATGAAAATCAGCAAAAAACTTTAGATTATGCATCCAAAGAAATAGAAAATAAGCTTCGTTTTGAGAATAATAGTCGGGAGGGTGCTTACAGCATAAATTACGGGTCTGGGGTAGAGACCGCTTATTATAGCACCAATACGTTAAATGTGCTGCCTTTCGGCACCTCAGAATATGAGTCTGAGATCAGTTTTTTAAAATACAGTGTTTTTGGTCAGCTAAGCCTGTCTTTTTTTGCTGATAAGTTAAGTCTGTCTGCCGGACTAAGGCTTGATGCCAGCACGTATTCAGACCGGTTGAAAAACCCGTTTAAGACCCTGTCGCCGCGTTTGTCAGCCGCTTACAATTTTACCGAAAACCTGAGTTTGAATTTCAACACCGGCATTTACTATCAGCTTCCGGCCTACACCATTTTAGGATTTAGAGAGCAAACCGGCGGCCCGCTGGTAAACCGGCAGGTAGATTATATCCGGTCGCAGCAATTGGTTATGGGTTTAGAGTATAATACACTGAAGAATACCCGGTTTACTATAGAGAGCTTCTACAAGTATTATGACCAGTACCCAATAATTAATATTCTGGGCAATGAAATTCCGCTGGCCAACCTCGGTGCCGATTTTGGGGTGGTTGGGAACCGGCCGGTAACGGGGTTTACGTCGGGCCGCTCTTACGGGATTGAGTTTTTAGCGCAACAAAAATTGAATAAGGGGTTCTACGGCATTTTTGCATTAACGCTATTTAAGAGCGAATTCCGCGATAAAAATCAAAATTACGCACCCTCATCCTGGGACAGCCGGTTTGTTTTAAGTGTTACCGGCGGCAAGGTGCTTAAGCGCAATTGGGAACTGGGGGCCAAATTGCGATTTAGCGGCGGTAGTCCGTATACTCCCTATGATCTTGCATCGTCATCTCTGAAAAGCAATTTTACCGTGTACCCGCAGGGGATTCAGAATTATGAGCGTTTAAATCAAAGCAGGCTTAGCGAGTTTTATCAGGTAGACCTGCGTGCGGACAAAAAATATCCGTTCCGGAAGTTTAATCTCAACTTTTACCTCGACATCCAGAATGCCACTTACAACAAATATGAGCTGCAACCCATATTGCTGCTGGATAGAGATTCAAACGGCCTTCCTCAGGATAACCCCACATATGGCAGCCGGTTTAAAACAAAATTATTAAGCAACAAAAACGGAAATATCCTGCCAACAATCGGGATTATACTGGAATTTTAATATGGGTAAAAAAGGCGTATTGATCGTTAATTTAGGCACACCAGACAGTCCGAAAACGGCCGACGTGCGGAAATATCTTGACGAGTTTTTGATGGACGAGCGGGTTATTGATGTGAACCCGGTGTTACGGACCGCATTGGTTAAAGGTATCATCGTACCTTTTCGGGGTCCCAAATCGGCAAAACTATACAAAGAAATATGGTCTGATGAAAGCGGCTCGCCCCTGATGCATTACAGTATTTTACAGGCAAAACTTTTGCAGGAAAAATTGGGCGATGGCTACCATGTTGAACTGGCTATGCGCTACCAAAGCCCATCCATTGGTTCGGCTTTGAAAAAACTGCAGGATGCGCAAGTAGACACTATAAAGGTGTTGCCCATGTTTCCGCATTATGCCTCTGCAAGTAGCGGCTCGGTTTTACAGAAAGTGATGGAGTTAGTGAGCAAGTGGCCCACCATTCCCGAAATTTCATTTGTAAATTCCTTCCATAATAACGCCGCGATGATCGAAACCTTCGCCGACAATGGAAAAAAATATCAGCCAGAGCGGTTTGATCATGTTTTATTCAGCTTCCATGGATTGCCGCAGCGGCAGTTAAAAAAGTCAGATCATTCGGGCGTTCACTGTTTAAAAGTCTCTGATTGTTGCGCCAGCATTACCCAAAATAATAAGAATTGTTACTCAGCCCAATGCCATGATACCGCCCGTTTAATTGCCCAAAGTTTAGAAATCCCGAAAGGAAAGTATACGGTTTGCTTCCAGTCCCGGTTGGGAAAAGATCCTTGGGTGCAGCCCTACACCAGCGAAGTGATTAAAAACCTGGCTGCTAAAGGCGCAAAAAGTTTGCTGGTTTTTTGTCCGGCTTTTGTAGCCGACTGTTTGGAAACCGTTTACGAAGTAAGCGTTGAATATGCCGATGAATTTAAAGAACTCGGCGGCGAGAAGGTGCAATTGGTAGAAAGCCTGAACGATCATCCGCGGTGGATTGAAGGACTTGCAGAATTGGTAACGAGCTAATTATTGGATTTGAAAATCTCCTTATCGCCATCGGACGATAACCCGAAAATGTGATTGATGATGAGCGCTGTTGCGCCGGTATTTGCTTTTACATAGGCTTTGGCTTTCTGGCCAGCTTTGAGCCGGTAATCTGTATCGTTAAGCTGCTGGACAATCTGCTGAAGCTCCGCACTGTTATTAACCGAAAAGGCAGCGCAAGCCCGGATGAGTTCGGTGGCTTCGTTAAATTTTTCAAACTTTGGTCCGAAAATTACCGGCAGCCCGAATGCCGCCGCCTCCAGCGTGTTGTGAATGCCCGCCCCAAAACCACCGCCTATATATGCAATATCGCCATACTGATACAGGGTAGAGAGCATACCAATGTTATCAATAATCACGGTGTTGGGTAGCGAATGCCTGGTTTCAAGCCCGGAAAATTTCATACTTTCAGTGAACAACGTCTCGAGCTCCCTAATCCGGCTTTCGCCGATTTCGTGCGGAGCGACAATGAATTTCCAGTCGGGTAAAATTGCCGGCAAATCAGACAATAATTTTTCATCATCCAACCAAGTGCTCCCACAAATAAAAACAGGTTTGCCGGCGCAAAAATTCTCAATCTCCGGCATCGGCTTTACATTTTGTTGATTCTGGAAAACCCGATCAAAGCGTGTATCGCCGCTTAGCGAGACATTGCTGATGCCTAACGTGTTAAGCAACTCCACGCTATTTTTATTTTGAACGAAAAAGTGGGTTACGCAGCTTAGGATCTTCCGGTGCAAACCGCCGTACCATTTAAAAAAAAGCTGGCTTTCTCGAAAAATTCCCGAAACGATGTATAGAGGGATTTGCTTCTTCTTAAGGGTATGAAAGTAATGATACCAATATTCATACTTGGTGAAAATCGCCATTGCCGGCTTTATCGCCCTGATAAAAGCTTCGGCGTTTTCGCGGGTATCTGCCGGAAGGTAAAAAACATGGTCGGCAAGCGGCGTGCTTTTCTTTATTTCGTATCCGGAAGGAGAAAAAAAAGTGACCAGAATACGGTAATCTGATTTAACCTGGCGGATGTTTTCCAGCACCGGGCGGCCCTGCTCAAACTCGCCCAGCGAGGCGAAGTGAAACCAGATCAAGTCTTTACCCGGTTGTACCTCGCTTTCAATACGTTTAATAATTTGACTTCTTCCCTTAACCCATTGTTTTGCTTTGGAACTTTTTATAGATGCTGCGAGTATAAGTGCGGTATAAAGCCAGATACCAAAATTGTATAAAAAAAGCATTTATATATTTTCTTATCTTCGGCCAAGTTAATCTTTAATCTTTTATTTTAATTTACCTTAAGAATGAAAATTGCTGTTATTGGTACCGGATACGTAGGTTTAGTAACCGGAACGTGTCTGGCCGAAACCGGAAATGCGGTTACCTGTGTGGATATTAACCAGGAAAAAGTTCAGATGATGCGGGATGGGAAAGTTCCGATTTATGAGCCCGGTTTGGATGTGCTGTTTCAC
>JBGTBV010000044.1:0-15432 GCA_041749185.1 Daejeonella sp. | reverse complement strand
TATCCGATCGCTAAAATTGCGGCCAAACTGGCCATCGGGTATAATTTAGATGAGATTGAAAATCAAATTACCAAAACCACTTCGGCTTATTTTGAACCTACGCTTGATTATGTGATTGTAAAGATTCCACGCTGGAATTTTGATAAGTTTAAAGGGGCCAATACCCAGTTGGGTTTACAAATGAAATCGGTTGGCGAGGTAATGGCCATTGGTCGCACATTTATTGAGGCGCTGCAAAAAGCTTGTCAGAGTTTAGAAACAAACCGTTTGGGCTTAGGCGCCGATGGGCGGCAAAGCCGCAATCTGGAAGAGATTATGCACAGCCTGGAGCATCCAAGCTGGGACCGCCTCTTCCACATAAAAGATGCCATGAGCCTGGGCGTTCCGCTTGAATCTATCCGTAAAGTAACCCATATTGATAAGTGGTTTTTGGTGCAGATACAGGAATTGGTACAACTTGAAACCGAATTAAAACGTTATTCATTAAGCAATATCCCGAAAGATTTTTTCATCACCCTAAAGCAAAAAGGCTACGCAGACGCACAAATTGCCTGGCTTTTAAATAACGTTACCGAAGATGAAGTATACGCCCAGCGCAAAAATTTAGGAATTAACCGGGCCTATAAAATGGTTGATACCTGCGCTGCCGAATTCCAGGCGCAAACGCCTTATTATTATTCTACGTTCGAAGATGAAAATGAATCAGCGGTAAGCGACAAGAAAAAAATTATTGTGTTAGGCTCGGGGCCAAACCGCATTGGGCAGGGAATAGAGTTTGATTACTCTTGTGTGCATGGGCTCTTGGCGGCAAAAGACGCCGGATATGAATCGATCATGATCAACTGCAATCCGGAAACGGTTTCAACCGATTTTAATATGGCCGATAAGCTTTATTTTGAGCCGGTATTTTGGGAACACGTGCGTGAAATTATCGAGCTGGAAAAACCTGAAGGGGTAATTGTTCAACTTGGCGGTCAAACGGCTCTTAAAATGGCCGAAAAGCTTCACAAGCTGGGAATCAAAATTATTGGTACCGCTTTCAACGATATGGATACTGCCGAAGATAGAGGGCGGTTTTCTGACCTTTTGAAAGAAATGAATATTCCATATCCGCTTTACGGAGTTGCCGAGAGTGCAGAGGAAGCGCTGGAAGTAGCGCACCAGGTGGGTTATCCGGTGCTGGTTAGGCCAAGTTACGTGTTAGGTGGCCAGGGGATGAGTATTGTTATAAATGATGAAGACCTGGAGAATGCTGTTGTAAAATTGCTGCGGGCTATGCCTGGAAACCGGGTTTTGATTGACCATTTTCTGGATCGTGCCGAAGAAGCCGAATCTGATTCGATATGCGATGGCGAAGACGTGCACATTATCGGTTTGATGGAGCATATTGAACCTGCCGGAATTCATTCAGGAGATTCTTACGCGGTGCTGCCACCTTTTAATTTGCCTGAATCTGTTTTAGCAACGATGGAGGAATACAGCATACGGATTGCCAAAGCGTTGAACGTTCGCGGACTTTTAAACATTCAGTTTGCCATAAAAGATGGGAAAGTGTATGTGATAGAAGCAAATCCGCGGGCCTCCCGCACGGTTCCGTTTATCGCCAAAGCGTACGATGTGCCTTATATCAACATCGCAACCAAGATTATGCTGGGTGATAAAAAGCTGAAAGACTTTGATATTGTGCGCAGGCTGGAAGGTTATGCCATCAAAGAGCCGGTATTTTCTTTCGATAAATTCCCCGAAGTTGAGAAGCAGTTAGGTCCTGAGATGAAATCAACCGGCGAAGCAATACGCTTTATCAAAACGTTGGAAGATCCCTATTTCAGGCATTTGTACAAGGAAAAATCGATGTATTTGAGCAGATAATTCTTAGGCGTTGCCGTACAAAATGATTGACTTTTCCTACTAACAAAAAAGCCGGTTTTTAAGCCGGCTCATCTGATATTCTAATGAATTCTTATTCGGTGCCTGATTAGTGTATAGCTGCTGCGCCAGCACTTGCAACTGCGTCATCGTTTTCTACAGAGCTACCGCTTACACCCACAGCCCCAATCATTTCACCTTCCGCGTTACGAATTACAACCCCGCCAGGAAAAGTGATTAAACCGCCATTACTATGCTCAATATTAAATAAAGGCGTGTTAGGCTGGGTTATTGGAGTAAGTGCGGATGTATTCATATCAAAAAAAGCAGATGTTTTGGCCTTTTTGTTAGCGATATCTACAGAGCCTAACCAGGCTCCGTCCATCCGCACGAATGCGGTTAAATTAGCACCGGCATCTACAACACAGATGTTCATTTTGGTGTTTAACTCAATTGCTTTTTTTCTGGCAGCTGCAAGTACTGCTTCGGCTTGTGATAACGAGATATTCATTGTTTTTCTGGATTGATGTTTAGTTAAATTCATTTTACTCCTGCATGGAGTAAATATTCTCTCAAAAATGCAAATTTAACGGGAGGAGTTGAAGGCGGCAAAATCACTGGTCGGTAAAATTAACCGGCAGCCCAACTGTTATCGCAGGATAGGCACAACGTGCTTTAATAGAGGTTTTGGAAAGCAGGTTCCGCAAGTCGTGGTTCCCGACAGCCCGGCTTTTCGCTTCAAGTTCCGGTGAAAAACCGGAAGCTTTACGCTTTAATCCGGTTTATTTAACGCGGGCAACGTGCGCTGATGGCTCACATACAGGAAACAAATGTTAGCCAAACAAAGCGCTGAAAACTTCTTCCACTTTAGCCACGGTTTTTATTTCGATTTTATACCGTGAAGTATCCAGCCCTTTTTTGTTGTAACGCGAGATGAAAATTTGCTCAAAGCCCAGCTTTTCCGCCTCGGCGATGCGCTGCTCCACCCGGTTAACCGCCCTGATCTCTCCAGACAAACCTACTTCGGCTGCAAAACAAACTTTCAAACCCACCGGCAGGTTTTCGTGAGATGAAATAATGGACACCACCACCGCCAGATCAATAGCCGGGTCTTCAACCCGCAATCCGCCGGCGATATTTAAAAAAACATCTTGTGTGCTTAACTTGAAACCGCAGCGTTTTTCTAAAACGGCCAGCAGCATGTTCATCCGTTTGGTATCAAAGCCTGTGGCCGATCGTTGCGGGGTTCCGTAAGCAGACACACTCACCAGGGCCTGAATCTCTACCAGCATTGGCCGCAAGCCCTCCATCATAGCCGCAATAGTGATGCCGCTTAAAGGTTCTTCGCGTTGCGAAAGCAATATTTCTGAAGGGTTAGAAACTTCGCGTAAGCCGCTTCCCTGCATTTCATAAATTCCGAGTTCAGAGGCAGAGCCGAAACGATTTTTTACAGCTCGTAAAATCCGGTATACGTGGTGGCGGTCGCCTTCAAACTGCAAAACCGTATCAACCATGTGTTCCAATATTTTAGGGCCCGCAATCATTCCGTCTTTGGTAATATGCCCGATCAGAAAAACCGGCGTTCCGCTTTCTTTGGCGAAGCGGAGTAGCTCGGCAGTACATTCCCTAACCTGCGATACGCTTCCCGGGGTTGACTCGATGTGCGCAGAATACAACGTTTGAATGGAATCCACCACCACAATATCGGGCCGCAAAATTTCAACCTGCTTGAAAATATTTTGGGTGGAAGTTTCTGTAAGAATAAAGCATTCGCCGCCGGCATTGCTATTTAATCGTTCGGCACGCATTTTAATCTGCTGTTCACTTTCTTCGCCAGATACATACAGCACTTTAAGGCCGGGAAGGTTTAAGGCGAGTTGGAGCATTAATGTTGATTTACCAATTCCGGGTTCACCGCCAATCAAAACGATAGAACCGCCAACAATGCCGCCGCCCAGCACACGATTAAACTCTTTATCGGGAGTAATCAGCCTGTTTTCTTCGGTAAAAACAATATCTGCTATAGACGCCGGCTTGTTAGCCCGCTGTGTTGTTGTGGAGGCAGCCTGCCAATTTGGAACTGCCGTATTGGCCTTTTCAATTATCTCTTCAACAAACGTATTCCATTGCTGGCAGGAAGGGCATTTGCCGAGCCACTTTGCGGCTTCAAAACCGCAACTCTGGCAAAAATAAGCGGATCTGGTTTTAGCCACGGGCGGGGGAATGTGCAAATGTGAAGATATGGAAATGTGCAAATGATGGCATAACAAAAAGTTTAATGTGCAAATATGAAGATCTGCAAACGTGCAAATGCAGGATAGCCTAAAAATAAAAATGTGCAGAAGAAAAACATCATCTGCACATCTGCACATTTACTCATGTGCGCATTTAAAGCTTTATCTCTTCGTCCTTCGAATTCAGGAAACGGAATTCGGTTAGGTGATAAGAGGGATTGGCCTTTACCTTTACCCATTTATTGAATTTGAAGAACCATTTCCATTGGCATGATATCAAACCTTTTTTGATATATGCTTCAATGTATGGGTGCACACCTAAGGTTATCCCTTTTTCATTTTGCTCATTTAAAATGTAATTGAGATTTCCTTCAATATCATCCATTAAAATAATGCTGGCCTTAATTTCGCCTGTTCCGTCGCATGCAGGGCACTTTTCGCTGGTTACAATATTCATTTCGGGCCGTACACGCTGTCTGGTTATTTGCACCAGACCGAATTTGCTTGGCGGCAAAATGGTATGCTTGGCCCTGTCTAAAAGCATCTGATCCTTGAGGTAATCAAAAAGCTCTTTTCGGTTTTGCGGCTTGTGCATGTCAATGAAGTCAATAACCACGATGCCGCCCATATCGCGTAAGCGTAACTGCCGGGCTATTTCTTTGGCCGCTTCCATATTTACCATCAGCGCATTCTGCTCCTGATTTTCGGGATTAGCCGTGCGGTTGCCGCTGTTTACGTCAATTACATGCAGAGCTTCGGTATGCTCGATAACCAGATAAGCGCCTCCGGGAAGATTTACAGTTTTGCCAAAAGCGGCCTTTATCTGTTTTTCTACACCGAAGTATTCAAAAATAGGTTCGCGTTGGCGGTAATGCTTTACAATCTTATCCATCTCCGGAGAGATTTCATGCACGTAAGACCTAACTTCCTCGTACATCGCCGGATCTGAGATATGGATATTGGTAAAATCTGCGTTCAAAATATCCCGCAAAATGGTTGACGCCCGGCCCATTTCTCCTAATATTTTTTTAGAAGGCTCGGTTGTTGGAAGGCGTCGCGTAAAGTTTTCCCATTTATCTACCAGGTCCAGAATGTCTTTCTGAAGTTCGGCTACGCCTTTCCCTTCTGAAACTGTACGGATGATCACGCCAAAGTTTTTCGGCTTGATACTTTCCACGATCTTTTTCAGGCGATTGCGTTCGGCATTGCTTTTTATCTTTTTTGAGATAGAAATAACTTCCGAAAATGGAACCAGAACTACAAAACGGCCTGCTATAGAAATGTCGGAACTTAACCTCGGACCCTTCGTTGAGATCGGTTCTTTGGCAATCTGCACGGGCATCAACATATTACGGCTCAATATCTCTGATATTTTACCCGATTTGTTAATGTCGGCTTCCTGCTTAAAACTGTTCAGGAGTTTGTCTTTATAGCTGCCGTTCTTTATAATTTTTGTCAGCTTTAAAAGCGACTGAACCTGCGGCCCCAGGTCAAGGTAATGCAAGAACGCATCTTTCTCATAGCCTACATCCACAAAAGCAGCATTAAGGCCGGGCATAATCTTTTTAATTTTGCCCAGATATATATCGCCAACAGCGTAATTGTTGTTGACTTGCTCTTTGTTTAATTCTACGAGTTGCTTGTCTTGCAGCAAGGCAATAGTAACCCCATTGGGGCTAGAATTGATTATTAATTCTTTTACCAATAGCTACTCATTATAAATGATGGCGCTGCCACCATTCCGTTAAAAAATATTTAAAATAGAAAGATCACAGAAAAGCATTAAACCTCCGTCGCTAATTGCGGGAGGTTTATTGCGGAGATAATGTGCGGAGGTGGGTCAAGCCGGAAGTCGGTTTTCACCAGTCACCTGCCGGCCACTACTTTTTCTTATGTCTGTTCTTTCTTAAACGCTTCTTACGTTTGTGAGTGGCCATTTTATGTCTTTTTCTTTTTTTACCGCTTGGCATAATTTAAGTTTTTAAATGTTTTATACTGTTACTTCTTTAATTCTTTGATTTTACGGTCTATAAACTGACCTAAACTTGGATCGGCCGCAAGCTCCTTGCTTTTAAGATAAGCCGCCACCGCATCGTCAACCCTACCCTGGTTTTCATAACTTGATGCAAGATAAAACCACGCTTCGGGATCTTGTTTCTGAGCTACCACTCTTTTGAAGCGCTCAACCGCTTTATCAAACTGGCCAGATTTCATTGAAAATAAGCCCAGGTTCATATTGGCCTTAATATTTTCAGGCTCGGCTTTAACAACCCCTAACAATAACTGAATGCCCTGCATTGGGTTGACACCCTGATTAACATATGCAACGCCTAGGCCTGTTTTGGCGTCTAAACTGGCGCTATCTAATTTAATTGCCTGTTGATAGGCGGTAACCGCTTTTTGAACCAGTGCAGGCTGTATTAATGAGTCTCGGGTATTTTGATATGCTTCGGTAAACCGATCGCCGCTTGTAAGCCAGTTCTGGAAATTATCCTCTCTCTGAGCAATTAGCTCATAATAAAAAGCTGCCGGAGCGGGCTTGTTTACATCGTCCCAACGTTGTGCCAACTGTTTTTGAACCGCTACTTTTCCAGTTTCCGGGGCGCTTTTAAGTGCTGCTTCCAGTTCTTTTATCTGCTGGGATAAATTAGCGTTTAAATCCTGGCGTGCAGTTTCAGAGACTTGCCCGAGCGACAAGTTAACGTTTGTGCTGTTTGCAGTAGCAGCGTTATTAGCACCCTGTTGCTCCTGTGGTTTAACCAAACCGGCAATATCTAAAGAAAGCAAAATAGCCATCAGCAATACAACCGAGGCAATAACCAGAATTTGCTGTCTTTTTAACATTCTTTTGCGGCCCTATTTTAATTCAATTGGTTTTTTGTTTCCAGATCTTACCTTCTCAACAAAAACCTTTGCCGGTTTGAAACTAGGCACATAATGTTCGGGAATGATGATTGCCGTGTTCTTAGATATATTGCGGGCTGTTTTCTTTGCCCTTTTCTTCACTACGAAACTTCCAAAACCTCTAACATATACGTTCTCTCCACTAACCATTGAATTTTTAACCACTTTAAAAAACGCTTCTACAGCTTCCTGAACATCTACTTTCTCAATACCGGTTTTTGTAGAGATTTCAGCAATAATTTCTGCCTTGGTCATGTTTATTTTATTCTATTATTTATCGTAAATACTTAACTGTTTTGGGGTTGCAAAAGTATTGGTTTATATTGAATTGAAAAAATTTATTCGGGAATTTTTTATAGCTGCGGAATTAAAACATAGCGAGATGTACTTTTGCGCTGTCAGTCCTAAAATTTTTTAGAATGAGTTTTGCCAATGAGATTATTGAATGGTACCTGATTAACAAACGCAACCTCCCGTGGCGGGCAACACAAGACCCCTATATTATATGGCTTTCTGAAATAATTATGCAGCAAACCCGGGTAGAGCAGGGAACGCCCTACTTCAATCGTTTTTTAGAAAATTATCCCTCCGTAGCCGATTTCGCATCTGCAAGCGAAGACGAGATATTAAATCAGTGGCAGGGGCTTGGATATTACTCCCGGGGCCGCAACATGCGCCAAACCGCACAGACGGTTATGGAGGAACACGGCGGTTATTTTCCCAAACAGTATTCAGAACTCTTAAAGCTGAAAGGGATTGGCGAATACACGGCTGCCGCTATTTCCTCTTTTTCTGCAGATGAGCCGAGGGCGGTGGTTGATGGAAATGTATTCAGATTGTTGAGCAGGTATTTCGGGATAGATGAACCCATTAATACCGCGGCGGGCAAAAAACTATTTACAGAGCTGGCAAATGAGGTAATGGATAAAGCCAGAGCCGGCATCTACAATCAGGCAGCGATGGAATTTGGCTCGCTGCAATGCAAACCGGCTAACCCCCTCTGCAGTACCTGTCCGCTGCAACTAAGCTGCAATGCTTTCAAAACAAAGCGGGTTCAATTACTGCCGGTTAAACTGAAAACTCAAAAAACGAGGGAAAGACACTTCAATTTTGTTGTAGCAATTAAAGATCAGAGCGTGCTTATGCAGAAGCGGCAGGGAAAAGACATATGGGAAAATCTGTATCAGCTACCATTATTTGAAACAGATGTTGCGGTTTGTGCCGATGAAGTCTTAAAGCTTCCGGGATATATAAAGGCATTTGGCCTGGATACCCGCATTCAGTCAATATCGCCCCGGGTTAAGCATTTGCTTAGCCACCAGCGGTTATTTGCTCAAAGTATTGAGATTTCGGGTTTTACTGAGCCAGACCCGGCAAACAGTGAGTATTTTTATGCCGATGCGACTGTGTTAGCTACGCTGGCGCAACCTAAACTTATATTTGAGTTCCTCAAAAAGTTTATTTAAATTGATGTAGCTTATTTATGAATACCATGTCAGGAATTAACAAAGTAATTTTGGTGGGACATCTGGGTAAAGACCCGGAAGTTAGGCACCTGGAAAGCAACGTAAGCGTTGCCAGTTTCCCTTTAGCTACTTCAGAAACTTATAATAAAGACGGACGGAAAATAGAGCAGACCGAGTGGCATAACATTGTAATGTGGCGTGGCCTGGCAGATGTGGCGTCTAAGTATCTTCAAAAAGGCAAGTTGGTTTATATTGAGGGTAAATTGCGCACACGCTCTTTTGAAGATAAAGAGGGCAACAAAAAATACACCACCGAAGTAGTTGCCGAAAATTTTACCATGTTGGGTCGGAAAAGCGATTTCGAGAATTCAAACGGCACATCTCAACCTGGCATTTCGCCAAAAACTGAAGAGCAACAGCCCATGAGTTATGATCCGGCGAGTGCCGAAACCGATAATCTGCCATTCTAACACGATTTCTATTTCTTATACATCTGCATATAGTCAAGCACCAGGTTAGACATGGTTTTTACACCAAGGCTAAATCCGCTTTCATCAATAAAGAAGTCCGGAGTGTGATGTGCCGCAACCTTCTCCGGATTTTTGCCTTTGGGCATGCCTCCTAAAAAGATAAACAATCCCGGTACTTTCTCCTGAAAAAACGAGAAATCTTCTGCGCCGGTTACAGCTGGAGTTAAAATTACATTGGCTGCGCCGGCAGTTTTTTGAAGTGAAGGCAACATTTTAGCAGTCAGCGCTTCATCGTTAAACGTAACCGGATAATGAACGCTGAACGGAATTTTTACCTCGGCGGTAGCTCCTGCACTTTCGGCTGTTTTAGTAGCAATTTGCTTAACCCTGGCAATAATCATCTTCTCGTCATTTGCACTCAGCGCCCGTAAGGTTCCCATCATTTCCACCTGTTCGGGAATTATGTTTGACCGTAAGCCGCCGTGAATAGATCCTACGGTAACAATCCCCGGATTTTCAGTTACGTTCAGGTTTCTGCTCACAATTGTTTGAAGATTATTGATAATTTGAGCCGAAACCACAATCGGGTCTATTGATGACCATGGATAAGCGCCGTGCGATTGCTGGCCTTTTACCAAAATCTGCATGTCATTCACGCTGGCCATGGTGCCGCCTGGCCGGTATTTTATCTTGCCCACCTCGGTTTGCGAATTTATGTGCAAACCAAAAATCACGTCTACTTTTGGATTCTCTAAAACACCTTCCTTAACCATCAGCTCGGCTCCGCCTTCTTCTCCAAACGGCGGGCCTTCTTCTGCCGGTTGAAAAATGAATTTTACAGTCCCCTGCAAGTCGTTTTTATGAGATGACAGCACTTCGGCCACACCCATTAAGATAGCCATGTGCGAATCATGACCGCAGGCATGCATCACGTTTACCTGGTTGCCGTTAAACTGAGTTGTAACTTTTGATGCGAATGGGATATCTACACGTTCTTTAACCGGAAGGCCATCCATATCAGCCCGCAACGCCACTACCGGCCCCGGTTTGCCCCCTTTTAAGATAGCTACAACCCCGGTTTTTGCTACGCCGGTTTTAACTTCCATACCTAAAGAAGTGAGATGTTTGGCAATAATTCCGGCTGTTCTAACTTCACGATTGCCAAGCTCAGGATGCTCGTGGAAATCCCGCCGCCACTCAATTACCTTGGGTTCAATTTTATCGGCTGATTTATCAACCCAATTATTGGTATCGCTGCTTTGAGAAAAGCCGGAAATAGCTAACAGCAGTAATGCCGGAGTAAAAATTTTTTTGATCATTATCTTGGTTTTTTTAAAATGATTGGAGGCTAATTAATTACCTGCAGAATTTGGTTGTATTGAATTTAAACCGGTATTTCTTATCAGTTGCCTATTCATTTGAAAAATATACAAAATATGGTGCGCTTCATGAAGTAGAAAAAACTCTGCCCATAAGGCAATAGAAAAATTTCCATAATGTGTGTGTCTGCCTTTACGATACAGCTCGCCGGAGTTCAAGTTAAAATAAAATCCGTTGATAGTATTCCGCATAGAATTTAAATTTTCTAATAATTGTGGTACAGATTGCCTTGAGGCATTATGAAACCCGGCATCGTCCTCTGCAACATACGGCGAGAATACCGCATTAAAGCTGTTCATGATTAGCTGAACGCGTTCGAAAAACATATCCTGATAACTAACCAGATGGGCCAACTGCTGCTTTAAAGTCCATTTGCCGGTATAAATTTGCTGTTCAATCTGCTGTTCTGTCAATCCGCTAACCAGCTCTCTGATAATAAGATGCTGGCTTTCCAATCTTAAAATGGTAGCCTCGGGAAGTTCCATACTACAGTTCTATAAAAGGGATATCCATTAACTCATAGTGCTTCCAAGCCGCAAAATCATAATGCCACCACTCGTTTGGCAATAATTTAAATCCATGTTTGAGCATAATTTGTTTTAATAATTCACGGTTTGCTTTAACTTTTTTAGGCAGTTGGTTAAAATCATGACTTGCCTCAGGAGCAAAACTATCATAAGGCGTTGGCATTTTCAATTCATGGCCGGTTTTCAGGCTAACCAGGGTGAGATCAACGGCGCAGCCGCGGTTATGCCTGGAACCTGTTTTGGGGCTTGCCACAAAACTCTTGTCTGAGGCGATGTCGAAAAAACGGACCGTAACAGAATAAGGCCGGTACGCATCGAAAATTTTTAAACCCAAACCCCGGTTATTGAGTTCCTTTTGAATGGCTTGTAGCGCTTTTACAACCGGCAACCGGGCAAATGCCCTGGCCTCACTGTAAACCTGCCGACCAGCAAAATTGTTCGCGGTAGCGTACCTGATATCTAATTTAATGGTCGGAATGAAGTTTTTGATCTCTACAAGGCGGTTATTGCTATCGGTTTTCACCGATTGGAGATATTCAGCCTGACTGTTTATAATGTTGAGACCGTAAGCATTCGGTTTCTGGCCGAAGCCTGCCTGGCCAAGGATCAGAAAGAAAAAAAGCATGTAAGGGGTTTTTCGAAACAAGATACTGGTAAGTTATCGGTTTGAAACAATCAGAAGGTCAAGGTCTTTATGCGGGATATGAAACCGTTCAGACAGATCAATATTGGTAAGCTGCCCCTGATATAAATATACCGCATTTCTTACTCCATGATTCTCCCAAACCACATTCATGATGCCGCCCTTTTCGCCAATATCCAGTAAAATGGGCGTAAAAATATTGGTGAGGGCATAGGTTGCGGTTCGGGCAACACGCGATGCAATGTTAGGTACGCAATAATGAATTACATCGTATTTTCTAAAAGTTGGTGTGGTATGATTCGTTACCTGCGATGTCTCGAAACAGCCGCCCTGATCAATGCTCACATCAATAATTACCGAATTGGGTTTCATCTTACTGATCGTTTCTTCGGTAACCACGCAAGGACTAAAACCATGATCGGCTCTGATGGCACCAATTACCACATCGCAACTGCGTAAGGCTTTTTGTAACACAATGGGTTGAATTACCGAAGTAAAAACCCTGGAACCTATATTATTTTGCAAACGCCGAAGTTTATAAACCGAGCTGTCAAATACCTTGACTTCTGCCCCCAGGGCTATAGACGTGCGTGCCGCATATTCGCCTACCGTGCCGGCGCCAAGTATAACGATCTCTGTTGGCGGTACGCCGGTAATGCCTCCTAACATCAGGCCTTTGCCTTCAAAAACATTGCTAAGATATTCGGCAGCTATCAAAACCGAAGTGGCGCCAACAATTTCGCTCATGGCCCGCACCACGCTTAAAACCTTTCCCTCGTCCCGCAAATATTCAAAAGATAATGCGGTTACCTTTTTCTTCATCAGCGCATGAAGAAATTCAGCTTTCATGCTCGACATCTGTAGCGCCGAAAAAAGAACCTGCCCGCTTTTCATCAGCGAAATCTCGTCAAGCGTTGGTGGAGCAATTTTGATCACGATATCCGCCTGGAAAATCTCTTTCTTATCATAAACAATTTTTGCTCCCTGGTCGCTGTATTCCCGATCGCTAAAGTTGGCGGCCTGCCCGGAACAAGATTCTATAAGCACCTGGTGGCCGTTGTTTACAAGTAACGCTACTGAAAGGGGCGTTAGCGCAATGCGGTTTTCCTGAAATGAGGTTTCTTTGGGGATGCCGATGAAGAGGTTATTTTTTTTTCTTTTGGTTTCCTGCACTGCCTCCTGCGGCTGCATTAATGCCTGCTTTGCAATGTCAGATAATTCGCTCATCATAGTTTCTCTTCGGGTGGTTGAAATTACAAATTTTTGAAGACACGTTGATTAAATTTTGACTTCAGATGCCGCAATCTGCCTCTCCTCATCATTTAAGACCTGTAAATTAATTTTTACGTAGGCCTGCGGCCACAGTAAACTAATATTTTCAGGCCATTCTATAAAGCAGTATTGCCCGGAATAAAAATATTCTTCACAGCCCAAATCCAATGCTTCCGTTTGGTTTTTTAAGCGATAAAAGTCGAAGTGGTAAACCAGTCCGTTCGGATAAGGGTATTCATTAATTATTGAATAGGTTGGGCTGGCTACCGGGTCAACAACACCCAAATGGCGGCAAATTTCTTTTATGAAAGTTGTTTTCCCGGCGCCCATTTCGCCAAAAAAAAGGAAAACCCGGCTGTGAGCAAAGTTGGCCAGTATTTCGGAAGCAACTTCGGGCAATTGCCCGGTATGGGTAACACTGAAATTCATGGCCGCGAATTTAGCAAAGAACTCCCTGGCATAAACTTTACTTCGGGCTGTAAGTGACAAATGGTACGATCATTTCTTCGAGCGAGATTCCCCCGTGCTGGAAAGTGGAATTAAAATAATTCACAAACTGGTTGTAATTATTGGGGTACACAAAATAACTGTCTTCCTTGGCAAAGATAAAGCTGGAGCTGATGTGAAGCTTGGGAAGCAGTGCATCGTGCGGATTTTTGATATGAAAAACGTCTTTCGCGTTAAAATTCAAATTTTTTCCCTGCTTATAGCGCAGGTTGGTGTTTGTGTTTCGATCGCCTATTACCTTGCTGGGATGTTTTACACTGATGGTGCCATGATCTGTTGTGATAATGAGCTTAATGTTTTTTTGCGAGAGTTTTTTCAAAGCATCCAAAAGCTGCGAATGTTCAAACCAGGAGAGGGTTAACGAGCGGTAGGCCGCCTCATCATTCGCCAACTCTCTGATCATGGCCATATCTGTACGTGCATGCGAAAGCATATCTACAAAATTGTAGACAATTACGTTCAAATCGTTTCCCATCAGGTTATTAATGTTTTCGGTGATATCCTTGCCCTGCTCAAAGGTTAGCACCTTGTTGTAGGAATATTTGCATTCCTTACGTAAGCCTCGTTGAATCTGGTCGGCTAAAAAAAATTCTTCAAACAGATTTTTGCCACCCTCATCTTCATCATTTTGCCATTTTCCGGGAAACCGTTTTTCCATCTCCAGGGGCATAAGACCGGAGAAAATGGCGTTACGGGCATATTGCGTAGCCGTTGGTAAAATACTGTAATAGTGATCTTCTTCATCAACGCGGTAGTAATCGCTCAGAATGGCATTGATAATTTTCCACTGGTCATAGCGCAGATTATCTATCAGGATAAAAAATGTAGGCTTGTTGCTTTCCAGCAATGGGAATACTTTTTTCTTAAAAATCTGGTTAGAAGTTATCGGGCCATTTTCGGGGTTTTTAACCCAGCCAAGGTAGTTTCTCTCAATAAATTTACAGAATTGAACATTGGCTTCTGATTTTTGCATGGTCAGGATTTCCCGCATGCCTTCATCTTCCAATTTCTCAAGCGAAAGCTCCCAGTAAACCAGCTTTTTGTATATATCAACCCACTCGTTAAAGTCCAGATTGTCGTTCAGCGTCATTCCAAGTGTTCGGAAATCCTGCTGGTAGGCCATTGTTGTTTTTTCGCTTACCAGCCGCTTGTTGTCTATCAGCTTTTTTATAGTCAGCAGAATCTGCTTCGGGTTAACCGGCTTAATCAGGTAATCATCAATTTTAAAACCAATGGCATCTTCCATCAGGTACTCTTCTTCATTTTTGGTGATCAGCACAACCGGCACATTCGGGTTTAGACTTTTAATTTTTGCTAAAGTCTCCAATCCGGTTAAGCCGGGCATATTCTCATCCAGAAATACCAGATCAAAATGTTCCATCTTAAAAAGGTCTAATGCGTCGCTGCCATTAGTTACTGTTTTGATCTTGTAGCCCTTCTCATTCAGAAAAAGAATGTGAGGTTTTAGCAGGTCAATCTCATCGTCGGCCCATAATATGTTGGTCTCTTGCATCTGAATTTTTTGTTTTAATGTTGAAAATACCCCGGTGTAACTTCGTCCGGTTGTTAAAATCTTTCGGCGCAGTTATTAGAAATTAGAACCTGTGGCCACTCATCATCCTTATTAAACATTGAATATGCATGGAACAATGCCGGTTGCAATATAAATAGAACGGTGGCAAGCATTTTTTTAAGCGGTTTCAAATAGAAAACTTTGCCTCTGATCAAACAAACCTTGCCGTGTAAATGTGCTATTCTCGTTAAAATTAACAATTTTTGTGCCTCAGCCTTCTGCATTGAATAAGAAAAAAATTATTAATGATCCGGTGTATGGTTTCATTACCATCCCCTCAGAACTTATTTTTGATCTGATACAGCACCGGTACATGCAGCGCCTGCGGTATATTAAACAACTGGGGATGACTCATTTGGTTTATCCCGGAGCCCTGCATACCCGATTCCATCATGCCCTCGGCGCAATGCACCTGATGGGGCTGGCGGTAGAAACTATAAGGAGCAAAGGGCACACCATTACCAGGGAGGAAGAAGAAGCCGTAACCATCGCCATTTTACTGCATGATATTGGTCACGGGCCTTTTTCCCATGCCCTGGAGCATACCATTGTTGAAGGCGTTTCGCACGAACATATTTCCGAGTTATTGA
>JBGTBV010000043.1:0-10641 GCA_041749185.1 Daejeonella sp. | reverse complement strand
CCCAACCGAAGTCCCCGATAGTCCGGATGGACAAAAATTTCAATTCCGTACATCACGTTTCCGTTTGGGTTGTGCGTAGAAAAAGTAAAATTGCCCGTAATTTCATTGTAGGTATGGGCATCGTCAACCTGCGTATAGTCTACCACAATTGCCAAAGCGCAGGCAACAACTTTGCCATCTACTTCTACGCACAGTTGCCCTTCGGGGAATTTGTCGAGCAGTATGTCAATCCGGGCCTTGCTCCAAAACTGGCCTCCAATTCCCTGGTAGGCTTCTATCATCGACGATTTTAAATCGAGGTAATCTTTTTCTGTTAGCAGTCTGGTTTGAATGTTCATGATGTTTTTTGAAACGGCAAAATTAGCAAAATTTAACGGCCCCAATTTTCAACGGTTGTAGCGGATGCGACAATATCATTAGATTCTCTTAAATTGTGCCCTCTAAGCAATTACCATATATGAAATTAATCATCAGTTTAGCGGCTATTTTTATCATTTCTCCGCTTTATGCGCAAAATTTAAAAAGAAAGTTGAATCCCAATGATGTGTACCGCTATCAAACGCTCAGCGATCCGAAGGTATCTCCCGAAGGGAAATGGGTATTGTACAGCGTGGCCACGCCAGACTCCGCAAAGAATAAAAAGCAGACTGATCTGTTCCTTGTAAGCTGGGACGGAAAAGAGAATATTCAACTTACATTTTCTGAAGAAGGCGAATCGGAAGGGCAGTTCAGTCCGGATGGCAAGTATATATCCTATCTCTCCTCAAAAAAAGTAGACAGCACAGAGAACAATCAGGTTTGGCTGATGGACCGGCGGGGCGGAGAGGCCCGTCAGTTTACCCAGGTTAAAGGGGAAATAGAAAGCCATGTTTGGTCGGCAGACGGAACGCGTATGGTACTGGTAATTAAAGATGAAGATGAACTGGAACGGAAAAAGCCAAAAGTTAAGGCACCGATAGTTTCTAACCGGTATCATTTTAAACAGGATGTTGAAGGTTATGTGAGCAACAGGGCAACCCACTTGTATCTACTCACCATAGCCAGTGGGAAAGTGGAGCAGATAACAAGCGGTAAGTATGACGAGCGATCGCCGGTATGGTCGCCGGATGGTTCTCAGATTGCCTATGTGAGCAATACGACCGAAGACCCGGATCGAAACGAAAATGAAGATATATTTATAATTTCCGCTACTCCGGGAGGTAAAGCCAAACAAATAACCACCTGGAAAGGTAAAGATGGAAATCCGCAGTGGAGCAAAAATGGGAAGCTGATTGCTTATTTGCGTTCTACGGCAGAGACCACATTCATCAATTACGACCAGGGTATTTTAGCCACAATGAATCCCACCGGTGGGGACGTTCGGTTGTTAACCCAATCTGCAGACCGCCCGGTGTCTAACTTTAAGTGGAGCGATAATGATCAGTCTATCGCCTTTCTAACGGCTGATGACCGGCAGCGGTACGTTTCCTCTGTTGATCTTAGATCTGGTAAAATCACAAAATTGATCGGCGGCGACCGTAGTTTTTCGGAATTGGAAAACCATCCAACCGGTGCTCTCCTAACCGCCATGAGCGATCCGCAGCGTCCGGCAAATTTGTTCACCTTAACCAAAGGGAACTTAAATCAGATTACGCATGTGAATGAAAAATGGCTGAGCGGGATCAATCTGGCGGATGTAACCGGTTTTACATCAAAAAGTAAAGACGGTACCAATGTTTCGGGCTTGTTTTTAAAACATGCCGATGCCGGAGATAAAAAACTTCCGTTCATCTTATTTATTCATGGTGGGCCGGTATCGCAGGATGAGTTTACGTTTGACTTTACCCGGCAGGTGCTTGCTGCGGACGGTTATGCCGTTGCCGCAGTTAACTATCGCGGAAGCAACGGCCGCGGAATTGAATATAGCAAAGCCATTTATGCCGACTGGGGAAATTTGGAAGTGATGGATCTTCTGGGCGCAACCGATTATCTGGTAAGCAAAGGCATGGTTGATGAAACGAAACTCGGCATTGGCGGATGGAGCTACGGCGGCATTCTTACAGATTACACCATTGCAACCGACCAGCGCTTCAAAGCAGCAGTTAGCGGTGCAGGTAGCGCCATGCAACTTTCTATGTACGGGCTGGATCAGTATTTGCTTCAGTGGAATGAGGAAATAGGCTTGCCCTGGGTGCAAAAGGATTTGGAGCGCTACATGAAAATTTCATATCCGTTTACCCATGCCGACCGTATAAAAACACCAACATTGTTTATGGTAGGACAGAATGATTTCAACGTTCCTTCTGTGGGGAGTGAGCAGATGTATGCTGCACTAAAAACGCTTAAGATTCCTACAGAACTGGTCATTTATCCGGGCCAGTTCCATGGTATTGGTGTTTTAAGTTATCAGGCAGATCGCTATAAGCGATACCTGGACTGGTATAAGCAGTATTTGAAATGATGTCGTTTTAACTATAAACCGTTACGCCCGGGCTTACGTAAATAAGCAATTTACCCCATTAACCTAATGAATCATTATTCTTGAATGCCGCAAATGACGAAATCCGTTCCCAGGATAAAACTTCTTGTAATTCTTACCGAACTTAGTCGGAATGGAGCAGTCTTGAGCACACTTACAACGCTGCGGCATTTAGATAAAACAAAGTTTGAAGCCAAGCTATTTGTTATTAAGCGCACGACAGTGAGGGCCGGGGATGATGCCTGGAATACCCTATTGGCGGATGTTGATTTGACATATGGAGTAAGATCGGGAAAAAAACTTCCGTTTAATGCCCCAGTAATGTTGTTTACGCTTTTTAAATTATCAAAACGTTCGGATATAATTATTGGAGGGCTTGAAATGGGCCCAAGCTTTTTAGCTGCCCTGATGGGTAAGCTTACCCGTAAACCTGCGATTGGTTTCGTTCGGAATTCACTGCCCGAAATACTGAATCAACTCCCCAGAAACTACAGCGGTCTAACCAAGCTTTTTTACCCGGCACTAACCCGCGTGGTGGCTATTTCAAACGGGATAAAACTCAGTGTAGAAAAATTGATCCCAAAGCTGATCGGCAGAGTAACAACCGTTTATATCCCATTAAATTTGGAGCAGATCAGAAAAAAATCTGTTCAGCTCTTACCCGAAGCTGAAGAGCATAAACCATACATCCTTGCTGCCGGGCGGTTGGTGCCGCAAAAAGGTTTCGATATTTTGTTGCATGCGTATGCCGGTGCCCGGGAAAAAGGAGTTGATCAAAAATTGATCATCGTGGGCGAAGGCCGGGAGCGGGAAAATTTAGAGTATCTGATTAAAAAACTGGGTTTATCAGCCCATGTGGTTTTAACCGGATTTCAAAAGAATCCGTTCGGATGGATGAAGCATGCAACTATTTTGGTCTCAAGTTCGCGGTTTGAAGGATTTTGCCGCGTTATTGCCGAGTCTCTTGCCGTAGGAACGCCTGTGGTATCAACTGATTGCCCCAATGGACCCTCTGAAGTTCTGGATGGAGGGAACTGCGGAATTTTGGTTGAGAATGAAAATGTAAAAGCACTGGAACAGGGAATCGTTGAATTGATAAACAACCCGGCACGTTGCGCTAAATTCAGCGAGCTGGGAAAATTACAAGTTGAAAACTTCTCTGCATCCAACACAGTAAGTAAATTTGAAAATTTGCTTTTTGATGTTCTTGGCGGAAAAAGACAGGTAGCCGCGAGGCAGGAAGAATTAGTGGCTAAGCCTTAATAATCTGAGTAATCTGCAGATTTTAAAAAAGTAATTTCAATTTTAGAAACGTTGTTCTGATATTCGGGCATGGCGGATAATTTTTTCCATTCGGGATCGCTGCCGAATTTTTTCCAGTGTGCTTCCCGGTCGGCCATGTTCTCAAAACTCGTCATATACATCAGGTTGGGCATGTGGCTTCCTGCTATCACTGATGAATAGAATATTGCGTTAAAATCCAACCGTTTAAAAAGATCAACTTCGCCTCCTTCATTAAACATTTTTACTTTGTTTCGGAAAATGTTTTCGGTAGCACTTTCGTAACTCCGCAGCTCATAAACCCGGTCACTTTTTGGGCCACCGAGTTTTGGAGCGATCAAAGCAGGAGCCATGGGGAATGCCTGCAACAATATATTTTCTATCCGGTTGTATGGTGCTGATTTGTAGGTGGCTTGCAGGTATGATTTACCCCGGGTCTGATACTCAGCGTCGGCTTCCAATAGGGGTTTCGCCTCCACAACCTGCGACAAACTTTGCAGTGGAACGATAACGTAAACGCGTTTGTCTGCAGTTGTATCATTACCTATCGGAGAAAATACACCGATATTTTTTATCTGCTGTTTGTGAAGCGCAGGCAGGTAAGCCTCCTTAAGATATGTTTCAATAACTTTTTGCTGATCTGCGTTGGTGAAATGATAAATGCTGATCTGATAAAACTCTTGTGATTTTTGCGAATTTTGGGCATGCAAAATGCCGGGAATTATGGCTGAAGAGAGGGTAAGGACGAAAAATAGTGATCTGATCATATCTGTTAAGCGCTGTTGAATAACGAAGTTGTAAATATCTGTAATGAAACCGGATGTTTTGCGGATTGTTTTATGCCGGTTAAATGTGCCCTCGTTGGCAGACCCGGTGCACAAACCAAAAAGGCTATCTTTGCCGCATGTTACCCTCTTTTGAAGATTTTAAATTAAACCGTCAACTGTTAAATGCAGTGGCCGATGCCGGATACAGTATACCCACAGCCATCCAGCAGAAAGCCATTACACCCATTTTGTCCGGGCAGGATATTATGGGAATTGCCCAAACCGGCACCGGCAAAACGGCGGCTTTTGTACTGCCCTTGCTCATGAAGTTGAAGTATGCGCAGGGAGAACATGCACGCTCATTAATTATTGCTCCCACACGCGAGCTGGCCATGCAGATTGAAGAACATATCAGGATGCTGGCAAAATATACCGACTTACGCACCGTGGTTATTTACGGTGGCCTCGGGCCCAAAACTCAAATTGTCGAATTGAAAAAGGGGGTGGATATAATTGTGTCAACCCCGGGCAGGTTTCTTGATCTTTACCTCGCCGGACACATCAATACGCAATATCTGAAATTTATGGTGATGGATGAGGCGGATAAAATGATGGATATGGGATTTATCGGCTCCATCCACCGCATCCTGGAAGTAGTTCCGCGAAAGCGGCAAAACTTGCTTTTCTCTGCCACCATGGGCGATTTGGTACATAAAATTTCTGGCGATTTTTTAAAAAATCCGACCATTATTGAAGTGACCACACAGGCAACTCCCGCCGAAACGGTTGGGCAGCTTTTGTATTATGTGCCGAATCTCAAAACAAAATTAAACCTGCTTCAACACCTTTTAAAACAGGATGAAGCGGTAAAACGGCTTATTATTTTTTGCAAAACCAAAACAGTGGCTGATAATATTTTCAATTTTTTAGAAAAGCGTTATGAGGCCAAAGAGGTGCGGGTTATTCATGCGAATAAGGGGCAAAACACCCGGATAAACTCCATACACGCTTTTAAAGAAGGCGAAGTACGAATTTTGGTTGCCACTGATGTTGCTTCACGTGGCCTGGATGTTAGCAACGTAAGCCATGTTATTAATTTTGATGTGCCGATTATCACCGAAGATTATGTGCATCGTATCGGGCGCACAGGCCGTGCTTTCCAAACTGGCGAGGCGATAACCTTTTGCAATCCGGCCGAAGAATTTCTGATTCGTAAAATTGAGAAGCTCATCCGCCAGCAAATTCCGGTATCGGCAATACCTGATTCAGTTTTTATAGAGGAAACTCCGTACGAGGAAAGACAGGCTATTGCCAAAGAAACTGATTTGCAAAAGCGAAAAGAAGACCCGGATTTCAAAGGAGCGTTCCACGAGAAAAAAAGCAAAAATATCGGTAATTCCAAAGCGGCCAAAGCGGCTCATCTGCTAAATTCAAACCGAAAACCGGGAGCTAAAACTAAAAGTTTGAAGTTTGACGCCGTTCATAAAAAAGACAGGAAGCGTAAATAATGCCTCGGGTATCTCCGCTAAATATGGTAATTGCCTCTCTGTTGGTAGCCATTGGATATCAGGTTTTGGATCTCGATAACAGCCACTTTCCCTGGTCGGCGGGCTATTTAATATTAATGGCGGTGGCTTGTTTTGCGGCCGATCTGATCTTCAGAAGTTTTCTGCCCGATTTAAAACGAATTTGGATTGTAGAACTCTCTTTTATCATCTTTGTGGCGATTTTAATGTTCATCATACGCTCATTTTAATCAGGCAATCATTGCATTGAGTTTAATCGGTGTAATCATTTTAATAATCGGTGTAATCAAACTAACGAATGAAAAAAGCAGAAATAAAGCTAACCATAGAACTCGACGACCAGAATGTGCCCCAGAATATACTGTGGGAGAGCACGGATAACAACACCAAAGAGGCCATGCCGGTAAAATCTATGTTCCTCGCCTTATGGGATCATCACTATAAAAACTCCTTACGAATTGATCTCTGGACTAATGATATGCCCGCTGATGAGATGAAGCGTTTCTTTTATGAGACCTTGCAAACTATGGGCGATAGTTTTTTGCGGGCCACCGGCGAGGAAGCTATTGTGGGCGATCTGCGAGATTATTGCGCCCATTTTGCCGAAAAAATGCAGTTAACTGAAGGAGGTGCTCCGCCGCCGGTAGTGCAAACCTAATTTGGAATCCATGCGTTTTAAAAAATACATAGCCATTTTAGGGGCGATATTGGTAATTGCCGGTGCAATGAGCCCGATGTTGCGCATTCCGGTTATCGGAAACTGGAACTATTGGGATTTAGATGTGGTGCTGGCCTCTGTTATATTTGTTTTGGCGGCAGTCGGACTGCTTGGTGCCATCTTAAAACAACCCGGACTTGTCAAATTTTCTGGATGGGCGGTAATCGTAGTTGTTATTTTCACGCTAATAGCGGTGTATTTCAAAGTAAACAACTATTTCAGTTTTATCCCTTTTAAAAAATTAGCCCGTGTGGCCACCGGAATGGTACGCTACCAATGGACCGGCTGGGCACTGCTCTTTTCGGGTGCACTTTTCATGGTATTCTCGTCAAGAAAAGGAAGCCCTTGATTTTTTGCCCGATTTTTTTCTAACTTGGATATAAATCAAATCTCCAAGCCATGAATCAAATCATCCCGCCATCCGTTTTAAGAGTGTTGTTTGCAATTCCCTTCGCTATTTTCGGTGCTTTTCATTTTGTGAATGCCCAGCAAATGAGCGGTATGGTGCCCTCGTATATTCCGGGCGGCGTTATCTGGGTTTACCTTACTGGTGCTTTTCTGATAATGGCTGCTGTTGCTTTAATCATCAATAAATTTGCCAAGTTGGCCGGCTACCTGCTGGCCGCATTACTGCTTACCTTCATCCTCACGCTTCATTTGCCAGGTGCTTTAAATGGCGATCAAATGGCCATGACCAGCTTACTCAAAGATTTCGGTTTAATGGCCGCTGCCATGTTCATTGCAAATTTTTCTTCCAAATAGGTATAGTAGAGGTTTGCTTTCGCGGATATTTCCTTTGTTGGAACGGGTACACGCTACACTGAGAAAGCCTATGAACTCCAATTGGCCAAAACGAAATAAACACGCTCTCAAATTATATCTTTGGCCTGATGAATTTATACCGCCAGGTCAGATTTTTAGTTTACAAAGAAGTATTGCTTGAATGTCGATCAAAATATGCCTTCAACGGTATTCTGCTGTACATTGTGTCAACCGTTTTTGTATGTTTTCTATCCTTTAAGACTGTTGAGCCCGTAACCTGGAACGCTCTGTTCTGGATTATCATGCTCTTCGCATCGGTAAACGCAATTACCAAAAGTTTTGTTCAGGAAAGCGCCGGCCGGCAATTATATTATTACAGTATTTCCGCTCCGCAGGCAATCATCTTGTCCAAGATTATTTATAACATGATGCTCATGTTATTGCTCTCAGTTATAGCGCTCATTTTTTATATGCTGGTTTTTAAAAACCCGGTGGGCGATCCGTTTTTTTATGTTCTGGCCGTTTTGCTCGGTAGCATCAGTTTCGCCAGTGTTTTTACCATGATTTCGGGCATTGTTTCGAAGGCAAACAATAGTGGCTCGCTCATGGCGATTTTAAGTTTCCCGGTTATTATTCCTTTGCTGATGGTGCTGCTTAAATTCTCTAAAAATGCTATGGACGGGCTGGACCGCTCGGTATCGTATAATGAAATCGGAATTTTAGCCGCCATCAACCTCATCGTTATCACGGCATCGCTACTGCTTTTCCCATATTTATGGCGAGATTAAGGGGAGCAATTTTAACAAACTAACTGTGGGCTGCTAAACATAACTATTGATAATTTTCTACCTTTGGCCGGTAAAATCAAACAAACTATGAGAAAAAGCTGGTGGAAAATTCTTGCCTCAGTTCTTATTATTTATTCCATTGTTGGCGGCCTGCTCATCAATGTACCCGCACTCCCCATTCTTCACGAAAGTATCCGCAACCTGTATTTTCATGTACCTATGTGGTTTGCCATGCTGGCGCTCTACCTCATCTCGGTAATTTACAGTATCAGATATCTGAGTTCTGGCAACACAAGCCATGATCTTATTGCGGTAGAAAGTGTAAACGCTGGTGTTATATTTTGCTTCCTGGGTTTGGTAAGCGGCATGCTTTGGGCCAATATCACTTGGGGAGACCCCTGGCCGAATGATCCGAAACTCAACAGCTCGGCCATATCCACGCTAATGTACCTGGCTTATCTCGTCCTTCGAAATTCGATTGAAGAAGAACAAAAGCGAGCTAAAATATCGGCGGTTTACAATATTTTCGCCTTTCCGGTGATGATTGTCCTGCTGTTTATTTTGCCACGATTAACAGATTCGTTGCATCCCGGAAACGGCGGAAACCCGGGTTTTGGAGGTTACGATCTGGATAACACTATGAAACTGGTGCTTTACCCTACGTTTATTGGCTGGATATTAATCGGTGTTTGGATTATGACCATCCGATACCGTATCCGGTTGTTGGAGAACCGATCTTATTCAGGGAATTAATTAGTTAGAATCGGAAAATGCAATTTTAGCTTCGGCCCTCTGCCTCGATATTTACCCTTTCTCCGCCAACAAATAAAATAACAGGCTCTTTCAATCTAACAATGCAACCATATCAGCCCGCAAACGGTAAAACAAATTCGCTAACCTGCTCATAGAACGCCTTAATTAATAATTTTCCTAATGAAAAAAATTCTCTCGCTGTTGCTGATCATTATCCAGGCAACGCAAACATTTTCGCAACAAAACACAACTGTAGAAATGGCTACCGGCTTAAGGAGCTCTGGCAAAATATACGTAGTGGTGGCGGTTATCAGCGTTATTTTTATTGGCTTACTGGTGTATTTATTTACAATTGATAAAAGGTTGAAAAAAATTGAGCGGGGAAATCATCAATAAAAAGAGAGTTTAAATGTGTTTAAATCTTGTTTTTTAGCGTAACCGGTTTTGTGTAGCTGGTACACTAACTTTTTTTCATTTGCAGGATTGTTTTTTTTTAGTTCAAATTTGCGGCATAAACCCATTATTAAAATATAGAAATTTAAAATTTGTTATGGCAAAGACAACAGAAGCTGCCCATTCGGAGGTCGATTTTTTCGGTGATGTGTGCGAATTCTTCGATCATGCAGCCCAGTTTACTTCTCACCCAGAGGGACTGCTGGACCAGATCAGATCATGTAACAGCGTTTACCGCTTTCGCTTCCCGATACGCCGCGGGAACGGGTTTGAAGTAATAGATGCCTGGCGGGTTGAACATTCTCATCATAAATCTCCTACCAAGGGCGGCATCCGCTACAGCGAGATGGTTAACGAAGATGAGGTAATGGCACTTGCCGCTCTGATGAGTTATAAATGCGCCATTGTGAACGTTCCCTTTGGAGGTGCTAAAGGCGGAATAAAAATCAATCCGAAAAGCTACACCGTTGCCGAATTGGAAAATATAACCCGCCGGTACACGGTAGAACTGATCAAGAAAAATTTTATTGGGCCTGGAATTGATGTGCCCGCACCTGATTACGGATCTGGCGAACGCGAGATGAGCTGGATTGCTGATACCTATCAAACCATGAATCCTGGCCAGTTAGATGCCTTAGGCTGTGTTACGGGCAAACCCCTTGCATTGCACGGAATTGCCGGCAGGCGTGAAGCAACCGGCCGTGGGGTGGCTATCGCTATCCGCGAATGCGTAAGCGTTGACGAAGATATGAAGGCCCTCGGTTTATCAACCGGTCTGGAAGGAAAGCGTGTTATTGTTCAGGGATTGGGTAATGTAGGCTATCACTCGGCCAAATATTTAATTGAGTGGGGTGCAATGGTGGTCGGCTTTTGCGAGTTTGAAGGCGCAATTTACAACGAGAACGGACTTGATTTAGACGAAGTTTTCAATCATCGGAAAGAAAGCGGCTCTATTTTAGGATTCAGCAAGGCACAGGTAGAATTTACAAACTCTGCCGAAGGTCTGGAGCAGGGTTGTGATATTTTAGTGCCGGCGGCTCTGGAAAACCAGATTACCGAGCACAATATTTCCAATATAAAAGCTAAAATTATAGCGGAAGGAGCTAACGGTCCAACAACGCCAGCCGCGGCGGCC
>JBGTBV010000042.1:0-1666 GCA_041749185.1 Daejeonella sp. | reverse complement strand
CAGATGGGTGGAGGTTGATTTGATTGGAGTGGTGACTTCAATTTCTTCCGCAAAAGTACAGAGGCCGACCGCATCCCGCTGTTTTTGCAGCATGTAGGATAAGGCACCAGCTGCCAGCAAGGAAAATTTGAGTTTACCTTTCCCTGGCACAGGATAATGCATAGAGGAGGAGTTGTCCACTACCAATTGGCAGCGAAGGTTGGTTTCTTCCTCAAATCGCTTGGTGTAAAGGCGTTCAGTCTTGGCGAAAACCTTCCAATCGATGAGTTTTGTACTTTCTCCGGTATTATAAAGACGGTGCTCGGCAAATTCAACAGAAAAACCATGATATGGTGATTTGTGCAGACCCGTAATGAAACCCTCTACCAATTGCCTGGCCAGGAAGTCAATGTGCCCTAATTCCTTAATTTTATCCAGATCTAGTTTCATTGTCCAAAATATATTACCAAATTATTAAGTAATTCTAAGTTACGGCTAAAAAATATACAATTACAATGCTGTATTTGCATTGAATATAATTATTGCACTATATTAGGACTTGATTTTTGTCAAACTTACAATGAGCTTTAATTATCAACTAAAACAAATGGATTGTGGAAGAGAACAACAATAACGAAAGAGATGAGATTTTTTCGGAGAGAGTGAGAGCAGGGAAGCGTACTTATTTTTTCGATGTAAAGGCAACTCGTTCAAACGATTATTACCTGACCATCACTGAGAGCAAAAGAAGGTACAAAGATGATGGATTCACTTACGAAAAACATAAAATCTTCCTCTATAAAGAGGACTTTAATAAGTTTGTTGATGCCCTCCACAGTACTGTCAATCATGTCAAAGACGAGTTGATGCCCGACGTGGATTTTACGCAATTCGATAGCCTGGAGGAATCACAAGGTTACAATGATAATCACAATGGCTCTACCAACGAAATCGATTCGGAGCTTAAATGGGATTAAAACTAATAATATTTATAACTAAAAAGCCCCGGAGAAATTCGGGGCTTTTTATATTCACAGAATGAGCAGAAAGCCGCTGATTTTTATAGCAATATTTATTTTTGCGATCCTGGGACTCGCCTGGGTATTTACGGATATTTTTATATATCTGTTGATAGCGGTGGTTTTGAGCGCCATTCTGCGTCCATTGACTCAATATTTGCACAGGGTGCAACTTTTTAAAGTGAGAATGCCGCGCTTTGTGGCGGTGCTGGCCTCTTTTTCTATTTTCATTTTGGTCATAGTTGCCTTTGTGACATTATTCATTCCTTTAATTTCGGATCAGGTAGCACTCATTCGTGGTTTTAATTACGATTCGTTTTATGAAAGGCTAACGGTTCCTCTGGCACAATTCGAAAATTTCCTGATTGAAAATGATTTAACCGCCGAGAGTTCAGGATTTTTAGTAAATGCCCTAAAGGATAAGATCATATTGTTTTTCAGTAGTATACGGGTAGGCGTAATGTTAAATCAGATACTATCAGTTACAGGAAGTGTCTTTGTAGGATTATTGGCGGTGTCATTTATCACATTCTTTTTCTTGTATGAGATGGGGTCGATGCGAAAAAAGGTCATAAACCTTATTCCCAACCAATATTTTGAGGTGACTATTGCTGCCTTCAATAAAATTGAAAGACTGCTATCAAATTACCTGACCGGGCTACTCCTTC
>JBGTBV010000041.1:0-10974 GCA_041749185.1 Daejeonella sp. | reverse complement strand
GAACGTATTTTTTCGGTGCGGGATGAGTTTGGGCAATGGGATCCAAAGTTGCAACGGCCGGAGTTATGGAATGTTTACAACGGACGAATCCACAAAGGAGAAAATGTACGGGTTTTTCCAATAAGCAACTGGACCGAACTGGACGTTTGGAACTACATCCGCCGTGAAAAAATAAGCCTGCCATCTATCTATTTTGCCCATCAACGGGAAGTGATTACCCGCAACGGACAGCTTATGGCTGCCGCCGAGTATTTAAATATGGACGAGCAGGACGTAATCTCCAGAAAAATGGTACGATTTAGAACCGTTGGGGATATGACCTGCACCGCCGCAATAGAATCAAAGGCTGATCAGATTGACGATATAATTGAGGAGATAAGATCATCAAAAATTTCTGAACGAGGTGCCCGAATGGACGATAAAGTTTCTGAGGCAGCGATGGAAGACCGCAAAAAAGGAGGATATTTTTAACATGGATTTACTGAAGTTTTTTACCGCCGGAAGCGTTGACGATGGCAAGAGCACGCTCATCGGCCGGTTACTTTTTGACAGCGATTCTATACTGACAGATCAGATGGAAGCGTTGCGGCTCTCTAACCGCAAAAACGATGATGGCACTATAGATCTGGCTATTTTAACCGATGGCTTGAAAGCCGAACGCGAGCAGGGAATAACCATTGACGTGGCCTACAAATATTTTCAAACCGCCAGGCGTAAGTTTATAATCGCCGATACACCCGGCCATATTCAATATACCCGGAATATGGTTACCGGAGCTTCCAATTCAAATCTGGCCATCATATTAATTGATGCCCGCAACGGCGTGGTTGAACAAACCGTTCGGCATTCGTTTATTGTTTCGCTTTTAGCACTTAAGCACATCGTGGTTTGCGTTAATAAAATGGACATGGTGGCTTTTGATGAGGAGATATTTGAGGATATTTGCCGTAAGTATTCAGAAGTAGCTGTGCGTTTGAACCTGCCGGACGTTACTTATATTCCGGTTAGCGCCCTTAAAGGCGATAATGTTGTGAATGCATCTCAAACAATGGCCTGGTATTCGGGCAAAAGTCTGCTTCATCATTTGGAGACTGTTTCTATTGCTGATGATGACAGCCAGGCCGGTGCCAGGTTTCCTGTTCAATGGGTTATCAGACCGCAAACAGATCAGCTTCACGATTATAGGGGTTATGCCGGCCGGGTGGTCAGCGGTAGCTTCCATGTAAATGATGCGGTTACTGTTTTACCATCCGGCGTAAACTCCGAAATCAGCCGGATAGAAACGTTAGAAAACGACGAAGTTAGCGCAACAACAGGCCGCTCGGTAACGCTGCATCTGAAAGATAACGTAGATGTGGGTCGTGGTGATCTGATCATCGCACGAAACAATCCCGTTAAAATAGCCGCCGTAATAGAAGCAGATCTCTGCTGGATGGATACCAAACCTTTAGATCTTTCTGTAACCTATCTCATTCAACATAACAGCAGGGTAAGTAAATGCCGCATCAGGGAAATACGCTACCTGATAAATATCAATACGCTTGATAAGGTAACCGCAGAAACGTTCACGCTCAATGATATTGGCCGGGTAATTCTTAAAACTGCCGGCAACCTCGCGTTTGATCTTTATCAGGAAAATAAAGCCAACGGCGGAGCGATATTGATTGATAGTCGGACCAATCTCACAGTGGGTGCCTTAATGTTCAGAGCGGTGGTAGAATAAGCCGTTGCCGAAGATTGGGAAGTGCTGAACGGAACCGGAGTGTCGGCAGATTATGCGGTCTGATCTTTTAATATCTTTGGCTTTTATTAAGAACTTTAAACCTTACCAGGTGAAAATTGATTTAACACGCGTAAATAACGCAGTTCATTTTGAAGCGACCGCGGCTTCAACAACCGTTAAAGTGCAAATAGACGGCTCGCCCGAAATTGGCGGCGAGGGTTTGGGTGTGCGCCCGATGGAGATGGTACTGATGGCGCTGGCTTCCTGCAGCTCGCTTGATCTGCTTACAATCTTAAAAAAGCAACGGCAGCCGGTTGGCGGGTTTTCTGTTTCGGCAGAGGGTAAACGCCGTGAAAAAGCTCCGCATATTTTTACTTCCATTCATTTAACTTTTGTGATTGGCGGGAACATTGATCCGACGAAAGCCGAAAAAGCGGCGCATCTGGCCGTAAAAAAATATTGCTCTGTACACGATATGCTCGCCGCCGGGGGCGTGGAGATAACGTATTCGCTAGAATTGTTTCCTGAAACAGTCTGATCGATTTGCAGGCCGGTGTCTGGAATCAAAAATATATGACCTTTTTATTATATGTTTAAACATCTTAATTTTTAGTTTTGGAAAAAAAAGATCATGGAAACTCAAACCAAAACCAAATGGGTAGTTGACCCTACTCATTCTGAAGTACATTTTAAAGTAAAGCATCTGGTTATTTCTACCGTTACCGGAACTTTTAAAACTTTTAGCGGGAGCCTGGAAACAGCTAATGAAGATTTTACCGATGCAAGCGTGAAGTTCGTTTTAGAAACCGCCAGCATTGATACCAACCAGGAGCAAAGGGATGAGCATTTAAAATCGGCTGATTTTTTTGACGCGGCACAATACCCACAAATTACTTTCAACTCTACCTCATTTACGAAAGATGGCGAAGACTACCAGCTAAGCGGAGATTTAACCATAAGAGATGTAACTAAACCGGTAACCCTTGCGGTGGAATTTGGCGGCTCGGCCACAGATTTTTATGGCAACAACAAAGCGGGTTTTGAAATAAGCGGCAAAATTAACCGCAAAGATTTTGGCTTAACCTGGAGTGGCATCACCGAGGCCGGAGCAATTGTTGTTGGCGAAGAAGTTAAGCTGAGCATCAACCTCCAACTAACAAAAGAAAATTAATTGATCATCTGCAGGCCGTTAGACCTTGTCTGAGTAGGCAAGCGTTATCTGGTAAAACCGGTCAATCGTTTCCTTGTCCTGAGGGTTACGGCTATTTTCTCGCAGTTGGAAGAGCATTTCGGTTATCTCATTTTGAATGAGATAATCGTCTTTGCCGTAATCCCAAATTGGCCGCATGCATTTTTCAAATAAATCTTTAAACTCCAGCAATTTCCAAAAAATTCTTGCTTTTCCGTCCTCGCCGCTTACGTACTGATCTACGTCCATTTCAAGGTTCTGGTTTAACAAATCGGTAAGTGCATTCAGGCTTAAAACCGCCGTTCCCGGATCATTTATCCCGGGGCTTAGTGCCTTAATGGCGATTTCCATTAATTGAAAAAATCCATAATCGGGGTTAACGGCAATCGGCTGTCCCTCATAAAAACTAAAATACGCTCTTATTTTGCGCAGGTCATCCGGGCTTAAGGCTTGCGCCGAACCGATCTCTGCGAGGGTTTGCCCTTTCAGCAAGTAGGTTCCGGGCGCATGTACTACCTCCACGAAGTAATCTTTGTGGGCGCATACTTTAAACAAACTATCCTCGTCAAAACTCTGGTAATAGCCCGAAATTTCAAGCGTCAGGCTGGTTTTTTTATAAGTTTCCGGGATGTTAAATTTCCGCAAGTAGGAAGTAACTTCGGGCAGCCTTTTTAATGAATGGACTGTACGGGAATGCACTTTGCTGATCACCACCTGATATTTTACAGACTGTGTGATAAAGTGTAGAAAGTAGATAAACAGGAAAATATCAATGATGGTTAACCCGATTAACGTATAAACACTGAGCGCCGGAATGTAAATGCCGCTGGCAACGTCTCTGATGGTGCTTAAAATAAACAGGGCATACACAATAGTGCCGATGTAAAAGCCAAGCACCACCTGCTGAAAACGATTGCCGATCATCACGTCCAGCATCCGGTTGCTCAGGTTGGTTGCCGACTGTACGAGCAAAATCATCACCATAGAAAAACTAAAAACGGTTAGTGACAATACGCTGCCGGCGATAGTTCCTGCAATCGTGCGGGCTGTGGTGGCATCTTTTAAGGTAATCCAGGAGAACTGCGATTTCAGGCCTTTGCCGTACTCAGAAAAATCAAGTCGCAGAATGAGGTAAGATAAAAGTAAGAAGCCGCCGGCTATAATAGCGGGGTAAAAGGCGATGCTGTTAACAACTGCCTTCGATTTTTTTTGCAACCACTGGTAAAACATCTATTTAGCCCTAAGCATTAATTTGTATAAAATTTGCAACCATTGCATCTTCCAAAACTAAATATGCAACTTATCGGGTGCTAAACACCTGATTGTGCCAACTTTCTTTCAAAGGCGTTTCCCAATGGCTGGCAAGTTGCTGCCGGGTTTTAACAAGGTTGTTAAAAACGATAGTCCCGGCGTTCACTGTTCCGGTGTTAATTAAATGCTGAAACTCGGGCTTGCCGCAGGCTTTAATTTCTTCACCATCGCGATAAGCAACCTGAAAGCGGTCGAACAAACTGATCTGGAATTCATTTTCCAGTTGCTGCATTAATTTTACAGACTTATCTATAGAACAGCCGGTGGCTCCGGCAATCGCCTCATCAACAGACAAGATAATAAAACGATGGTGCCTGATTTCTGCTTTGGCGGCTAATTGCTCACCGTGAGCCAGCCACATCGCGGTAAACTCATCTAATTTCGTCTGTATTTTTTCAACTTCAACAGCAGACAATTCGCGGTCGGCCTGATAAATCCATATTCTGGAATGTTCAGAAATATTCATGCGTAAAGTTATTCAAATTATTATTTTAGGAGAGTTGTAAATAGCCATCATGTTTTTACGTAAACAGCCATTCCGCAGTCGGGTAGTTTTGTTGGCCATAATAGCGGTTCTTTGCATGGCTTCATCTTTTAAGAAAGCAGAACGCATACGCGATGTAGCTTTACGGATTCAGCAAAAATTAATTGAACACTATGATGCAAGCCAGGAATCGCCGAGGCTAAAAACAACAGAACTAATAATAACAGACGATGGTTTTATCCGGTTCAGAAAATATCTGCCAAACGGAAAACAAGAATATTTCTCTTTTAACGTAGCCCGTTTCGGCAGCCTGGTCTATTTAGGGAATACCGAAAAAGGGAACCTCTTGCTCCACACGGTGGATGAAGACGTAATTGTTCAAACTTTCCAGGATCCGAAAGGAGACATTGATTCCATGGGCCGCTCTTTAATTATTCCGCTTAAAGCCGTTGAACCCGAAGAGCTTATTCAGATTGAACGCGATTTCAACATCATAAAAAAAGAGTTGAATTAGCTACAGGCCGTTCGCCCTTGCGGTGATTTCGGCAATATCTAAAACTTTCACTTCCTGCTCTTTATCAAAATTTTTAACACCGTCGCTAAGCATGGTCATGCAGAAAGGGCAGCCGGCGGCAATAATGTTCGGGCTTAGTTCCAGTGCTTCTTCCACCCGTTCTATATTTACATCTTTAAACCCTTTCTCCGGTTCTTTAAACATTTGCGCTCCGCCAGCGCCGCAACACAAACCATTACTTTTGCAGCGTTTCATTTCTACCAGCTCGGCATCCAGAATTTCCAGCGCTTTCCGCGGAGCTTCATACACGCCGTTACCACGACCAAGATAGCAGGGATCATGAAACGTAATTTTTTTGCCTTTAAAAGATTCACCGTTTTCGGCTTTTAGTTTGCCGGCGTCAATCAGCTCCTGTATAAGCTGCGAATGATGGATCACGTCGTAATTTCCGCCTAAACCCGGATATTCGTTCCGGATGGTATTGAAGCAATGCGGGCAACCGGTCACAATTTTTTTGATGTTGTATCCGTCTAAAATCTGGATATTCGTCATGGCCTGCATCTGAAACAAGAATTCGTTTCCTGCCCGCTTGGCCGGATCGCCTGTGCAAGTTTCTTCGGTTCCAAGAACGGCAAATTTTATTCCCACAAACTGAAGAATTTTGCAAATGTCGCGGGTTATTTTTTGAGCACGCTCGTCAAAACTTCCGGCGCATCCAACCCAAAATAAAATCTCCGGCTCTTCGCCTTTAGCCGCCATTTCGGCCATGGTTGGTATAATCAATTTGTCCATTGTTCAATTTTTTGATCTTGTTAATTAGTCAATTGTTTTTATAGAATGCCTGGCATTCGCTAACCGACAAATTGGCTGGTATTCTAATTTCCCTCGGCCCAGTTAAGCCGGTCGGCAGGAGAATATTTCCAGGGAGCTCCATTATTCTCAATATTGCTGAACATGGTATTTAAGCTGGCCGTAGCCGCCGATTCTTCCATTACCGAATACCGGCGTAATTCCACAATAATATTCAGCGGGTCAATATTAATCGGGCAGGCCTCGGTGCAGGCGTTGCAGGTGGTGCAGGCCCAAATTTCTTCCTGACTGATATAATTGTTCAACAGCGATTTTTCGTCTTTAAAATCTTTCCCGTGTTTATCAATATTCCGCCCGATTTCTTCCATCCGGTCGCGGGTATCCATCATAATTTTTCTGGGCGAAAGCAATTTTCCGGTTAGGTTGGCCGGGCAAACGGCCGTACAGCGTCCGCATTCTGTACAGGTATACGCCTCCATCAGATTTTTCCAGGTGAGGTCGGTAACGTCTTTCGCTCCAAAGCGACCGCCCTCGACGGCGGGTTCGGGTACAAATGAAGGATCCAGCATCGCCTTTACTTCGTTGGCTACAGAGGCCATATCTGTAAACTCACCTTTGGGTTTTAGATTTGAATAGTAGGTATTTGGAAAAGCTAAAAGGATATGGAAGTGTTTAGAATAAGGCAGATAATTCAGAAAGGCGAAAATTCCGACAATGTGAAACCACCAGGCAGAGCGTTCAATGATGATTAGTGCAGATTCTGATGCAGGCAGCAGAGAAGCAAAAAGCTGACTTACCGGAAAAGAGCCTGCCAAAAAATAATGTTCAGAGCCCAGTTGCTGGAGGCGATAATCGGCGGCGTTCATGGTGAGGAACGCAATCATCAGCAGCGTTTCAATAATCAGTATATAATCCGCATCAGACTTGGGCCAGCTGGTCATTTCTACCCCTCTAAACCGTTTCAATTTCAAAAAATTCCGCCTTGCGTAAAACGCGATAACGCTGATGAGCACCAAAGCTGCCAGCACTTCAAACGACCCGATGAGGAAATTGTAAGCCACGCCAAAGGGCGAACCGAAGATGCGATGGGTTCCAAAAAGGCCGTCAATAGCGATTTCCAACACCTCCAGATTAATGATGATAAAGCCTGCGTAAACCAGAAAATGCAACACCGCGGCAACGGGTCGTTTGGTCATTTTGGTTTGCCCGAAGGCTACTTTCAGCATCACCAGCCAGCGCTCTGCTGGCCGGTCAGACCGGTTAAGGGGGCGCCCTAATTTGATATTGCGGATGATTTTGCGAACATTAAAAGCAAAAAACCCGAGCGAGGCGAGCACTACAATTAAAAATATAATCTGAGCAATCATATATTTTTGGTTAGGATGGCTAAAATAGGGAATATGTTTAAATGTAAACCCCGTAACGAGCCTTTTGTGGGTGATTTAGAGCGATTTTAAATTGCGTTCTTAAATTTTAAAAAAGATTTTCATAAACCAAAAAAGACGCTACATTTGCAGACCCAACACGGTAAAACCGTTTGGTGCCATAGCTCAGCTGGTAGAGCAAAGGACTGAAAATCCTTGTGTCCCTGGTTCGAACCCAGGTGGCACCACAAAACCCCTCAGGTTAAATTCTGAGGGTTTTTTTTTGATTTTCCAGAGGTTTCAGCCCAGTTACTATATCCCTAAAATTTCTGTTATTTTGATTAAACTGTTTTAATTAGCGGTTATAATCCTCATTTTAGGTTCAAATCAAAAATATTTCATATACGGAAGAAGGATGGCAGATAGCAGTACTTAAAATTTATAATGAATTAAAATCTGTAGATTATCTTGACAAGTTGTCAAGTTTAATAATACACCGTATATTTGGTTAAAAGCAACTTGCGAAGCAAGATGCGTTGACGCTAAAAAAATAGATAGGTAAATAATAATCTATACCGATGAAAACCATGACCGTAGGAGACTTCAAGACTCATTTTGCTGAGGTGTTAGAGCAAGTGAGATCCGGAATAGGGATCGCTGTAACTTACGGAAGAAAGAAGGAAATTGTGGGTTATTTTCTCCCAAAATTAGAAAAACCTAAGAGCAAACGTAAACTCGGGTTAATGCAGGGTAAAGCCAATGCGACATTTAAGCAAAATTTTAAAATCACTGATGAAGAGTTTTTAGGATGAGTTATCTACTTGACTCGCATACTTTAATCTGGACTATCATGGATCCCGGGAAATTATCGGCTAAAGCTCTCGAAATTTTGGAAAATACTGAGAACAGAGTGTTGGTTAGTTCAGTTAGCTTTTGGGAAATATCACTCAAGTATTCCCTTGGAAAGCTCGATTTACAGGGCATCCTACCTGAGCAACTTCCTGAAATTACTAAACAAACCGGATTTGAACTCATTGAGCTTTTACCTGATGAGGCTGCAACCTACCATCAGTTGAAAGCAAACTGGCATCGTGATCCGTTTGACAGAATGCTGATTTGGCAGGCTCTAAAAAGTGAGATCACTATCATTAGTAATGATAATTATGTTGCCAGGTACAAATCAGTTGGACTGAAAGTGATTTGGTAATATTCGATAAAAATTTATGGGGGTCATTGCCTATACTATCCTCATGTAAACCTGCGATAAGTTTCACTAACAAACTGGTTCGATTTCTACCCGGTATAATCCATAAAGAAAGCGGGAGAATTTGGGGTTTTTTGTTTTCTTAGAATAAAGAATAAAATGGCTAATCATCTCGATAAGCCGGCCAGGTATCCGCAACACCTAAATCCTTCATCTCTGTATGACAGGCTGAGTTATAAAGTTAATTTTGCTGCATGCAATTCTTTGTGGATCAAAAATCAATCGTCAGAAAAATCTGGGGCAATGCAGATACCATCCTTTTTATTTTCACTGGTGCTTCTGCCGAGTTTGCGCTTAATAAAGCGGTAGACTGGCTCTACTTTTCTGGGAAGCTGCCTGCCGATCCGATAGGCCGGTTATTTGGGACGGTTAGCTATGCCCGGGCGATTATTTTTTCGCCTGTAGACGAGGCTTGCAAGGCAATTGACACCATGAAGCAGATACATGCTTCTGTAGAACAAAAGAGAGGCGACAGAATACCGGCATGGGCTTATCGCGATGTACTGTATATGCTGGTGCATTATTCCATTGCAGCCCATGAACTCCTTGAAATGAGATTGAGTAACGAAGAAAAGGAAGAGGTATACAATGTTTTTTATCGGGTTGGCACGCGGATGGGGCTTGAATACCTGCCGGCCACCTATGTTGAATGGCTTCCGCAGAGAAACGCAGCATTAGCGGAAAATTTGCAAAAGAGTGTGTACACCGTCGATCTCTTTAAACAATATAAAAAGCATCTCGGGATTATGCGATTCACAATCCTCATTGAAGCTCAAAAATTAGTGGTTCCACGCCGGGTGAAGGATTTATTGGAACTCAGTGATTTTTCTTTGCTTACCCCGCTGTTACCCGTGTATAATTTTTCCAAACTGATGAAACTGAACTGGCTGAGAAACCTATTGCTGCCACCCGGCTACAAAGACCAGATAAATAAGCTGGATATGCATTCGGTTTAAAAGCAAATAATGATCGGTCGAAAGTTAATATTGATGTTTTCCCCGCGACCAGCCAGAATCTTTGAGCAGTTTGTTGCCAGATTCGGCGGCAAGTTCTTCCAGCTCGGTACCCATCGAATCATTCCAGCGGTTTAAAAATCCGAAAAGGGAGATCACTCCTAAAATTTCAACAATTTCGCCTTCGTCCCAGTGCAGCCTCAGTTTCGCCGCAATGGTATCGTCAACTCCGTTGGGCACCACAGAACTGAGCAAGGCAAATTCCAGTGCCGCCCGCTCTGGTTCTGTAAAAGCCGGGTGCGTTTTAAATTCCCAGATGTTGGCCAGTTTGTCGGCGTTGGCGCCGTAACGTTCGGCCGCCCGAATGGTGTGCGCCTGGCAATACCGGCAACTGGCGGCATTGCTGCTGATGTAGCCAATCATGCGTTTTAACGCACTGCTCACTTTTCCCTTGTTTTCCATTACGGCCTTATTCAGTTCGATAAAAGCATACGCAATCTGCGGCCGGTGATACATGGTTTTTACGCTGTTGGGGCAAAACCCTAAGGTTTCGTTAAAAAAGCGGATGAGTTCTTCAAATTGGAGATCATCCTTTTGGGTAAGTGGTGTTACAAGCGGTGTTTCCATATTGATTATTGTATGATTGCGAATGATGCCGCAAGCTACCAGTTTTGTAGAATTTTATAGGCAGACTGGGTTTGCAGTTTCAGGGATAGCAGCACAGGCCCGGGTTAATTAAACGGGATGGAAATGGCAGCCCCGCAATGCAATGGAGGGATACAATGAACAGCCCGGCTACCGGAACCTACCGGCAATGGCAATGCTTTTCAAAAAATAATCTGACGCGGAAATTTTCAATCGGTAATTACCTCTACCGTTTGTTGCCGTTTGGTGTTCAGAATTAGCCGGGTAACATCTGGTCTGGAGTAATGCCCGGAGGGGTCAAAGTTCTGGCGCTCTTCTAACACCCGGTTAAAATCCAGGGTTTCGATGATGAGTCCGTGTTGATTGGTTACCGGGGCAATGACCCAGCCGCCATCCGGGCCGGCGATGCAGGAGCCGCCGTTTGCCAGGACTTCGGGTGCGTTTTGCAGGATGAGGTCTAAATGCGGCGTATCTGCCGGAAAATCTGTTACGCTCATCAGACTGGAAACCGAGATGACAAATGATCGGGATTCGAGGGCGATAAATCGGGTGATGTCCCTGGTATTGTGGTCGCTACCGGGCCAGACGGCAATGTGCAGGTCTTCGCCCAGGCCGTATAAAGCGGTACGGGGCAGGGGCATCCAATTTTCCCAGCAGTTTAACCCGCCAAGTGTAAATTGTTTTAGCGGATGTACCTGCAAACCGTTTCCATCTCCC
>JBGTBV010000040.1:0-5991 GCA_041749185.1 Daejeonella sp. | reverse complement strand
GCCGATGATGATACTGCCAGGAAAGGCGCATGCCCGGCGATACGATCAGAATTTTTGGGCTTAATTTGCCCGAAATTTGCAATTCGTCTGTTTTAATCCCGTCAAAATAGGCGTCGGAAAATTGTTGGGCCTGCTCCTCGTCAATTACAAAAAAACCTCCCCACGGTCGGCTTTGATCCTGACTGATGATATTAAAATTGTTGCGAAGCAAATCATTCTCCACTTCTTTAAAAACCGAGATTTTAGTCGTCTCCAAATTCATCGTTTCCAGTTTGATAGGGCGTAAGTTAAAAATTAATTTTTTGTAGCCGCCTTTTCTATGGCTAATCTATTGCAAAAAAGGTTATTCCGTGGGTTGAAAAATTTCAAACCGTTCCCAAAAGCCATCAGCAGGCAACGGTGCTAAAATATCCACCGGCTCTAACTTTACCGGGTGCATAAACTGCAGCCGCCGGGCATGTAGCGAGATGCTTTTCTTCAAACTTCCGCGAGGGTAGCCATACTTATTATCGCCCACAATCGGGCAGTTTAAACTGGCCAACTGCACCCTGATCTGGTGCGGGCGCCCAGTTATCGGGTCAACTTCTATGAGGTAATAACCACCTAACTCACCAATAAGTTTATAGTTTAATTCGGCCCGCTGACTGCCGGGCACTTCATCAGCGTAAGCTTTGGTTACATTTTTCTGCGGATTTTTGACCAGCCAGTGTACCAGGTTACCTTCTTCAATGGCCGGCCGATTGCGCACTACTGCCCAATAGGTTTTTTTCATCTCGCGGTTTTTAAACTTTTTGTTCACACGGTCTAACGCTTTGCTGGTTTTGGCAAACAAAATTACGCCGCTAACGGGTCGGTCTAAACGATGGACTACCCCTAAAAAAGCGCCATTTGGCTTGTTGTACTTTTTGGCAATGTATTTTTTAACCTTTTCATCTAATGATTCATCCCCCGTATCGTCAACCTGCACAATATCGCCCGCCCGCTTATTAACCGCAATCAGGTGATTATCTTCAAACAGAATGTCCCCGTCGCTAATATCTAAACCAGGCGGGAACTTGCTTTTCTTATTTTCCGTTTTGTCCATTTTTTTATAGTGCCCGAAATTATTCCCTACAAAAATCGTTGTCAGCAAATGTTAACATGTTGGCTCTATGCTCATCCGCACATTGGCATAAAAGCACATTTTCTCATTAACACATTTGCACATTAGTACTGCTCCTTCTGGTTCGGAAAATCTGCGCTCTTTACATCCTTAACATATTGCTGTACGGCTTTATTAATTGCATCGTACGAATTAATGTATTGCCTCAAAAACCTGGGATGAAAGCCTTTTGTAAGCCCGATCATATCATTAATCACCAATACTTGCCCGTCGCAACTCCCGCCCGCCCCTATCCCGATTGTTGGAATTTTTAGCGCACGGGAAACTTCGCCTGCAAGTACAGCCGGTATTTTCTCCAGTACAATGGAAAAACAACCGGCTTCCTGCAAAATCTGCGCATCGGCTTTCAATTTTTCTGCTTCCGCTTCTTCCCTCGCCCGCACGGTGTAGGTGCCAAACTTATAAATTGATTGGGGGGTTAAGCCCAGATGGCCCATTACCGGAATCCCGGCGTTGATAATACGTTCAACAGATTCCCGCACCTCCGACCCGCCTTCCAGCTTTACCGCATGCGCACCTGATTCTTTCATAATCCGAATTGCCGAGTTAAGAGCCTCTTTAGAATTTCCCTGATAAGAGCCGAAGGGAAGATCAACCACCACCAGTGCCCTGCTAACACCTCTCACCACCGAAGATGCATGATAAATCATTTGGTCTAAAGTAATAGGCAGCGTAGTTTCATGCCCGGCCATCACGTTAGATGCCGAATCGCCCACTAAAATCACATCTACACCGCCATCATCCACAATGGTAGCCATAGAAAAATCATAAGACGTGAGCATGGCAATCTTTTCACCTTTCTGCTTCATCTCCTGAATGGTATTGGTGGTAATTCGCTTTAGGTCTTTATGAACAGACATGTGTTTTGGGGTTGAATTAGGTTCACAACAAAGGTATAGTATGTATTTGAAAAGGGATGGACGCTCATCAGTTTCTGAATGCTTTATAATTTAATAATGATTGTTCGTTATTGGGTACTAACTAGTCTGATTAGTATTATTTTAAGCGGAAGTTATTCATTTGGGCGTGTCCCTACGGGGTCGGGCTTTGCGCTTCAATCCCTCACGCAGACGCTAAAATAATTTTATCGCAACAGAATTAGAAAAAACGTTGGCAAAGATCCAAACCCTAAGTTTTCCCTAAAATCTTACACTGAAAATTATAACTTTGTCCCCCGTGATAAATGAAGTTATATACTTCGATGTGTTGCCTCTAAACACTGCCCGAAAAATCAGCCGGGAAATCCCTCTTTTCATTTTATTTATTCACCAAATAGTCCCTTTAAATGATTAATTACACCAAATTACCAGCAGTATTGCTTTTAGAAGACGGAACTGTGTATTTCGGCAAAGCCGCCGGTAAAATTGGTACAACCACAGGCGAAATCTGCTTTAACACCGGCATGACGGGCTATCAGGAAATATTTACCGACCCGTCATACTTCGGCCAGATCATGGTAACTACCAACGCCCACATTGGCAATTACGGTATCCACCATGATGAAACAGAATCTGGTGCCATTAAAATTGCCGGGCTGGTTTGCAAAAACTTTAACATCACCTACAGTAGAAAGCAGAGCGACACATCCATACAGGATTATTTTCAAGATGAGAATATCGTTGGAATTTCTGATGTAGACACCCGGTCGCTGGTGCGGCACATTCGCGATAAAGGTGCCATGAACGCCATTATTTCTTCAGAGATTTTAGATTTGGAAATTCTGAAGCAGCGATTATCCGGCGTACCCTCCATGGACGGCCTGGAACTATCTTCTCAGGTTTCTACTAAAGAAGCCTATTATCATGGCGACGAAAACAGCCCGCAACGGGTGGCTGTGCTTGATTTGGGCATCAAGAAAAATATTTTGCGAAGTTTTGATAGCCGGGGGGTTTACGCCAGGGTTTTCCCTGCTAAAACCACGTTTGAGGAAATGCAGACGTGGCAGCCCGACGGTTACTTTATATCTAACGGTCCCGGCGACCCCGCTGCCATGCCCTACGCGGTTGAAACGGTGAAAGATATTTTAGCCGCCGGTAAACCACTTTTCGGTATTTGCCTGGGCCACCAGTTGCTTGCGCTCGCCAACGGGATAGGTACCATGAAAATGTTTAACGGTCACCGCGGTTTAAACCATCCCGTTAAAAATGTAATCAATGATCATTGCGAAGTAACGTCGCAAAATCATGGTTTTGGTGTGATTGAGGATGAAGTACGAAAATCTGATAAAGTGGAAATCACTCATTTAAATCTGAACGATCAATCCATTGAAGGAATCCGGGTGAAGGGTAAAAAAGCTTTCTCTGTTCAATATCACCCGGAATCTTCACCCGGTCCGCATGATTCAAGGTATTTATTCGATGATTTTGTGGAGATGATGAAGAAGTAGATTAGCTGTCGGGTGTCAGCTATCAGCGGGATGTAAAGTGAAATGACTTTAGTTATTTTCTACGGTTAATTTTCAGCTTCGGGTTTGCCGCTAGTTGTAAAAGCGAATGACCGTAGTTAAATAAACCCGATAGAAGTGAAAAGCCCCCGATCCTTCATCGGGGCTTGCAACGAATAGCGGGACGGACTTTAATAGTAGCTCAGCAATTGCTTTCCCAATAATAAAAATATAGTTATTAGATTAATCGTAACACTTAAATCCGTTTAGTGGCCTATTTTTACATCTCCACTTAATAGCCGCAAAATGTTTTGCAATCCTATTAAAAACAGTAATTTTGATTTACGGGGGCTTGGTGTTTAACGAACACTAAGACTTTCTATCCCGATATCCGAACATTAAAAATTCAAAAAAATGAGCTTAATTATTGACGTACACGCCCGACAGATTTTAGACTCCCGCGGAAACCCGACGGTAGAAGTTGATGTAATCACAGAAAACGGTATTCTTGGCCGAGCCGCCGTTCCTTCGGGCGCATCAACGGGTATGCACGAAGCTGTTGAACTTCGCGACGACGACAAAAAAGTTTATATGGGTAAAGGTGTTTTAAACGCCGTTAAAAACGTAAATGAAATATTGGCCAAAGAATTAAACGGAATTGATGTGTTTGAACAAAACGCTATTGATTCTTTGATGCTGGAGATTGACGGAACCGAGAATAAGGGTAAAATTGGTGCAAACGCTATTTTAGGAGTTTCCTTAGCTGTCGCCAAAGCAGCCGCTCAGGAAAGCCGCCAGCCGCTCTACCGTTATATTGGCGGTGTTAATGCAAACACCCTTCCCATCCCCATGATGAATATTGTGAACGGCGGCTCGCACTCTGATGCGCCCATCGCTTTCCAGGAATTTATGATTATGCCGGTGGGCGCTCCTTCATTTTCTGAAGCGTTACGCTGGGGAACTGAAGTTTTTCACAATCTAAAAAAGATTCTGCACGACCGCGGACTTTCTACTGCGGTGGGCGATGAAGGCGGTTTCGCACCTAAATTTGATGGTACCGAAGATGCTGTTGAAACAATCATCCAGGCGATTAAAAAAGCGGGTTACAAGCCGGGCGAAGACATCTACCTGGCTTTTGATTGTGCCGCATCTGAGTTTTACAAAGACGGGAAATACAATTATGCCAAATTTGAAGGCGATAAAGGTGCGGTACGCAGCAGTGCCGAGCAAGTTGAATATCTTGCTGAGTTAGCAGGCAAATATCCGATCATCTCTATAGAAGATGGCATGGATGAAAATGATTGGGAGGGTTGGAAATTATTAACCGAACGGATTGGTGATAAGGTTCAATTAGTTGGCGATGATTTATTCGTAACCAATGTAACCCGTTTACAGCGTGGCATTGACAATAACACCGGCAATTCCATTCTGGTAAAAGTAAATCAAATCGGATCGTTAACCGAAACCATTAACGCGGTATCTTTAGCTCAAAGTAACGGTTACACTTCGGTAATGAGCCATCGCTCGGGCGAAACTGAAGACGTTACCATTGCCGATTTAGCGGTGGCCTTAAACTGCGGACAAATCAAAACCGGCTCGGCCTCGCGGTCAGACAGGATAGCGAAATACAACCAATTACTTCGGATCGAGGAAGAATTGGGAAGTTCGGCCCGGTTTATTGGTAAAGATTTTAAGTTTTTGAAGAAGTAAGAGTTTGAAGCAAAGGCCGCAAAGTTAGAACAGCAAAGACCGCAAAGTAAAGCACTGCGAAACTTATAACGAAAAGACTTCAAAGTGAAAACCCCGAAGACTGCATGAAAGACATGCGCTCTTTGGGGTTTTATTGTTTCCCATCTTGTTAAAAAATGTCTGTTGATCTTTTAAAATTTTGATTAATTTGGACGTATGAAACGGCTGATCAATCTTTTACGCAACAAATACTTTCTGGCCGCTATGGCATTTGTAGTTTGGATGCTGTTTTTTGACCGCAATGATCTGATGTCGCAGTACGATTACCGCAGCCAGGTAAATAAACTTCAAGCAGAAAAGGAGTTTTACATCCGGGAAACCGAGCAAGCCAAAAACGATCTGGAAGATTTAAGTACCAACGATGCGAAACTTGAAAAATTTGCACGCGAAAAGTATTTGATGAAGAAAGAGAACGAAGATGTTTTTGTGATTATTGAAGAAGAACCTAAGAAAAAAGAGGACTCCTTTTTCTAAAATCGCCTGCTAAACCTCTCCCTGCCGCTTTCGCGAGAACCACTCGAGGCTCAACAATGCCAATATACAGAAGAAGATCAGTTTATAGTTTACAGGGTCCTGGTACGTGCGGTTTTGATAAACCACGGTCTTAACATTTTCATTCTTTTCGATTAGCTCTGCCAAACGGGATATTTGATTTGGGTACACCATTTCGCCACCCTGCTGCTGCGCCAGTGCAAAC
>JBGTBV010000039.1:0-9976 GCA_041749185.1 Daejeonella sp. | reverse complement strand
TGGAGCCGATAGCGAATCCGGTTGTCTAATGTCAGATCCACAGAATTGTCCAAGAGGGTTTTATTAATTGAAAGTCCCCGCTCGTCGGGATTTGAAATTCTGACGCTAGTAGTAAAGGATTTACAATCCTGATTAACCCAAATCGGGTTTTCGCGAGATTGCCGTAATCAATTGCTTTTGCCAATTATTTCTTATTCAAAAAACGTTTAAATAAATTTTCTTAAATTTAAACGCTTTTATGAATTTATTCTCTATTTCCCAGCTGGCGCAGTTTTCTGGTATCAAACCTCATACTATACGGATATGGGAGCAACGGTACGATGCACTGAAGCCACAACGTTCGGAGGGCAATACCCGTTTTTACGACAATTCGCAGCTGCGCCGTCTGCTTAACATTGTAAGCTTAATGGGAACTTCTTACAAGGTTTGGGAATTGTGCAGCATGTCTGATGGTGATTTGAAAAATCTGATCGTGGAGGAAAACCGAAAGGATATCCAGGAGCCTTATGAATTTTCTATTTCGCAGTTAATTTCTGCGGGCATGTATTATGACGAAATAGCGTTTGACGATATTTTTTCGCAATGTGTTTCTCATTTCGGGGTTGAAAAAACGTACATAAATGTCTTATATCCCATGTTGGTGCGCATCGGCTTGTTATGGAGTGCAGACAAACTGCCCCCGCCGCATGAACATTTTATCAGTAATCTGATCCGTCAAAAACTTTTTAGCGCTATTGATGCCCTTCCTCTTGCCGCGGCAGATGCAGATCGCTGGCTATTATTCCTGCCCGAAGGCGATTTTCACGAAATCGGTTTGCTGTTCGCGAACTACCTGATCAGGCAGGCGGGCCGGAAATCGTTATTTCTGGGTGGAAATCTGCCGCTTGAGTCGGCACGGGAGGCGGTGGAAGATGGACGTCCCACCCACATCCTTTTATTTATAGTTCATTATGATGTTCCGCAAAGTGTGGAGAATTACCTGACAGGCGTGAGCAGAGATTTTACGGGCAGCAAGATTTTCATTGCCGGCAATGAAAAATTAATAGAAAAACTAAAACCTGTTCACAACGTACATTGGTTAAAAACGGCCAATCATCTTCGGCAAGAATTGTTTGAAGTTGAAGCCTGACACCATGGGCAAGAATAGATTATTAATATATGTGATTAAGAACAAGCACACAAAGAATTATCCCGCTATATGAAACTTGTATTTGACAACCTGTCGCTGGAGATCAGTAAACTAACCACCCGAACGTACAGCACCAGCTTTTCGCTGGGAATTTATTTTTTAAATAGCCGGATTAGAGGTGCCATTTATTCCATCTACGGTTTTGTAAGGCTGGCAGATGAGATTGTGGATAGCTTTTCCGGCTACGACAAAAAACAACTTTTAGCCAGGTTCAGACAAGATACAGGCGAAGCGCTGGCCAGCGGAATATCTTTGAACCCGATCCTGAACTCTTTTCAGCATGCCGTAAAGCAATACAACGTAGACCATAATCTGATTGATGTTTTTTTACAGAGTATGGAAATGGACCTGCAGAAAGTACATTATACCAAAGAAAAATATGATCAGTACATTTTAGGTTCGGCCGAAGTGGTTGGTTTAATGTGCCTGCATGTTTTTACTGAAGGCGATTTAAAAATGTATGAAGAACTGAAGCCTTACGCTATGAAGCTGGGAGCTGCTTTCCAGAAGGTAAATTTTCTGCGGGATATGAAAGATGACTATCAAATTATGGGAAGAACTTATTTTCCGGGTGTAGACATCTCTAAATTCAACAGCCTGGCAAAAAAGCAAATTGAGTTGGAGATTCAGCAGGATTTTGAGCTCGCACTTACCGGAATCAAAAAACTTCCCTCATCATCACAGGCCGGGGTTTATTTGGCCTACGTCTACTACAATTCCTTATTTAATAAAATAAAGCGCATCTCGCCAGAGCGGGTGCTTTCTGAACGGATACGAATTAACAATGGAAAAAAATTAGGTTTGATGATCAACAGTTTTGTCGAATATAAAATGAACCTTCTTTAGATGCTGGAAAAGCTGATATTGGTGGATGAGGAAGACAATGAAACCGGCGTAATGGACAAAATGGCTGCCCATCAAACCGGGGCGCTTCATCGTGCCTTTTCAATTTTTATCTTCAACACCAACAACCAATTGCTGTTACAACAGCGGGCTGATCAAAAATATCATTCGCCCGGCCTCTGGACTAACACCTGTTGCAGTCATCCCCGCAAGGGAGAGGATGTTGCGATTACCATGCGCAACAGGCTCTTGGACGAGATGGGCATGCAATGCGAACTCGATTTTAAATTCAGCTTCGTTTACCGCTCTGAATTTAATAACGGCCTGATTGAACATGAGTTTGATCATGTGTATTTCGGCTTTACCGACCAAACTCCGGAACCGAATTCTTTAGAAGTTAAAAACTGGAAATATATTTTTCTTCCCGATTTGGAGGCTGAACTTCGCAAATCGCCCCAGAATTATTCTGCATGGCTGAAAATCGCTATGCCGCAGGTTCTTCATCACCTAACAAATTAATTGTTTGCATGTATATATTTCATTACAGGGCCGAGCAATCGCTGCCTATTACTATTTCTGAAGCGTGGGATTTCTTTTCATCGCCCAAAAATCTGGCAAAAATAACGCCGCCAGAAATGGACTTCCAAATATTAACATCGTTAGATGATCGGGAAATTTATGAGGGAATGGTTATAGACTATACAGTTAAACCGCTTTTGGGACTGCCGTTACGCTGGCAAACGGAAATTGTAAAAGTGAACAAACCTTTTTATTTTACAGACAGGCAGGTGAAAGGGCCTTACAAAATTTGGGAACATACGCATACTTATTTTGAGAAAGAAAACGGAATATTAATGACGGACGAAATAAAATACCAGCTCCCGCTGGGCATATTGGGCAATTGGATGAATACTTTAATTGTGCAAAAAAAAATTGAAAGTATTTTTGCTTACCGCAAAGCCATTTTAATTAAAATGTTCGGGTAAACCGGTTGCTACTGTTTAGAAACAAGCATGTTGTTATGCAAACAAAAACACTTCAGATTTTTAACATTATTGCGCTTATTATAACGCTCCTTGTTAATTACCTGTCAAATACAGGCGTATTTAACGGTAACACCATGGCGAGCGTCTCGGCGCAATATCAGAACCTGTTTACCCCGGCTGGCTATGCGTTTTCAATCTGGGGACTTATCTACATCGGACTGATCATCTTTGTAATTTACCAGGCACGAAGCTTGTTCATTTCTTCCGCCAAAAGCGAAATTGTAAACCAGGTGGGCTGGTGGTTTGTACTATCGTGTGTGGCCAATAGCTTTTGGGTATTTGCCTGGCTTTATCAATACACCGGCACCTCGGTTTTGCTGATGATTTTCCTTCTGTTTTCGCTCTTAAAAATCGTTATCAGAACCAACATGGAAATCAGCGATGCGCCCTTTCGGGAAATCGCCTGCGTGTGGTGGCCTTTTTCGGCTTACGCCGGATGGATCAGCGTAGCTTTAATTGCCAATATTTCGGCTTACTTAACCAAGTTAAACTGGAACGGATTTGGCCTCGCAGACCAAACCTGGGCCGTGACTCTGATTTCTGCGGCAGGCCTTGTTAACCTCTTCATCACCTGGAAACGCAACATGCGGGAATTTGCATTGATTGGCGTTTGGGCGCTTATCGCGATAGCAATAGCAAATGCAAATAAAGGCGGGTCTCAGCTGGTTATCCAAACAGCAATTTTGACCGCTGCGATTTTATTGGCCAGCAGTTCATTCCATGCTTTTCAAAACCGCCGGGCTTTTTTCAATTTATTTAAGCAGTAGATTTTGAAACAGGAAATTAGTGTTTGCTGGCTTCGCCGCGATCTGAGATTGTTTGACAACACAGCTCTTTACCATGCTTTAAAAAGCGAATATCCGGTGCTGCTTATCTTTGTATTTGATACCGAAATTCTTGATAAATTAAGTGATAAAAAAGATAGGCGGGTGGCGTTTATCAGAAATGCGCTACTGGATATTCAGGCGCAGCTTATTAAGAACCACTCATCTTTGTACGTTTTAAACAGCACGCCGGTTAATGCATTTGAACGCATTTGTAATGAATTTAATGTGAGGGAAGTTTTTACCAATCATGATTATGAGCCGTATGCCATCCATCGCGACGGCGAAATAAAAAGGTTTTTATCTTCTAAAAACATTCCGTTCTATACTTTCAAAGATCAAGTGATTTTTGAACGAAACGAAGTAATGAAAGCGGATGGTTCGCCCTACACCGTGTTTACGCCCTACTCAAAGGTGTGGAAGCAAAAGTATTACCAGCAGAATCCAGACGGTCTTCCCAGCGAAAAACACCTTACAAAAGTTTTTCAAACCAGCCCTTTCCATTTTCCTACGTTAACAGAAATCGGTTTTGAAGAAATCAACCTTGAAGTTGCAGACATTGATGTTTCAGAAGCGCTCATCCGCTCGTACCACGAAACCCGAAATACGCCGGGCGTTGCCGGAACCAGTCATTTAAGTGTTCATCTTCGTTTCGGCACGGTCAGCATCAGGCAACTGGCTGCCCAGGCCAGCAGGTTGAACGAATCCTGGCTAAATGAGCTGATTTGGCGGGAGTTCTTTATGATGATCCTCTTTCATTTTCCGCAGGTTGTAAATCAGAGCTTTAAACCGAAATACGATGAAATTAAGTGGCGGAATAATGAGAAAGAATTTGACTTGTGGTGCAAAGGCGAAACCGGTTACCCGATGGTTGATGCCGGAATGCGCCAACTGAACGAAACGGGTTGGATGCACAACCGTGTGCGCATGGTAACGGCCAGCTTTTTATGCAAGCATCTCCTCATAGACTGGCGCTGGGGCGAGGCTTACTTCGCCCAAAAATTACTGGATTATGATCTGTCGGCCAACAACGGCAACAGGCAGTGGGCTGCCGGGAGCGGATGTGATTCGGCACCTTATTTCCGTATTTTTAATCCGACCGAACAGACCAGAAAATTTGACCCGAAACTCACGTATGTTAAAACCTGGATCAGAAACTTTGATCCTTTTTATCTGCAGCCAATTGTAGATCATGCTTTCGCAAGAAAACGGGCGCTTGAGGTTTATAAAAACGCATTGGATGGGTAAATGGAAATTGACGTAGCAGAATGATGTACACCGCAAAACTGATTGTACTACTTTTTGGCAGTTTTCTAATCTGCTCGGGCTTACTAATGTTGTTTGATCCGGCGAAGGCCCGGGCAATGTTAAGGAAAGCAGGCAGCACGCCGTTTATCAATTACGCCGAAATTACCATCCGAATGATCCCAGCTATTGGATTAATCCTGTACTCAGATCTATCAAAATCGCCGATGTTGTTCAAATTGCTGGGTTGGTTTATGCTTGGCACTTCGCTGATACTCTATTTCGTTCCCCGCAAACTTCATCACAACTATTCGCTAAAAAGCGCCAACATTCTAAAACCGTTATATTTTAGATTATTAGCGCCCCTGGCATTCATATTCGGAGCGGGAATTATTTACAGTACCTGGTAGGGAACTCACGCGGTATTTGAAATTTCGCATTGCCTGAATGAGATGCCCAAAATATTAACGTTGTCTATCGCTCGATCACCTTAATAAGACTTCCCTGCGCAACCCGATCTGCCAGACGCATCCCGTTTATAACGGCGAATTCCTCCATCCGCTTGGCGGGCACGTTAAAACTTTTAAAAGCCTGCTCCAGCGTTGTACTTTGTTTCACAGTTTTAATTCGAACCAACTCGGGTTTGCGGTTTATTTTAGACGCATCTGTAAGCTGCCTGAAATTTTGCATGGTACTGTTGAACACGGGCTGGTAATTGTTAAAATCGTTGGCAGAAGATACCCCGATGAGATGATACAAAAGGTCGTTATACTGGATTACGTAAGATAACGTACGAACAACCTGTTGCTGCTGCTGCTGCTGTTGTTGTTGCGCAGGCTGCTGATCTGCCACCATGGCAATTGCTTGCAAACCATTAACCGTCACCTGCTGGGTTTCAAGCGCCCGGAGATTATATTGTTGTAATACCGCACTGGCTCCTTCCTGCAAGGTTTTGCCGGGAGCTAATGTAAGCATCATGAGGGCTCTCCCATCTTTAGGAGCCATTTGAAACTTGTCTGGGCTGTTTGCGAAAGACCAGTTGGCCGGGATTGGGAATTGCAATTTTAAAACCGGATGGTAAAATATGTTATCCTCTACAAATCCCTGCTTTGGATCTTCTCCGTAAACCAGGCCTTCTATACGTTTAAGATAAGCGTTTCGGTTTACCGCCGGATCTTTCAGGTTTAGCTTCTGGATCCATTCGGTGGCCAATTTATTAACAGTTACCAGCCGGTCGCCAGGGTTGGGATGGGTAGATAAAAAATCAGGAATAGCCTGTCCTTCCGGGCCAGATTTGCGCTCTAAAGTTTTAAAAAAATCAGCCATTTCGTGGGCGTTGTAACCAATTTTGGTCGAGTACTCCACTCCTAACCTATCCGATTCACGTTCTGCATCACGGCCAAACTTTAACAGCAAGAGTCCTAATCCCTGAGACGCCTGTTCGGCAAATTGCCCGAACTCCGGCGAAATGATGGCCCCCGTAATAATTCCCAATTGTCCCAGAACGGCATTGCGCTGCTGTTCTACCGAATGCCTTGCAGCTACGTGCCCTATCTCATGTCCTAACACGCCCGCAAATTCTGCCTCATTATTAAAATGGGCCATAATGCCCCGGGTAAAATAAACGTACCCGCCGGGAACCGCGAAGGCATTTAACACATCAGAATCTAAAACACGAAACTGATAATCTAAATTTGGACGGTGCGAAATTGCCGCCATCTCTTTTCCCTTTACATTAATGAAGGTTTGAAGATCCTTGTTTTCATACAGTCCGAACTGGCGGATAATCTGCGGATCGGCATCCTTGCCCATCGCAATTTCCTGTGCTTCAGACATCAGTACCACCTGTCTTTTTCCCGTTACCGGATTAACAGCGCATGTGTTCAACAGCAATAATGCGGCAACACAGCTAAAACTTATCAATCTTTTCATTTGGATAGTATTTGTTTTTTTGACAATGGAGCTTCCACGTGCTTTAAAGTTTTGTTTAGTTATATATGCGCTTCTGCACACGGAGTTCCACGCTGATAACTCTGTTGAAGACGGGTACAAAAAATTCATAATCAAGATGTAAACGACTTCAAAATTACATCCGCGAAAAGAGTTACAAAGATGGTACCAATGAAAACTTTATGAAATTCGAACACAGGAGTTTTTCATAAAACTACCATTATAGAAACACCGGAACATCTAGTTTAATGGCTATGCGATACGCGGCGTTCATCAATCCCACGTGGCTGTAGGCCTGTGGAAAATTTCCCCATTGGCTTCCTGTCTCCTCATCAACATCTTCGCTGAAAAGCAACAGGTGGTTTGAGTATTGCAAAAGGTTTTCGAACTCGCGGATGGCGTCGTCTAAGCGGCCTACACATGCTAAAGCTTCTACATACCAGAAAGCGCAGATTAAAAAGGTTGTTTTCGGTTTCCCGAAATCATCAGCATGCAAATACCGGTAAAATAACCCGTTGGGCGTTTTAAGCTCCTTTTCCAGGGCGGTCAAATGATCGCGGGCACGCTCTGAAGCCGGATCAAGATAGTTCATCATAATCAATTGCAAGGTGCTGGCATCCAAATGCGGACTCCCAACCGCGTGCGTGTAAACTTTCCGCACCGGATCATAGCAGTCTTCGATATGTTTGGCAGCCCGGTTTTTTAGCGAAATCGCCTTATCAAGCAACCGGTCATCCCCGATTGCCCGGGCCATTTTTTCGGCGGCCGAGCAACCGGCCCATTGAAACAGGTTGCTGTAACAATGGATGTTCGCAATATTTCTGAACTCCCAGATACCGGCATCCTTCTCGTCAATAGTTTGCTCAACTTTAGTAAGCAAATAATCAATCCAGCGAACAGAATCTTTACGCTCCGCAAAAATAAAACGATGATCAATGTACAGGGGCAATAAAGAAATCAGCACCTGACCGTAAATATCATTCTGAATGTGCTCATAAGCCTGGTTACCTATTCTTACCGGCTGGTTTCCTAAATATCCGCTTAAGTGATCGAGTGTACTCTCGTAAAGCTTTTTCTCTCCGGTTATACCGTAAAGCGGCTGGTACCGCGAGTCTTCAGAAACAGAAATATCGGTTACGTAGTTAAAATAGCGCTCCATCTCTTCAAAATGGCCTATATGGTTTAAGGAGTTGATCACATAAAACGTGTCGCGAAGCCAGCAATAGCGGTAATCCCAATTCCGGCCGCTTTCTGGAAACTCAGACAAACTGGTGGTGCTCGCTGCAATGATGGCCCCGGTATCTTCATACTGATGGATTTTTAAGGCCAGCGCCGAGCGGATTACATTGCGCTGGTAAAATGCGGCAATAGATGAGTGTTTAATCCACAATCGCCAATAGGCTATTGTTTCCCGTAAAAACTGTTCGGCGGTGCTGGCAAGCGGTGCTTCCATGGGGTTGCCGTAAGTAAGTACCAGATATTTGGTTTCACTTAGCACGTTAAATTGTTCATCCAGCACATAATTTATCGGGATGTTGGTGGTTAACCTGATGCTTTCTTCTGCACCTTCAAACTGTATGTGGCTGCTTCCGCGATGGGAGACGAGCTTCTTTCGTCCATAATCATAAACCGGAGAGCATTTTACCCTGATGCGGGGAACTCCAGAAAGCAGTTCTACCTTGCGGATAAGCATGAGCGGCTTAAAAAAGCGATCGTACTGACTAAATCTCGGGGCAAAATCGGTTATCCGGTAACTCCCTTCAGAAGTAGTAATGTCTGTGCACAAAACATTGGTGTTTTCCAGATAATACTGTTCGCTGGTATATTCGCCCGCCGGCAAAATAGTAAACGAGCCGCCTTTCTCCTGATCGAGAAATCCGCCGAAAACAAATGAGCTGTCAAAACGCGGCCAGCACAGCCACTCAATATTGGTGTTTTTATGTACATGCGCTAAAAAAGCACAGTTCCCGATTATTCCTGTTTGATACGTGTGTTTATCCATTACTTATTAAATTTAACTGGGTTATTCATTGCTTTGGCGATACCAGTTTTAGAGATACTGGCCTTGCCTGCAACAATCAAACCTCATGATTTTATATTCAGTCCTCCTTCTACTTCTGCCCGGGTTTTTGGCAGGCACTCCGGATAATTTTCCTGAACAAAACAGATCAGGCCTTCCCGAACCTGGCAACGCAGATCAAAAACATCTGATGAATTTACGCCGCTTACCAGCGCCCTAATCTCTACGCTATTTTCTTTTGCATCAGTAATCTGCAAGGCGCAAACCCGTTTATCCCATAGCGGGTTCGCCTCCAGCAGGCGCAGCAATTCTTTACGCAGCTTACCGGCCGGTACGGTGTAATCCAGATATAAGAAAACGGTGCCGATGAGCTCTGCGGTAACCCTTGTCCAGTTCTGAAAAGGCTTCTCAATAAAATAGTTTATCGGGAGAATCAGCCGTCGCTGATCCCAAATTTTGAGTACTACATAGGTTAATGTAATTTCCTCAACCTTGCCCCATTCGCCCTCTACTACCAAAACGTCATCAATTCTTATGGGCTGGGTAAAGGCTATCTGGAAACCGGCCAACAAATTTCCTAATGATTTTTGAGCGGCAAAGCCGATAATTATCCCGCTGATGCCAACGCCCGTAAGCATACCGGCGCCCAGTTTGCGCATGCTTTCAAAGCTCAATAAGATAACACCAGCAGTAATAATAACAATAATGGAGATGAGGATTTTCCTGACAAACTGAAGTTGCGTTTTTAGTTTTCTCTCTTTGAGATTGTCAACTTCTCTAAAATCATATCTGTGAGAAAAATAATTTTCTAATATTTTGATAATCTGAATGAGCAGCAGCGCAAATAAAATAGTGAAAA
>JBGTBV010000038.1:0-5380 GCA_041749185.1 Daejeonella sp. | reverse complement strand
AACCCGAAGCCATTGATAATATTGACGCCATTATTAATGTGAGCGATGCCGTGATGGTTGCCCGGGGAGATCTGGGTGTGGAAATGCCGATGGAGCAGGTTCCGATGCTTCAAAAAATGATTATCAGAAAATGTTGTAGTGCTTCTAAGCCTGTAATTGTGGCTACACAAATGCTGGAGAGTATGATTACCAACGCACGCCCAACCCGTGCCGAAGTGAATGACGTGGCCAATTCTGTACTTGACGGAGCCGACGCGGTGATGTTGAGCGGCGAAAGCTCGGTAGGCGAATACCCCATCATAGTGATTGAAACCATGCAAAAGATTGTGCGCAATGTAGAAGAAAACGAATACCCTTTTAATATCCCTAAAGTTTTAAATACCGGTTCGCCAACTTACATGGGCGATGCTGTTTGCGGTTCGGCGGTTTATCTGGCCGAGAAAACCAATGCGGTGGGCATTATATCCATGACCTCATCCGGTTATACAGCTTTCGAAATTTCAAGTCACCGGCCAAAAGCGAGCACCTTTATTTTTACCAGTAACCGTAAATTGCTGAACACACTGAGCCTTATTTGGGGCGTCAGAGGGTTTTATTATGATAAGTTTGAAAGTACCGATAAGACGATTAGCGAGGTAAACAAAATCTTAAAAGCAGTGCGACTTATTGAGCCAGGCCTGGGGGTGATCAATACCGCAGCCATCCCGATAGAGAAAAAAGGCAAAACCAACATGATTAAAGTAACGCTGATTGAATAGGTTTCAGCTGTCAGGTTTCCGCTACAGAATTCAAGGTTTCACGCAAAGACCGCAAAGTTAAGGCGCAAAGACCGCAAAGCAGCTTTGCGGTCTTTGCGCTTTTCTTATTTTGCTTTGCGTGAAATCTTAGATCGCCAATAGTTTATCAACCCCGATTGTTCAATCCTCCCACGGTTCTCTGCCCTTTTTCCCATTTCAAATTGTGACGAAAATCTGCTGTTTTCGCTCTTTTCGGGAGTTTTCCACAGCCCTACCTTTCTTATAATCAAGTTCTTGCTACAAATAAGTGCGCTACATGCTACATACACTAACAGTTTGTGGAAAACTCAGCGTAGAGATTGGGGTCGGCTTAAGATAAATTTGGTTTAAAACTCTCTACTATTTTTCGGGGCATAAAGTTCTAAGCATTAACAATTTAAATATTCAATCAATGGCAAAATCTTCTGCAAACCAAGCGTCAAAAGCAACCGGAAAAGGTCTGGGCTTTCAGCGCTACTTCACAAAACCGAATGTGAACGTGTATGACCTGTTCAAGTATGAAAAACGCAGTTCGGTGATCCGCAACCCGGCGGGCGATGCGGTTTTTGAAATGAACGATGTAGAAGTGCCCTCAACGTGGAGCCAGGTGGCCACCGATATTCTCGCACAAAAATATTTCCGTAAAGCCGGCGTACCTAAACCTGATGGCACCACCGGTTCTGAAAACAGCATCAAGCAAGTGGCGCACCGCATGGCCGGCTGCTGGCGGCAATGGGGCGAAAAGTATAATTATTTCGCTTCCGCGGATGATGCCCAAGTATTTTACGATGAGCTGGCGTACACCATTGTTGGCCAGTTGGCGGCACCAAATTCGCCGCAATGGTTCAATACCGGTTTGCATTCTTCGTACGGAATTACCGGAAAGCCGCAGGGACATTATTTCGTTAATCCGGATACGGAAAAATTAGAACGGTCAACTTCCGCGTACGAGCGCCCGCAGCCGCACGCCTGTTTCATTTTATCGGTTTCGGATGATCTGGTAAACGATGGCGGCATCATGGATCTCTGGGTTCGCGAAGCCCGTATTTTCAAATACGGCTCGGGTGTTGGAACTAACTATTCTGCTATCCGTGGCGAAAATGAAAAACTTTCGGGTGGAGGCTATTCCTCCGGCTTGATGTCGTTTTTGAAAATCGGCGACCGTGCCGCAGGAGCGATCAAATCTGGCGGAACGACCCGTCGGGCGGCCAAAATGGTTTGCCTGGATATGGATCATCCGGAAATTGACAACTTCGTGAATTGGAAAGTGGAAGAAGAAAAGAAGGTGGCCGCTTTAATTGCCGCCGGTTATTCTTCTGATTACGAAGGCGAAGCCTATCGCACCGTTTCCGGACAAAATTCCAACAACTCGGTTCGTATCCCAAACACCTTTTTTAAAGCGTTGGAAGAAGGCAAAAACTGGGATTTGATTGGCCGCATTACCGGCAAGCCGGTTAAATCAATCTCCTCAGAAAAACTTTGGCAGGATATCGCCTTCGCCGCATGGGCTTGCGCCGATCCGGGCGTACAATACGATACGACCATCAACGAGTGGCATACCTGCCCCGAAGGCGGTCGCATCAACGCTTCCAACCCGTGTTCAGAATATATGTTCCTGGATAACACGGCCTGTAACCTGGCTTCTATTAATCTGGCGCATTTCTTCGATCCGCAAACATTGATTTTTGATGTAAAAGGTTTTGAACACGCCTGCCGCATCTGGACAGTAGTTCTTGAAATTTCTGTTTTGATGGCACAATTCCCATCCAAGGAAGTTGCCCAGTTATCGTACGATTACCGCACCTTAGGTTTAGGTTATGCCAACTTAGGTTCCATGCTGATGGTTGCAGGTATTCCTTACGATAGTGAAAAAGCCCGTGCGATCGGTGGTGCTATTACCGCGATCATGACCGGTACGGCTTACTCAACTTCGGCCGAGATGGCGAAAGAGTTGGGGACTTTTAGTGAGTACGAGAAAAACAAAAAACACATGATGCGGGTGATGCGCAACCACCGGTATGCGGCTTACAACAACGATGCATACGAAGGACTGGAAATTAACCCGGTAGGAATTGACCAGAAAAAATGCCCGGATTATTTGCTGTCGGCGGCCTGCAATGCCTGGGATAAAGCGGTTCAGTTAGGCGAGGAATACGGTTACCGCAATGCACAAACTACGGTGATCGCCCCAACCGGAACCATCGGTTTGGTAATGGATTGCGATACCACCGGTATCGAGCCTGATTTCGCTTTGGTGAAATTCAAAAAACTTTCGGGTGGTGGTTATTTCAAGATCATTAACCAGGGCGTTCCGGCCGCTTTGCGTAACCAGGGTTATAATGAGCATGAAATTGAAACCATCGTTAATTATGCCAAAGGATCGGCTACGTTGAACAAAGCGCCGCACATCAATTTTGATAGTCTGGCTGCCAAAGGTTTCACTCAGGACGAGCTGGAAAAAATTGACAAATCATTATTAGCTGCTTTTGAAATTGGTTTCGTGTTTAATCAATGGACTTTGGGCGAAGATTGTCTGAAGCGTTTAGGTTTCAAACCGGAGCAATACAATGCGCAGGAGTTTAACTTTTTACGTGCCATCGGTTTTACCCGTCAGCAGATTGCCGAAGCAAACGAATTTATTTGCGGCACCATGACCATTGAAGGTGCACCGTATTTGAAAGAGGAGCATTACCCGATATTTGACTGCGCCAATAAATGCGGCAACAAAGGTCAGCGGTATATTCACGCTACGGGTCACATCCGTATGATGGCCGCCGCACAGCCTTTCCTTTCAGGTGCTATTTCTAAAACCATCAATCTGCCGAACGAAGCAACGGTTGAGGAGATTAAAGAATGCTACGAACTTTCCTGGAAATCGGCTCTAAAAGCCAATGCGCTTTACCGCGATGGTTGTAAATTATCGCAGCCGCTTTCTACCAAATCGTCTGATTCTAAGGAAGACAAGCTGGATACCGTTGAAGAAGTTTTAGGCGAAGCAGCAAACGTTCGCTTAAGCGATCTGACCCCGGAGCAGGTTCTGGAAGCCGCCCGTGCTATCTTAGAACGCTCGACCAATACCAACTTCAAACGCCAGTTATCGGCCGTGGTTGAGAAGAAAAGTTTGCCGCACCGTCGTTCTGGTTTTACCCAGAAAGCAGCCGTTGGCGGACAAACCATTTTCGTTCGCACAGGCGAATACGAAGACGGAACCTTGGGCGAAATCTTCGTAGATATGCACAAAGAAGGCGCAACTTTCCGCTCGCTGATGAACTGTTTCGCTATCGCGGTTTCGGTAGGAATGCAATATGGTGTGCCTTTGGAAGAATTTGTAGACAAATTCACCTTCACCCGTTTTGAACCAAGCGGTATGGTTAGCGGCCATGAGAACATCAAATCGGCCACTTCTATTATTGATTATATTTTCAGGATGCTGGGTTACGAGTATTTGGGTCGCGAAGATTTGGTACATGTAATTACGGAGCAGAAAGCGGTTTTAGGTAACCCCCAAATGGCTGATGAAGACAAGAATCCGGATCAGAACAACTTCGCCTCTGTTCCTAAGTCTTCAGAAAGCAAAGTAACTGCCGACAAAAAGCTAAAGCCTGTTTTTGATATCTCCGGCGGCGGACAATCGGATGCCCCGGCCTGCGGTAACTGCGGACATATTATGGTGAGATCGGGTACTTGTTACAAGTGTTTGAATTGTGGAACGCAGGGGGGATGTAGTTAGGGTCATCAGTTTAACAGCTTTAATAGGTTACTATAACAGATACGTTTAAGGAGCCCTGCCGGAAACGGCGGGGCTTTTTGGAGAAGTGCTTCAGTAATTCTCCGCAAAATGCCTCGTATATTTGTAATTGATTAATTAAGTCATGACAAAGAAAATGAAAATTATTGCTCAAAAAATTGATTCGAAAATTGAAAATGAAATAATTATATCAGAGGAGTTTGATATTGTTGAATTGAAAAAGACTTTACAGATAAAGAATAAAGTGGTAATCCTCAATTATAGCTTCACATGTTCTGGAGATGATTTATATGTAATATTCGAATGCAAAAGAAAACCAGAGCGACAGATTGTCGATAAAAAGCCCTTACAAATATTAAAATCAAATAAGCGTATAAATTAGCTCGAGTGGAAAACTACTCAATCACAACCTTTCCTGCTGATACTTCGAAAATTCTTCCTTGTAGGAAAGGAGATATTTTATCCTGGGCACAGGATACTTCAAGCATTTGGGCGCTTGAAGGCAAATATGAGATATCCGACTTTTGGGTAATGAACGATGGGGATAGCGTTCTTTTCAGCAATAGAATCGAAGATATTCCCGAATGGTTTCCTCTTACACATACCATGATTGGAGGGAGACGGAATTGTCGTATTATGGTTGAAAAGTTAAATAATGGCTACATACCAAATCCACATGGGATTGACGTCAAAAGCTTACCTAATATTTGGAAAATCAATATTTGGAATTATATAATTTGGAGTGGTGAAAAACGGCCCGATATAGTTGATTACAATGGGGTCTTAGGCATTTTTAGATTTGAAACGGGTAGCCTTGCAATACAACAAGGTAAAAATTACGATGAATTGGGTGAAG
>JBGTBV010000037.1:0-33944 GCA_041749185.1 Daejeonella sp. | reverse complement strand
ATGGACGAGATGTTTGAGGCGCTTACGCTGATACAAACCGGAAAAGTTGCCCGCTTCCCCATTGTACTGGTAGGTACCGAATATTGGAAAGGCTTAATGGATTGGGTAAAAAACACCATGCTGGCCGGCGAGAAAAATATCAACGAAGAAGATTTGAACCTTTTCCGGTTGGTTGATACTGCTGAAGAAGCCGCCGAACATATTTTCAGGTTTTACGACAAGTACGTGCTCAAGCCGAACTTCTAGTTGCCGAAAAATGTCTTTTTATAATTCTTCCGCCTTTAAAAGCTTATCGGTTCCCAGGTACTGATCTCCTTTTACCAGAAACCATTTGCGCACTTTGGGAATTTTCATGCCGTCTACCTCAACAATTTCATCAAGCAACACATATTCGCCTTCTGCAGAACCGGGGCTAAACATAAACCGGTAAGCCTGCATGGCTGAAGTTTCGGGATCCATAAAGAAGGTCCAGACTTCTTCGCCCATCTCCGGCTTATAAGTAACGCCCAGTGTTTGATAGGTTTTCCCTTTAAACACCTCCGATCTAACATTCCGATCAATAATTGCTCCCTCGTCCTGAAGCTTCATGGGCAAGCCGTACAGATACATGTAAAAGCTGTGCAGAAATTTGACACTCTTAGAATTCAGGTCGTACTTTTCCCGATCCGCCCCGCTGGTTACCGTATCCCCGTTAATCTTAAAAAACTCTTTCCCTTTAGAAACACCCTTTTCAATATTCTTCCCATCCGGGTGGGATATGTGGGCAAAATAATCTTCAGTATTATCAATCTTCAGCTCAAAAAAACTTTCAACGCCTGCCGTATCGGTACTGCTTAAAAATAAATGGGTTTTCAACGTATCCCACTGTTTATCGGGATCGTGAAAGGCGATTGATTTCTCAAGCAGCTCCGGGCCACTTTTGGGCGCCCCGTTTTGGCAGGCGGTCAGCACCAGGCAAAAAAGAAAAGCTAATTTTTTCATAACCACATTTAAATTTTCTTCATATACATAAACTTCGGGCAAACCGACTTAAGCAAGGTATTTTTATTGATGAAAATTTAGCAAAAAATCAATACCGCCCGGGTTGCTAAATCATTTTTGCAAGTTTATTTAATTTAAGATATCCCAGATGAATAAGATCGTGCTTAACCCTTTCGGCGGGAATTATTTCAATCCGATATTTTTTCTTCTGGCCTTCAGTCAAAATATCTTCCACACGGTAAATTTCGTCAACATCTACCCCATACTTTTCATCAATATGCGAGCTGGCTCCCTTAACCGATTTCAAGGTGTTGATTTTGTAAAAAATAGTTTTTTTTGCGTGGTCAATTGCTGCTGTGGGGTGCTTCTGAACGGTTAAGACCGTGTAATGCTGCTCTTCCAGTTTGCCCTGCTGATATCCGCCAAGGTTAATAAAAAAAAGAGTGTTATCCGACTGATATTTAGCCGGCGTATTTAAAACCACTTTAATCTCGAAGCCATCCACCTGAGTTACTTCCCGCCAGCCATCAACATGGATGCCTTCGCCCGCTTCGGGCCAGAATGCTTTAATTTCTTCAATAAGTTGCGGCAGGGCAGTGGCGATGCCGAAAAAATAATCATGCTGTTCTACATTGCGGTTTGGTGCTTTCGATCCTAATAAAATCAGAAAAAGTTTTAGGTTGGTATTTTCCTCAAGTGCTTGTTCCATTTATTACTAACGTAGAAAATCAAAAACCGTTCAAATAAGGCTTTTTAAAATCGCCTCGGATGCTGCTTCGCCAAAATCAAGTCCGGAATAATCGGGGTTGTACCCGCCAATATACGGGACGGCCATAATATAAATACGTTCGTTCAGCGCATTGTATTCATCAAGCACCTGGAAACTATCATTAATAGTGATACCGGGCACATCCAGATAGAAACCTCCAATCCCGTCTGGTTTCACTTTTTTATTCCCCGCTTCCAGCTCTCGTACCGCTTTCTCGGGATCTCTGAATTTTAGCTGCGCCCGGCTGATGGCTTTCTGTTCGAGGAGGCTTTTAAACGGAAAATCATCTGCCGAAAGGTGCGGCTGCCCGATGCAATCAACAAAAGTTTGAAATGAACACGCATTTTGCTGGTTATCTTCGGACGTGTAATGATAAATGATTCCTCCGCCGGATTGCGGCTCAACCTCGCTATCATCGCCTACAGGCACAAGTTCTAACACTCCACGGTGGTAAAGCGCCAGCATCTCTTGTGCCGACTGTTGCGGCACGAAAGCGATTACGATAGCGATTAAAGGCATGAGATGTTTTTCTAAACGCTGACGGTCTTCGGCCGAAAAATATTTAGCGGGATAATTCATGGCGAAGCTGAGAACAGCCAGCATTTCTTTCCAGTAAACAGATTCCTTTCGCTTTATAGATTTCTCTGCCTGGGCATATTCTGCTTCAAACAACTGGAACGGGTCCAGGCGTTCGCGAAGTTCCATCATGGCGGTTACAAATTCTTCCAGTTGCATCTGTTTTATTTGCTCATAAAACTCCGGATCTCTTGATCTGATCAGGTATTTAAAATTCTGCTCAAAAACATAATCAAGCGAGAGGAAGCCCTCATTTTCAGCCCGGTTCTGTTCAATCTCTTCTTTGCTAAGCACCGCGTCTTTCATCAGGTGAGAATCTTCCAGGTGAAACCGTATGGCTGGTAGCAAGCCGTTTTTTGAATGCATCACCAATTTAAAGTTTTCGCTTGCATCCGCAAGGGCGAAGTTCAGACTTCCGTTATCTCTTTTAAAGCTGCCATTATTGCGGGCAAGCGTGCGTATGGCATCAATGGCTGTTAATGAAGATCCGCGAACCGCAACAGGATGATTTAATTTTAAAGCCAGTTTATCCGGCGGATAAGGAGAATCAAAATAACCGGCCACCTGTCCTTCCAGCTTTCCCGGCCAGTTGTGGCCAGTACAAATAATCACGTGATCAAATTCAAACCGCTCTTTACTGGCTAACACTACTTCCACTTTATCCTTATCCGGGAAATCAATCACGTCGGCCACGTCGGCATTCAGATGAAAGTCGGTATGGATGCCCGCTTCTTCTGCTTTGCTGCGAAGGAGATTAAATTGAGCCGCAAGATATTGCCCGAATAAGAGTCTTGGAAGTACCTTATAATCATTGAAGTTGTCGGGATTTATACCGAATTGAAGCACCGTTTCTTCCGGTAGCGTTTTCACCCAGTCCGAAATGGGCGTAACCAGCCCGGGAATTTCGTTGCCCGATACGTTGGTGATATGCTCCCTGCCCGCACCTTCAGTGCTGTAGGGCATTCCTGCTCCCAATTGCTGTTTGCGCTCAAACACATCTACATACCAATCCGTCTGACCGCTTTCTACCAGCCGCTTAAACATAAACAGGCCACTCGGCCCGCCGCCCAAAATTGCAATACGCTTCATAAAAATTCTGATTTTATTTGATTCAGAGCTACCTGAACCTACGTTTCGCCAAGCTTTTGGCAAGGCAAGACAACTATAAATCATCAGGCAGGGAAAAAAGTTTTAAGCTCCAGAAAGAATGTTTTGCGCTATGCCAACCCGCGTCAGGATGAACTGAGGTGACGCGGTCACAAAAATTGATAAACGGTTATATATTTTGTTTCTTTAACTCTTTTACCGCATAATCGCAGGCCCTTGCGGTAAGCGCCATATACGTGAGCGAAGGATTTACGCAGGAGCCCGACGTCATGCAGGAACCATCGGTAATGAACACATTCGGCGCTTCGTGCATTTGATTGAAACTATTGAGCACCGAGGTTTTCGGATCGTGGCCCATGCGGGCGGTTCCCATCTCGTGGTTGGCGTTTCCCGGAAAAGACATGGTATTTCTAACCCGCACATCGCGAAAGCCAGCGCCCTCCAGCAACTCTTCAGCCTTTGAACTTATGTCTTTGTTCATTGCCCGCTCGTTCTCTTTAAATTCGCAATCAACAACGGTCAGGGGCCGTCCCCATTTATCTTTTTCGGTTTGGCTTAGGGTAATACGGTTTTCGGAATAAGGTAAACATTCGCCAAAAGCGAATAAACTCATCTGCCAGCCGCCCGGTTCAGACATCGCTTCTTTTAGCGGCACACCGATGGTTGTTTCTGCCTCTCCGCGAAGGCGGTAAGCGCCACCTCCAAAATTATATCCGCGTAAAAATCCTTCCTGATAGCCTTTTAAGTTTACAAACCGGGGAATGTAAATGGAAACCGGTCTGCGGCCGTAATAATAATCGTTTAAAAAGCCTTCCACATTCGCGGTAGCTGATAATCCTTTGTGATGATCCATTAAATTGCGCCCAACCTGATCGCTGCCATTGCCCAGACCATTCGGAAAACGTGACGATGTTGAATTTAACAAAATCGATGTTGTAGCTACGGTAGAGGCGTTCAAAAAAATAAGGCGGGCGTAAAATTCCAAAACTTCATTCGTTTCCGTATCAATAACCTCAACGCCTGTTGCAGTTCCTTTTTGCTCATCGTATATCACCTTATTTACCGGAGAATTTGGCCTCAGGGTTAAATTCCCGGTGGCGAATGCAGCGGGCATCGTGCTTGCGTTGGTGCTGAAGTACGCTCCGTACGGGCAGCCTCGATGGCAAAGGTCTCTGGCGAGGCACAGTCCACGCCCTTTAACCGGTTTAGTAAGATTGGCCGTTCTCCCCATAATTACCTTACGGGACGGAAATCCGTTTTCAACTTTCTGTTTAAAATACTTTTCTACGGCGTTCATTTCAAACGGGGGTTGAAATTCGCCATCGGGAAGCTGCGGAATACCCTCTGCAGCACCGCTTACACCGATAAACCGCTCTACATAACTGTACCAGGGGGCAATATCTTTGTATCAAACGGGCCAGTCTACCCCGTGCCCGTCTTTCAGGTTTGCTTCAAAATCTAAATCACTCCAGCGGTAACAGGCACGAGCCCACAGCAGAGAGCGACCGCCGACAATATCGCCGCGAATCCAGTCGAACCGTTTATTTTCCACATACGGATTCTCCTGATCATTGATGTAGAAATGCTTGTTATCTTCCCGAAAGGAATAATGCCGGCTCTGTACAAATTGTTGCTGTTTTTCTTCTTCGGTTAGCCGGAGGCGATGCTGGAAATCCCATGGGTTTTTTGTAGCGGTAGGATATTCCGGATGCTGCACATTTGTTCCCCGCTCCAGGAGCAACACTTTTAGTCCTTTTTCGCATAACTCTTTGGCCGCCCAGCCTCCGCTTATACCGGAGCCAACAATAATGGCATCGAATGTATTTTGTTGTTTTGCTTTAATGTTTAGAAAGGTGGAATCGGCAGGCATGTTTATTTTTTTGGAGGATGTAATGGGTTCGAACAAGAAAAAACGCGTTATGATTTAGAAATGCTTACGCATGGTATTTGCATAATTAGCGATTGCGAGATCAGGTTCGGCGAGTTGAGGGTGCCATAATTTTTCCCACTCAAAGCTATAAAAACCGTTATAGTCGTCTTTTATCAATTCACGGATCGCGTCAAAAATTGGGACAATTCCTTCGCCCAAAAATTTGTATTCCGGCTTTTCATTGTTCAGAATGGCATCTTTGATATGTGTATGGCGAATGTACTTACGGAGTTTACTGTAAACCCGAACGGGGGGTTCCTGCGTTACAACCCACATATTGCAAACATCCCAAAGTAAACCGGCATGCTTGTGCCGGGTGGCTTCCATAATAGAAATCAAATCATCTGTTTGCACCAAATCGCCGTGGGTTTCCATCAGTACAGAAACTGAAGATCCGTTTGCGTACTCAGCCAGCTCCAGCAAACCTGCGCTGATCAGATCTATAGTTTTGCTTTTCTCCTGCCCTTCCGGGAAATTATTCGGGAAAACACGGACGTACGGGCAGTTGATATCTTCTGCCAGATCAATAAACCGTTTGCCTTCGTCAAGATTTCTTTCGCGGATGGCAGCATCAGCAAAATGCAACGTAGCCGACGATCCCAGGCCTACAAATTTCAAATCCTTATCCCGCATAAGCGATAAAGTGGCATTTCTGCGTTCGGGGGTGTTGAATTCTTTAGATTGAGGCAAATCCATCTCCCGCTGCAAGCCCCGCACTTCAATTCCCTTATAGCCGTGCTCAACCGCGAAGTCGGCGATTCTTAAAAAAGACCAATCGGGGCAACCCAGCGTAGAGAAAGATAACTTTGGTGTTTTGGGAAGGTATTTAAATGAAGTAGCAAGTGCCGCACCGGCGCATAACACTGCGGTATTCTTCAAAAATGCCTTTCTGCTGATGGATTTCACGGCGTTCAATTTGCGTTTTTTGACCAAAAAATCGGCGGAAGCCAAGATATAAAATAACGGCTAACCTCGCATTATAATGTGGCCAGGGTTATATTATCAACATACTGTCCGTAGGTTTTTTTATAGAGAACTTTGTTTTCGATGGCTTTAATCACAGCGGTTCCAAAATCAACATCGTACATCGCAGAGATCATATTTAAAGCTCCCGGACTAAATACATTGATCTCCATCAATTTATCGCCAACAATATCCACCCCTACCAGAAACATGCCGTCCTGCACCAGTTTCGGTTTTAATATCTGCACCAAATCAAGCATTTCCTGGTCTACCTCGGCTTTTACGCCCGTACCGCCGGCGTGTATATTGCTTCTGATATCACCGGCCTTGTTTACCCGCTTCATGGCGGCAAATTTTCCGTTTACTTCTAAGGGCAAGCCGTTCATCAGAAAAAAACGGGTATCGCCATCTTTGGCTTTGGGTAGATATTCCTGAGCAATGATAAAACCATCGGTAGAAATGGCTTCAATGATTTGGTTAAGGTTTCCCTTCGAATTCTTATCCACAATAAACACATTTTTGCCTCCCGATCCCTGAAGCGGCTTTAAGATGATCCGCTGCTTTTGCGATTCAAAAAAATCTTGTATTTCTTTAGGCTCACGGGTTATAATGGTTTTAGGCCGGAGGATTTCCGGGAAATGCTGAAAGTACATTTTATTGATCGCGTCTGAAAGGCTGGTGGGGTGGTTGAGAACAATTACACCATCCCGCATGGCAATCTGCCCGAAAATATAAGGTGCGTTTTGCGCCCAGTTTCTATCGTTTATATCTTCCGAAGGATCATTCCGCAAGTATAAAACGTCAAGATCATTAGAGCTGATTTTTACCGCTTCTGACTTTTCAAGAGCCTTAAAAAAAGTCTCGTTGGTTTTAAAAGATTGTTCTCCCACCGATTTTGCCTGCGCAACCATGTGCCCGTCTGAAGAATAGCCCAGATCTCCTACTCCAAAAAGGAAAACTTTATGCCCTCTTTTATGGGCGGTTAAAGCCAGGTAAATGGTTGTAAAATTGGCTTTTTCTGTTTTAATATCATTTATTACGAATGCAATTTTCATATCGGTTTGTTTTAGTTCAATTAACCAGCTCTCTTAATTGGATGCCGTTTTTTATTTTTTCCAACTTCTCTGTTGCCTGCGGCGTAATTAGATAAGCTGGCAATTTTGGTTTCCGCAATATTCGCAAATGCGTTAGCTCTTCAATTAGCGGCAGGTGCTCTAAAGCAAATTTCCCTCCATATAATTCGGCCAGCTGGCCACCGCCTTTAATAAACGTGAGAATGTCTAATAAGCCTTTGAGGTAAACAGCGTCTTTGGTATAGCCTCCGCCCCGGTGTACCCGCATGCTTATGGTAAAAGCTGTTTTATTTTTAAATCCATAATTCCGCGTGAGCGTGTTAAACGTTTCGATAAAATCTGCGCCGCTCACCAGGGTATCTACCGCTACCACGCGGGCCGCCAGGAGTTTTAGCCGGTTTATATTTAATCCACCAACCAAATGTTCGGAGAGTACCGCCATTCCTTCCTGCGTTTCTTCATAGCCGGCAAAACCGGCGTACATCAAACCGAGCGGTTGCGAGCGGCCGTTGCAGTAGGTAAGAATGTGGGTGCCCACTTCGTGTTGTATAAGTGCGTTTACTCTCGCTTCGCTGATGCTTAGATATTTACTAACCAGTAGCTCGGAGCCCGAAACCATGAGACCGTTTACGTTGTCTTTTATTTTTATCATGAGGCTTAACCCCGGAAAATGTGGACGGTATTTTTCCAGTTCTGATTCGGCGGCACGGGCAAAATCAACTGCGTTTACCGCGTTGTACTCCGCCTGCTCATTAGGGGCTTCGTCTGTTAAAAGAGATACGGCCGCAACTTTCAGGATTTCGTCAATATTGCCGAAAACGCTCTGGCTGGTGTGTAAAAACTTTTTGGTGCCCCGCTCTTCAAGCATAATGAGTTGCTTTTCCAGCTCTAAACGCTTATCCCGCAGCAGAAATGCAAGGGTTGGGTGTTCGATGTTTTCGAGTGAAATGTTGAATAATTTTCTTTTCTCAATTTCAGGATCTAAAGAAATAAGCCGATAGCTGAACTTTGGCAGTTTTGCGAACTTATTCTGCTGAAATCTTTCCCATTCTTCGGCCGTATTTACCGGCGTTACCCGCTGGATGAAATCCATTTTCTCACTGATTTCAGAAATTCTCCTGTCGGAGGACCGGACCAGATTATCAAGCCGGCTTTTTCCCAGCATTAGATAATGCTCAAATTTATTATCGGCCTGAACGCGTACGAATTCATACGCGGCCTGCTCAATAACCCGTGCGAATTTCCGTCTGATCTTCCGGAAAAATAAGGGATACTCCTGCAAGGTTTCGGCATCTGAAAACAATGAAGGGATGGCGATGCCGATAGAAAGTGTGCCGGTTTTTCGTAAAACGTCCATCGGCACCAGCGGATCCAGATTTTGCGGCTGCCGTTCTTTGGCGTTGATCAGCTTAACCTCAATGCCGGGCAGCAATTTGTTGAAATCGCAAAAGCCTTTTTCTAAAGTTTCTGTAGTTGCTGTTACCTTTCCTTCCGGATGCCAGATCTCAATGGTTTTTTTGCCGGATGCATTCAAATTGTTCCAAACTTCAATCAGCATAAACGATTTGAAATCATGGATGGCTGCTTCCATCAAACCGGTAATGAGAGCGCTGATATCCAGGTTAGCGTTTGCCAGCAGGTAGGCTCCCTGAGTTTTTAGCAGAGATGATAAGTATCGTTCGGGCGAATCGCGAAAGCGGTAGATACAGAGGTAGGGCAATTTTTGGTCAATCACCAGCTTACTGCTCAGCGGGAGATTTCTGCGGATGCTCTTGCCGTTCCGGAACGAGAAAATGATGGATGCTATAAGTTCTTTCTCCAGCATAAATCTATCAGGCTTTCACTTGTTTTAATGCGTTTAGCACAGGCGCTCTCGAACCGGTCAATAGAGCGCCGATCAGTTGCAAATCGTTTTCAAAAGGCTTTCCGCTCAATTCGTCCATAAAATACTTTTTAAATTCAATACTGATGGGGCAAATTTTACTCCCGTATTTCTCGTACAGCCACTCACCAAAATAACCTCCTTTAAATTTAACGTTCTCCCGTACATCAAGCTTACGATTATTATAATTAAAGTGGGTTATGTGTGACGTCAGTGCCTCTAAAACCGGATTCCAAAACCGGCGATCCATGTTTTTAGTGCCGATGTTTATTTCTGGATTTTCCTCTGCGTTGGCCAGCACGTCAGGGCCCTCCCGCCGGTGATTGTACGAATGGATATCGTAAACAATAATTTGCTGATGCATGCTGAACAGCTCGTCAAAATACCGTTCTGCCTGACTGTAAAACTGGTCGTAAACAGTTAGCGAGCTATTAACCACATGTTCAGGCAGTTTCTCTTTCCAAATGTTTAAACCCCAGGCATCGTCCGGAATCTGATAAACCGCTTTTTTTCTGGGCCGGTTCAGATCGGCCTCAAAACGCGAATGATGTACAGTGATGGAATTATCAGCCAGCCCTGCCCAGTCTCCGGTAAACGGATCTTCTTCTCTCAGGCGTTCGGCCTCGTTTAAATTAAATAGGCTCTCCAATTCTGGCCGGGTGGAATGCCCCTGGTGAATGGCGGTAAAAACTATCGGTGACTGTCCTTTTTTGAACGAGTAGTTGTTAAGCATGAATACCTTTTTATCTTTTATCAACCGCCAAAACGAGTTAATTGTTCGGAAAGGTATTTTAATGGCTGATACAGCATGCCGGATTTGCGATGATTACCTGAGCCCGCCGATAAAATTTAACACCGCATTAACTTTCAATCTCCGAAAAATATTTATCCTTGTCGCTTACCGGAATTTTAAAAACACTCTCCATGACCAAAAGCCCAATCATCCATTCTTTCTTTCTCGCAGCTATCGCCTCCACGTTAATTTCATGGGGAGTAACGGGTCATCGCACGATTGGCCGTATCGCACAAAACCATCTCTCGCCTCAGGCCCGTGCCGCGGTAGCCGATTTACTTGAAGGGGCTTCTTTGGCAGACGCGAGTACGTACGCAGACGAGATTCGGCCGCAGCCGGAATACCGCTATACTGCGCCCTGGCATTACATCAATTTACCGTTGGATTTAACCGCCGATGCGTTTGCCGACACGGTAAACGCCCTCTCAACAGAAAATGTAAACTCTGCTTTAAAAGCGATGATTGTTGATCTGAATGATGAAAAATTGAGTAAAGAAAAACGGGCTTTCGCGTTGAAGTTTATTGTTCATCTGGTTGGCGATTTGCACCAACCCATGCACGTAAGCCGTGCCGAAGACCAGGGCGGAAATAAAGTGCAGCTCAACTTTAACGGCAAAGGAACTAATTTACACAGCGTTTGGGATTCGCGTTTGCTGGAGCTCCAAAACCCGAACGACAGCGTTTTGGCCTTACAATACGATTATTTATCCCGCAGAAAGATTAAGCGTTTGCAAAAAGACCCCATAATGGATTGGCTTTTTGAAAGCTATCAGATCAGTTCAATGCTTTACGCCGAAGTGGATACCATGAACAGCCGCAGCATCGGCAACAGCTATTATCAAAAACATATACCAACTGTGGAAATGCGGGTGCAAAAAGCCGGGATACGACTGGCTGGTGTGCTGAATGATATATTCGACGGAAAACAGATTTCCGTAAAAAACTAATCAATAAACCCGGCAGTTACAGCGGATTTATTGATTAGTGTATCAAATTTAATTGTGCTTAAACTGATAAGCCACTACCTTATTGCTGAAAAAAGTGGGCACGTACAGCACATTGTTTTTAGCGTCGAAACCAATATCGGCAGAACTTACTTTATCAGCCCGGGTGTCTAAGATTTTTTCGGTGCTTCCATCTGCCTTCACGTAATAAACCACCCCGTTCCAGCAGGATACCAGAAAATTTTTGTCGTTGGTTTGCTCAATGCCGTCGGTGCTTTCATCCATTCCTTCTGCAATTTTGGTTAATGCCTTGCTTTTATCAGCTTTCCAGAGCGTACCTTTTACCAGTAGGTACAAATCTTCATTAACGGCTAATAAACCGTTAACACCGTTTTGCTTTTCAAGGTAGGTGCTTACAGTGTTATTTTCTACCCGGTGCACATTGCCAGTTTTTGAGTCTGATACATAAACAACTCCGGCTTTGCTGACAGTTACATCGTTCAGAAATCCGGCGCCTTCAACCGGCATACGCTTGCTTACTTTCCCGGTCTTTAAATCTATCGCAACTAATTCATCAACATCGGCAACATAGAGTGTATTTTTAAAAATCCCCATTCCTTTGGGGGCGCTCAGATTGATAGCCCATTGCGGCTCTGTAATTTTACCATCCAAGCTCATTTTGGAGATAGAGCCCTGCAAATCTTTTTCGCCAGACTTGCCGTCTATATTAGAAACAAACAGTGTTTTACTTTCGGGATGATACAAAACACTCTCCGGAACTTTAAGAACGGAGTCCGTTTCCCAGAGCTTCACTAACTGGTGCGTTTGCGCATACACAACGGAAGTGGTCAGCATGAATGCAGAAAGAATGATTTTTTTTTTAAAATTTTTCATAACAAAGGTTCTTAGCATGTGTTAAAGCCTATAATTTTAAAACTACAACTATTACTGTACAAGCCGCCGGTAGAATGGTTTTTAAATTTTAGAAAACTGATCCAATTAAATTCATCAAAAACAGTACAAAGCAATGAAAAATTCCTTTTTGAAACCTGCCGCCGTTGCGGCTTTATTAATATCGTTCAGCTTAAGCTCTTTTGGTCAATCGGCCGCGAAAAAACCAGACCCGCAGTCGGGCGCAACTAAAGTGGAACTGCCAGAACCCTATGCTACCAAATCTGCTGTAAACAACCCGAGGGTTGTGGGCTGGAAACCCGGACAGATGCCGGAAGCCCCGGCCGGTTTTGTTGTCAGGAAATTTGCAGACGGATTTCAAAACCCCCGCTGGATATATGAGGCTCCCAACGGAGATCTTTTCGTATCTGAATCGAGCACCATGCCAACCAGCGCTAACCAAATTACTATTTTAAGAGATACCGATAAAGACGGAAAGTATGATCTTCAGGAAGTATTTCTGGCCAATCAGAATAAACCTTTCGGAATGCTGGTATTGGGCGATTACTTTTACGTAGCCAACACCGATGCGTTGATGCGCTATCCCTACAAAGCCGGCCAAACCCGAATTGCTGAAACCGGAAAAAAGATTCTCGACCTACCAGCGGGCGGTTATAACAACCATTGGACAAGGAATATTATTGCCAGCCCTGATGGTAAAAAAATTATGGTCAGCGTGGGTTCCGCAAGCAACAATGCCGAACATGGAATGAAGGTTGAAGAACGGCGGGCGAACATTCTGGAAATAAACCCCGACGGAACCGGAGAAAAAGTTTATGCTTCGGGTTTAAGAAATCCGGTGGGCATGGACTTTCATCCCGAAACCAAAGAATTATGGACTTCTGTAAACGAACGGGATGAGCTGGGTGACAATTTAGTACCTGATTATGCTACTGGTGTGGAACGCGGAGGTTTTTATGGTTGGCCTTACGCCTACTTCGGGGCAAATGAAGATCCAAGAATGAAAGGAAAAGCACCCGAGATGGTCAAAAAAACAATCGTACCCGATGTGGCCCTTGGTTCACATACCGCATCTTTAGGCTTCACTTTTTACGATGAGGACAGCTTTCCGAAAAAATATCGTAACGGAGCTTTTGTTGGTCAGCACGGTTCCTGGAATCGTTCAGAACTTGCGGGCTATAAGGTGATGTTTATTCCTTTTAACGCCGGAAAACCTTCCGGAAAGCCTGAAGATTTTCTAACCGGATTTATTGACGAAGCCGACAAGAGTAAAGTAAATGGCCGCCCGGTTTGCGTTACCGTAATTTCAGACGGCTCACTATTGGTTACTGATGACGCCAGCAACACCATCTGGCAGGTGGTTGCTGCTAAATAGATTAACTTTTTGCTCAGCGTATTGCATGGTCTGGGATATCAGCGGAAGCGTTACTTAACAATACCTTGTTAAAAATATAAAGGCCGGTAAACATTGCGTTAACCGGCCTTTTATAGTTTTAGCGAAAACTCTTTTGAACTGATGAAGCAATCTAGCCTGGAAATAACCGAACAGGAATATCTTATAAAGCTGAATAAAGATGACTTTGAGCTCTCTTTCATCTATCAGCTTTTAAAGCGTATTCAAACCGAACAACTGTTTTTCAGTAAAAAAGCTTTTGAGCTCGAGGATGACATCATCAGCAGAAACCGGGCGTCAGACGGTTCTTCGCTGTTTGACAACCTGAACGATAAATAGATTTGCTTACCGGCGGTAACCTCTGGTTTGCTGAACCGTGCGATCCATTTGCCCCATCTGGTCTTTCATCATTTTTATCTGGTCGGCAAGTAGCTTATTCTTATCAGCTTTTTTCGCTTCCTGCAAATAAAGCGTCGCTTCGCGTTTATTTCGTTTTGCCATGGCGATCCCGGCAAGGCTTAACTTGGCCAACGCCACGTTATGATCCATGGTCATGCCGAGTGATAGTGCTTTTTTAAAGTATTTTTCTGACTGCAAAGGCGCTGTACGCGATTGTATTAAGCCGATAAGTAAATGAAAATATCCGTGCTGCGGACTAACGAGCTGCTTTTCGTAATTGGTTATACGGTCAAGCCATTGCCTGGCCTTTTCCATATTTTCTTTCCGGAGGTAATATTGAGCCAATAGCATATTTTCATTAAAGAAAAATGTAACGGCGACCAGAATAGCCAGCAACACAAGCGGAATTCCCCAACCCCAGTAACCAAAAACCATTAGGGTAATTGCTGATCCCAGAATGGCAAAAGCGATGATCAGTCTGATAAAATTAGGCATGATGTTGTACTTATCTGTTAAATTTGTGACGGCAAATATCCGCTTATTTGCCCGTTTACACAATAATAAAGCAAAGAATTATGGCTGCACCCCTGGCCGAAAACTGGAGAGAAATTTTAAAACCCCATTTGGAAAATGAACAGATGCATCGCTTACGCGAATTTTTGAAAACCGAAAAAACAAGGGGAACCATCATTTATCCGCCAAACGAATTAACATTCAATGCCCTCAACCAAACTCCGTTTACAGACGCAAAGGTAGTTTTACTCGGCCAGGATCCGTATCACGGCTTTGGCCAAGCGCATGGGTTGTCTTTTTCGGTACAAAAAGGCGTTGCTTTGCCTCCTTCATTAAAAAACATTTTTAAAGAACTGCAGCAGGATATCCCGGGTTTTGACTATCCCGCACACGGCGATTTAACTTATTGGGCCGCCCAGGGTGTACTGCTTTTAAATTCAACGCTTACCGTTGAAGCGGCAAAACCGGGTTCGCACCAGAAAAAAGGATGGGAAACTTTTACAGACCAAGTGATTAGCGAACTTTCAAGCCAACGTGACGGACTTGTTTTTTTGCTTTGGGGACGCCACGCCCAGGCCAAAACTCATCTGATAGATACCGGTAAACACTGCATATTAACTGCGCCGCACCCCTCGCCTTTTTCTGCACATTCCGGTTTTTTCGGTTGCAGGCATTTTTCTAAAACGAATGCGTATTTAAAGAAGAATGGCCAAAATGAGATTGATTGGCAGGTTTAAACGGGTGTGCAGATGAGAAAATGTGCAGATGTGCAAATTAGTTTAACGTGTGGTGGCTACCCGCAGGCAGGGAATAACTATTCGCGAAAAACTCGTTTCAAATTTACCACTTTCTGTCACACGGGGTACTGAGTCGATGTTTGCAACTAGTGTCAAGTTAAACCTGCTATGATGGTAGCGTGAGGGATAGAAGCGAAAAGCCCGCAGCTCCGATCCTTCATCGGAGCGAGGACTTGTAGCGGATAGCCCGACCCGAAGGGGCACGCCCAAAATAACAATTTACGCTTAACATAACACTAGCTGACGTTGACACGCGGTTTACTTTTCATCACGGATTTCTTTTATAATTCCCGTGTTTAAAATCCAATTGATGCCCTTATTTCTTAGCCCTTTTGTAAGTTTTTTGTCCCCTGTCCAAAGTGGCGAATCCAATTCAAGACTCAGCGCAATGAAAGGCACATCAAACTCATCCAAGTCCTGGGTCAATTCAATTGCTTTCTCCCAAGTTGTTTGTCGTAATGATTCCAAATCAATCAATTCGATCTTTCGCAGTACTGAACGCTTTAAAAAATTGAGTTCCTGTTCCGAAAATCCGGAGATGTTCAACAATTTTGAATGATGCGAATCGAGTTCACCCAATATATCTGTTGGTGCGTAAAAGTGGAATGTATTGGAGGAATTTAGGAGAAGGTCGCAGATTGTTCCGTTAGGGCTTAGAATTCCGCTGAACACAATGTTCGCGTCAACTACTATAATCACCTGGCAAACCGGCTTTTGTTTTTCTTCCACCAAGACGATTTCGATTCCCTGGCAAGTTCATCGATTTGCTCCTGAGTTGCTTTGCTTTGTGAAGCTATTTCACGAAATTTGATGTAATCAAAAATCCGTTGAAGCCCTGTCAGATCGGTTCCTGAAGACACCCGGATTAGTATTTGATTATCTTTCCTTTCTATTCGCATAACCAAAGATAATTATCTTTTGGACGAACCTCTGGTTTTCAACTACCTGCCAATATATACCAAAGCTGAAACCAGTATCGCATTTTTCTGCACATTCGGGTTTTTTAGGTTGCAGGCATTTTTCAAAAACGAATGAGTGCCTGCCACCCATGAAACTTCCCTAATACTCCAGCGGCACCGCGGGCTCTTTCTTATTAGTAGACATAATCATCATGGTCTGGAAAGTTTTAACCACCGTAATGCGGCTTATCTTATCCATAATTAAGCGCTCATACGCTTTTATGTCCTTTACGTATACTTTCAGTAAAAAGTCGCACTGGCCCGTTACGTGATGGCATTCGGTTACTTCCTTGATGGCTTTAATTTCTTCCAAAAAAACCTGGATGGTGTTATTTTTATGAAAATCCAACTGCACCTGGATAAAGGTTTTAATGCCCAGGCCGAGCAGTTCTTCATTTACGAGAGCGTGATAGCTTTTTATAAAGCCAGAATTTTCCAACTTTCTAACCCGCTCCAAGGTAGGCGCAGGCGACAGGCCCACTTCAGATGATAACTGAAGGTTAGTGATGCGACCGTTCTCCTGCAAAATTTTTAAAATCCTCAGATCAATTTTATCTATCTCTGCTGCCATAGAACAAAAGTATGTTTTTCCAATTAATACCAAATATCCTATTTCATTATCCCTATTGACAATATAAAATTTCAATAAAAATTTTAGATTAGCCTAAATTTTTTATTAGGTTTGTTTAATTCTATTATATCCGCATGAACTCCTTCACCGAAGAGAACTATTTAAAGGCCATCTATCACCTGAGCAAAGATCATGGATCTGTTGTTACCACCAATCGGATTTCTGAAACCATAAACACCACCGCCGCATCCGTTACGGATATGCTTAAGAAGCTGGCTGATAAAAATCTGATCAGCTACGTTAAATATCAGGGGGCATCCTTAACCGAAACCGGCCGGCGCACAGCTACACAAATTATCAGAAAGCACCGTTTATGGGAAGTTTTTTTGGTTGATACGCTGGGTTTTAAATGGGATGAAGTGCATGACATTGCCGAAGAGCTGGAACATATTAATTCAACTGAGTTGATAAACCGCCTGGATAGCTTTTTAGGTTTCCCCAAAACAGACCCCCACGGAGACCCCATACCGGATCATGAAGGAAATTTCAATCACAAAAAACTTCACCAGGTTTCTAAACTTAAAGCCGGAGATGAAGGGCGCATCGGTGGTGTGAGCGAGCATTCGCCGGTATTTTTGCAGTATCTGGAAAAAACCGGACTAACCCTTGGTGCCAGCCTCCATATCAAAGAGGTTCTGGAGTTTGACGGCTCGGTGTCCTTAAAATTAGATCAAAACAGAGAAATTACCATTAGCCGCGAGGTGGCAAAAAATATACTGCTGATACTATGAGCACCAAAAAACCAAATAGCAGCGAATCGCTTAGCGAAGTTCACCAATCAGTTCCTACCGCCGGTAAAACCGGGTGGCGTAAATTATTCGCCTTTATTGGCCCGGCCTATCTGGTGAGCGTAGGCTATATGGATCCTGGTAACTGGGCTACAGACATTGCCGGTGGCAGTCAGTTTGGATACTCATTAATTTGGGTGTTACTCATGTCTAACCTGATTGCCCTGCTGCTACAATCACTAAGTGCCCGGTTGGGAATTGTTCGCGGCATGGACCTGGCCCAGGCTTCGCGTAAAGCGTACCCGAGGTTTATTAACTATCCGCTCTATCTGTTAGCGCAAATTGCCATTATCGCCTGCGATCTGGCCGAGATTATCGGAATGGCCATCGGTCTCAACCTGCTGTTCGGCCTGCCGCTTATATGGGGAATTTCCATAACTATATTAGACACCTTCCTGCTTTTATTTCTAATGAATAAAGGAATGCGAATGATGGAAGTGTTTATTGTTTCGATGGTTTTTATTGTTGGGATTTCTTTCCTGACCGAGATGTTTATAGTGCAACCAATTGTAGGCGAAGTTTTATCTGGTTTTAAACCTTCTGTTTTATCGGGCAATGCTTTATATATCGCTATCGGCATCATCGGGGCAACCGTGATGCCTCATAACCTTTATCTGCACTCCTCGCTGGTGCAAACCCGCAAAATTGAACGGACGGTTAAAGGCATTAAAGACGCTTTAAAATACAACCTCATTGATACAACCCTTGCGTTAAATCTGGCCTTTTTTGTAAACGCAGCAATTCTTATTCTGGCAGCCACGGCCTTTTATAAAAACGGGTTATTTGAAGTAGCCGAAATTCAGGACGCTTATAAATTGCTCGAAAATATATTCGGATCATTGGCACCAACGCTTTTCGCCGTTGCGCTTATTGCCTCCGGGCAAAGTTCAACCATTACCGGTACACTTGCCGGGCAGATAGTGATGGAAGGACATTTAAACCTGCGGATACAACCCTGGCTTCGGCGATTGCTTACGCGATTGCTGGCCATCATCCCGGCATTTTTTACCATCCTTTATTTCGGAGAAGATTCTCTCGGGCAGCTATTGGTATTGAGCCAGGTGGTGCTCAGTTTACAATTGGGTTTCGCCATTATTCCGCTCATTCATTTTAATTCAGACAAGTTGCGAATGAAAGAATACACCATTAAAACCTGGGTGAAGATACTGGCATGGCTGAGTGCGTTTATTATTGTGGGGCTAAACGTAAAATTGGTAATGCAGGAAGTGGGTGCCTGGATGGAAAATGCCGGCGGCAACACCTGGTGGATCTATCTGGTCATTTTTCCGCTCCTGCTCAGCGTAATCGCCCTGCTGGTATATGTATCGGTATCGCCGTTCATTAAAAAGCAAGACCGCAGTATTTCTGTGGTGCCGCATCGCGAAGTACTGGAAATTGGCGAGGTGGACAACGTAATTTATCACAGCATCGGCATCACGGTTGATTTTTCTGATAAAGACCTGAACACCATTCGCCATGCGCTCATACAGGGTGGCAAAAAGGCTCAGTATTTACTGATTCATGTGGTTGAAACTGCCGCGGCCCGTTTTCACGGAGAAAAAGCGCTGGATCTTGAAACCCAAACCGACACTCAAAACCTGTTAAAATATCAGGAAAACCTGAAACGACTGGGCTATCAGAGCGACATTGCTATCGGCTATGGCACCGCCTCGCAAGCCATTGCCGGCATTGTGAAAGATAAAAAGCTGGCCCTTCTGGTAATGGGCGCCCACGGGCACAAAGGCATCAGCGATTTGATCTTTGGTACCACTGTAAATACGGTGCGACACAATGTGAATATCCCGGTGCTCATTATCAAATAGTTTTGTCGGAAAGCAATCGTGCTCTGAAATAAAACCCAGGTTCTATAAATCTTTCGGGTTAATGCTTTGCCTGTCCCTTTGGGGTCGGGCGATGGTGCCTCATTCCCCCTGACTGCGCTATGCATCAGTCACGGCATTGAGGGCTTGTTGTTGCACTGCAACACCCAAAGTAACGCAGGGTTTAAAGAATTTCTGGAACGGGCTAAGCTTTAGAAGCAGCTTTGCACTCAATTACCTTCGGCAAGCAGCCTGAGGATTTTTATCAGACTTTGCGGATCAAGATAACCCGCATGCTGGTAGATTATCTCGTTTTTCGCATTCAGCACACACAAGGTTGGATAAGATATCTGGCCGTTAACGCTGCCAAGCTCCCGGGCCAGTTGGTGCACGTCCACGTTTTTGCCGGTTGGCTTATATGAAAAACTTCGTCCTGCAAACAAAATTTCCTTTTTATCCTCCGCATCAAGTAACGCCAGGTAAAACTTTGATTTTATCAGTGTAGTTATTTCCTGATTGTTTGTCAAACTATTTTTCATACCGCCGCAGTATTTGCACCAGGCCGTTTTTATGAGCACTATGAGCGGGCGTCTTTCTTGTTGCTGTAATTTTTCAATCGCGGCAAAATCCGTTGTCTGTGCGCTTCCGCCGAAGCTCAACAGCAATAGTGAAAAAATCAATAGTATCCTGCTAAGAATCATAAGTTCCTTATTTGTTAAAATTCATTCTAAACCCAAGGAACCCGCGGATACCTTGATTTGGGGCATACACAAAGCTTGGGTCAAAAGTTAAGGCATATGGATTTTCTGTAGTGGCTATTGGGTTACCGCTGGCGTTGAACTGCACGTTTTTGTCGAACGGATCGCGACTGCGGGCGATTAAAAATGGCTCGTTTCTGCCGGGGACCCAGTTCAGTAAATTTTTAACACCCGCGTAAACCTCATATTTTTTGTTTCCGTTAAACGTAAACTGAATATTCTGCAAACTCCAGACGGGCGAGGCGGCACTTCGCGGATCAGTACTTCCCAATCGCGGTAGCAACATGGAGCCGTAAATATTACCGGTATAATCAATTGCTAATTTGAGCTTGTTTATGGGGTAAGAAACCGCCCAGGTAGCGGTCCATTTTTCGGTAAGCAGGGGCCTGGTTTTTACGGGGTTAAGCGCCAAGTTTTTCTTTGAGAATACATCCAGCAAAGAGCCGCCTGCAATAATCTTTAGGCCGTTGGGCAGGGCCAGATCCAGATTGGCGCTTAAGCCCCGCGATACGGCAAATCCATCGAGGTTGCTGTAGATAATTTTAGCGGGATCCGTTAAATAATCGGGCAGAATCTGATTTTTAAAGTGCGTATACCAGGCAGAAACATCGGCACTTACAATACCTCCATTCTTAAAATATACCTTTTTAATGTAGTTCAGATTTGCGTTGAAGCTTCGCTCTGGTTGCAGTGCCTCCGTTACCACCACATCCCTGGCGCCGGTAAGCGCCGCATGCTCTTCGGTAAATAAACTTACCACTCTAAACCCTGTTCCGGCGTTAAGCCGCAATACATTCTGGTCATTTATGCTCCATTTATAAGCAAACCGCGGCGTAAAAATGTTGCCATGCACAGAATTGTAATCATATCGCATTCCTAAAAGTATTTTATGCTTTTGAGCCAGGCCAATTTCGTCCTGTAAGAAAATTCCCGGCAGGTAAACATTGTCCGGGGTGTTTTTCAAACTGTTTTGGCTTTGAGTAGCAGGCGTATTATCATCGTAATAGGTGTAGCGCAAGGCCGTTCCGGCTAACAAATCATGATTTTTAAGGGTCTTATCCCAGGTTAGTTGCGTAAACGCGATTTTTTGGTTGGCCAGATACACCAAATTTCCGTAAACAGAATTCTGATCATGGGCATTGAAAGAGAAGGCAAGCAGCAGTTTCTCTTTTAGCGGTAACTGATAATTGCCAAGTAGCTCCCAGCGTTTGGTGTAAATGCTTTCGGCGTAGCGCTGGTCGCCGCCCCTAAAAGATTCATTCCAGGTTATATCTCCGCCCCAGCGATTTTCATAATTGTATCTGCCGGCAACGGTAAATAAACGGTTTTCAGCACGTTCAAGGTTCCATTTCTGAAAAATAGAAATCCGGTCCTGCTGCGTTACATCCGTAAAATTATCGCCGTTGTTATCAATGCGGTTGCCGTATTTAAAGTAGTTAATGCCTGTAAGTACGGTCGCTTTTTTACCGGCATTCAATTTCAAACCGATATCTGTATTCACTTCCTGCCAGGAGGTTGCAAAAACATCGCCCGAAAAAACCGGCGCATTCTGCGGCTTTTTGGTAATGATGTTGATTAGACCGCCGACTGCTTCAGAACCGTAAAGTGATGAAGCGGGGCCTTTCACAATTTCTACCCGCTCAATTAACGCGTTGGGAATGCCCGATAAACCATAAACAGACGACAGGCCGCTAACAATGGGCATCCCGTCAATCAGAATCATGGTATAGGGGCCTTCCAAACCGTTAATATGAATATCGCCGGTATTGCAAACGTTGCAATTTAGCTGCGGGCGCACGCCGTTAACATTTTGCAGCGCATCAAAAATAGATGGCGTTGGGTTTTTTTTGAAAAACGCCGGACTGTAAACTTCTACCGGTACGGGACTTTCTAACCTGCTCACTTCTTTCAACGTTCCCGTGATGACCACTTCGCTAAAGGAATTCTGATCGGCCATTAATAGAAAATCAACAACAACCGGCAGGCTGTCGCTTAACGTGAGTTGCTTTACAACCGGCAAAAAGCCAACCGCCGACGCCTTAACCGAGTATCGCCCCGGCGCAACCAACTGGATGGCGAACCTGCCCGAGCTATCTGTAGCGGTACCTACCGGGCCATTCAGAAATTCAACACTCGCAAAAGGCAAAGGGCCGCTTGCAGAATATACTTTACCGCTTACGCGGATGGTTTGCGAAAAGCCCGAAAAAGCCATCGCAAATAAAATAAATAAAGTAAATGGGACCCTCATAATTTTAATTTCGATTTGTAAAAATATAAATTTAGACTTATCTAAACAAATTTTTATACAACTCAATCTTCAGTTCCGTTTTTGACTCTGTCGTACGTGGTTTTCCGTATCCGATAATGTTTCTGATATTAGCGTTTTCAATATTTATGTCTGATTCAATCAACATCCGGAATAAAAGAGCCTCTTTTGAATACCATATTCTGGAAACCTATACGGCAGGAATTAAACTCCTGGGTACAGAAATTAAATCCATCCGCCAGGGCAAAGCTGATATAAACGATGCGTTCTGCGCTTTTTTAGGTGGCATTTTATATGTGCGCAACATGCAGATTGCAGAATATTCTCACGGGTCTTTCTACAACCACGAAGCCAAACGCGACCGTGCACTGCTGCTCAATAAAAAAGAGCTCGCTAAGCTTAAAACCAAAATTGAAGAGAAAGGCTTTACCATTATTCCGCTTAAGATATTTACAACAGAACGTGGTTTCGCCAAGCTGGAAATCGGGCTGGCGCAGGGTAAAAAAATATACGATAAACGCGAAACACTGAAAGATCGGGATGCGAAGATGGAGATGGACCGGGCGATGAAAAGGTAGTTTTTAAGTAGCTGTAGCAATTTATAACCAGGCATAGCAGCTGATCTATTGCAACAGGGTTAAAAAAAACCCAGGATACTTTAAAACCGCCAACTCAAAACTGACAACTGACAACCGTTAACTAAACTACCAGGCCTGGTCGCCAACCAGCGGTACAAACCGAAAGGTATCCAACTCAAACTTTTCATAATCCGTTTCGCTTACCCGCAAAACCGTCAGCATTTTCTGTAGCTTTTCATCCCCTACCGGTATCACCAAAATACCTCCAATGCGCAACTGTTTTAACAAAGCCTCGGGCACAAAGGGCGCACCCGCGGTTACCAGTATTTTATCATAAGGAGCGTGTTCTGAAATTCCTCTGGAGCCATCACCACAAAAGAAATTGGCCTGATAGCCCATGTGCGGCAGCACTTGCTTGCTGCGGTTAAATAAGTTTTCCTGACGCTCTATGGTATACACCGTAGCGCCCAATTCCAGCAAAATGCAGGTTTGGTAGCCAGAGCCTGTACCAATTTCTAAAACACGGTCGCCTTTGCGAATGTGCAGCAACTCGGTTTGGTAGGCTACCGTGTAAGGCTGCGATATGGTCTGACCATCGCCTATCGGGAAAGCAATATCTTTATAGGCCTGCGGCCAGAACGTTTCGTCAAAAAAATAATGCCGGGGCACCCTGGCTATGGCGGCCAGCACCTGTTTGTCCTGAATGCCGCGTTCTTTTAACTTCTCGGCCAGCTTTTTCCTTGCTCCCCTTTCGCGGTAATTATCTATAAACTTATGTGCCATTAAAGGTCAAAAATAACGTTCGTAAGCAACAAAACCGTTTATTTTTTTGCAGCTTATTCTCCGGTTCTAACCCTGGGTATAGGTTGGGTTGCGAAGGGCTGTGTGAATTAGCCTTCCATAGCCCACGGTTTAAACCGAGGGTTATATGAATAAGAATGAATATTGAAACCGTAGTTTACCCCATCAAAGATTATAGGCTTTTGAAATTGGAACCCATCAATTCAGGCACATAGAAAATGGGAAAGAAGAAGTTGGAACTTTTAAGTTTCTGATGATTTGGAAGAAAGAAGATAACTTCTGGAAAATATCAAAAGTAATCAGCTACGACCATTAAAAGGTTTTCTGATAAAAGCATACGGCATTACAGGAATTATAGCTCAAGCCGGGGCATTTACCGCGTTTAAGATGCGATTAAACGCGAATTCCGAACCCGTTTAAATGGTGGGCCAGCGTGCCTCCTCTGTTTTAAATGAATTGTTCTTTTCAGCGAATGTACATCACAAAACAAAACACACTTTCCCGCTACCACCGCCAGGCGTTTTTTCCCTACCAGAAATTCACCCGTGTTTCACAATAAAATAACATAACGATAATCATTCGGGCGTAACCTTGCTGTTAAACCCCCTTACTTTTACTGAGTAAATCAATCTTTATCGTATGAACAGAAAATTACTTGCCGGAATATTGCTTTCCGCTTTCTCATTTACCGCTTGTGAAAAAGAAAGTCGCAATCCTGAAGAAATGCAGGTTTTAGAAAATGCGGGGTCTTTTAAAGAAACTGCCATGATTACCCTTGGCGGTGAAGCTGCCGCCGAAATTTCTGCATACGACCCGATCAGCATGCGCCTGTTTGTTGTAAACAATGATGGCGGTGTAAAAGTCAACGTGCTCGATCTGAGTAAATACCCAACCGTCAGCGTGATACAAACCCTCAATTACAGTTCGGTTAGTGCGGGTGTAAATAGCGTGGCTGCTCATGGCGGCAATTTGGCTATTGCCCTTAATGGTATCACCAACCAAAACCCGGGCAAAGTGGTCATTGTAAACGCGTCTACATTAAAAGAGCTTTGCGGCGTTACAGTTGGGGCTTTGCCCGATATGGTAACCTATAGTCCGGATGGGAAATACATTGTAACAGCCAACGAGGGCGAGCCCAATTCAGACTATAGCAATGACCCGCTAGGGACTGTATCCATCATCAATGTTGAAAATAATTATGCAGTTAAAACCGTAAACTTCACCGGTTTTGAAGGCCAGAAAGCGACTTTGTTTTCCGCAGGTTTCCGGGTGTTTGGCTTGAACGCCAGCTTTGCCCAGGATATTGAACCCGAATACTTCACCATTTGTGACGATTCGCGTAGAGCGTGGGTAACCTTACAGGAAAATAATGGAATTGCGGAGGTAGACTTATTGAGCGGCACAATCAAACGTATTATGCCTTTGGGTACAAAAGACATCAGCAAACCTGAAAATGCATTTGATGTGAGCGACAGAGACGGAAAAACCGAACTCAGAACCTGGCCTTATCAATCATTTTACCTTCCGGATGCCATCTCTCACTTCACGGCAAACGGGCGCTCTTATCTGGCTTTGGCTAACGAGGGCGATACCCGCGAGTACGACACTTTTGTAGAAGAGGTTCGGGTAAAAGATCTGAAGCTTGATGCTACCCGGTTTCCGGATGCAGCTACCTTACAAACGGATCAAAACATGGGGCGTCTGCTGGTAACCAATACGCAGGGCGATACAGACGGCGATGGAGATGTAGATGTGATTTATGGTTTCGGAGGGCGCAGTGTAACCATTTTAGATGCGGAGACCGGAAACCTGGTTGCCGAAATCGGCAAAGATCTGGAAGAACGGGTGATCGCTGCGGGCAAATATGACGATGGCCGGTCTGACAACAAAGGTGTGGAGGTAGAGTCTGTTATTGTTGTTAAAATAAACGGAAATAACACGGCATTTATCGGTATGGAACGTGCAGATATGCTTGCCGTTTATGATGTGAGCAACCCCGCAAATCCGAAGTTTTTGCAGCTTATCGCTACAGGCGACGCACCGGAGGGCCTTTTATTTATCAAGCCTGCCGACAGTCCGAACGGACTTGGTATGCTGGTTGTATCCTGCGAGGGCGACGGAACCGTGAGGTTTTACCAGTCGGATTTTTAACAGATAATTTTTAGTTGCAGGATGAGTTTTGTTTAAACATCCAATTTACAATTTGCAGGCTATTAAAAGCATTGCCTCTTAAGTATCAAAATTATCGCAACGCGGATTCTTCTACAAAAGGCTCCGCGTTTTTATGTGTCCCAGAACCTATAAGTTCAACACGCCAAGTTATCTGGGTCTGGGAGGCTGTTTGCAGATGTTGAGCCATATCGCTTTATCTTTTTACCTTTAAGCAAGCGCAGCGTTTAATCAGATTTGCTTAAGATTCAACGCCGGCAATATTAGGAGGATTTGGCAAAGGAAACAGAAAAAATGGCAACATATCATCTTTTGAACGGAGACTGTTTGGCTGAACAGATGCTGCAAACGGAAATCAATGAGAATCTTATCGTTTGCAGAGAATGCCTGATTGAAGGGAATTTGCAGGCGGCCAACCTCACTGATTTCTGGTCAGTTCGGGCAGATTTTATAGGCCAAACCTACGAAGTTTCGAAGAAACAATACTTTGCCCGCACAGTAAGTGAATTTGAAAAACTTAGACAGCTGCCTGAAAGCTCCACGGTTTGCCTGTGGTTTGAAAACGATCTGTTTTGCCAAACAAACATGTGGTTTGCCATTTCAATCCTCGAAAATCAACCCGACCTTAAAATATTCAGGGTGTTTCCGATAATCAAAAACAAACACGACCGATGGAAGGGTTTTGGAGTCGCAAATGCTGAAAATCTCGAACGGGCCTATCGGGGGAGAATTAAGTTCACGCCGGAAGATATCTCACTGGGAAAAAATCTGTGGACATCATACCAAAATAATGACCTCAATAGATTGAAAGAATTATCCCAAACAAAGTCTCTCTGTTTTGAACATCTGGAAGAAATTTGTGAGGCACATATAGAAAGGTGTCCTCTATCCGGGTCTCCGGGCCGACCTGAAAAAGTAGTGAAAGAAATAATTGAAACTATTTCCACAGATTTTCAACGAGTGTTTTCAGAGTTTTCAGAAAGGGAAGGACTTTATGGATTTGGCGATCGGCAAATAAAGCGTATTTACGATCAGCAGGTCAATAAATCGTAACCTGTAATTTAAGAATCACCAACAATAAAACCTCAGCCAATAAAAATGAAAGCGATCATCCACACACAATATGGGCCTCCGGAAGTTGCCAGATCAATGGATGTGCCAAAGCCGATAATGAAAGAAGATGAAGTATTGATCCGGGTATACGCATCTACGGTAAACCGAACCGATTGCGGTTTTCGTAGTGCCCGGTATTTTGTTTCCAGGTTTTTTAGTGGTTTGATCGCACCGAAATACAAAACCCTGGGTTGCGAGTTTGCAGGTGAAATTGAGGAGCTGGGCAACAATGTGCAGACATTTAAAAAAGGTGACCGGGTTTTCGGATATAATGATACAAAGTTCGGTGGGCACGCAGAATATGTTTGTGTTGCCGAAACTGATGCGCTAACCACCATCCCCGGCAATTTAACTTACCAGGAAGCAGCGCCAATTACCGAAGGGGCTCATTACGCCCTGGGCTGCATCAGAGCTGCAAAAATTAAAAGTGGCCAAAACGCTTTGGTTTACGGGGCAACCGGAGCTATTGGATCGGCAGCCGTTCAATTGCTCAAATATTTCGGAGTCCGGGTTACCGCGGTGTGCAATACTAAAAATGTAGCGCTGTTAATATCTCTGGGAGCAGACATTGTAATTGATTATCAAACAGAAGATTTCAGCAAAACTGATCAAACGTTCGATTTCGTTTTTGATGCGGTGGGTAAAACATCTTTCAAAAATTGTAAACCTTTAATGAATGATAAAAGCGTCTATATTTCTACGGAATTAGGAAAAAACAGTGAAAATATATTCCTGGCACTTGCTAGTCCGATATTGGGAGGCAAAAAAGTGTTATTCCCCATTCCCTCAATCAGTAAAGCGGATGTTGAATTTTTAAAAAAACTGCTTGAGGAAGGAAAATACCGTCCGGTAATTGACCGGACGTACAATCTGGAGGATATCGTTGAAGCCTATAGATATGTGGAAACGGGTCAAAAAACCGGCAACGTTATTATAAAAATTGGCGGATGAAAGCATCATAGCCCAACCGCCTATTCTCAATTGTTCATTGATAATGTAACTAAGATGAAAAGCAGCCCATTGTTAATCGCAGGATTTCTGGCTTCATTTGGAGCAGGATATTACGGAAACAGCTTTTTCCGCTACGAAGCAAAAACGCCAATCCGGTCATCGCAAACCTTTCACACCATTCAGCAAAAAGAAACGCAAATGAAATTAGGAGCATTTTCAGTAAGTCTGAATGTCAGGGACCTTCAGGCTTCAAAACAGTTTTATGAAACCCTTGGGTTTAAAGTTCTCGCCGGCGATATGGAAAAAAATTATCTCATCATGAAGAATGAGAATTCCCTGATCGGCTTATTTCAGGGAATGTTTGAAGGCAATATTCTAACCTTTAATCCGGGTTGGGACGAAAATGGGGAAAATACCGACAGTTTTGACGACGTACGGGCGATACAGAAGCACCTGAAAAGTAAAAATCTAAAACTCACAGCCGAAGCCGACGAAAACACTTCTGGCCCGGCCAGTCTGATGCTCACCGACCCCGACGGGAATGTGATTTACATAGACCAGCATCGTTAACGATAAAAAAAAATCTGCAAGCCCGACTGTGGATGCCGGGCCGGCAGATCTTCTGAAAAGTTTCTTTCTTATTCTAAAAAGAATAACGGCCGCCTATTTGAATCTGGTAAGGCGTTCCGTTCTGGCGCACCACGCCTACGTTTTCGTTTACACGATAGGTATACTGGCGTGTGGTCTGATCAAATCCGGTAACGAAAAGCAAACTCTGATTGCCCATATTGTAATTTACGCCCCAATCTTTATTGAGCAGATTGGCGAAGTTGAAAACATCAGCGCTAAGCGTAAACGCCTGCTTGCCAAACGTTTTAAAAGTCTTGGCTAAGCGTACGTCAAACACGCCCGCAAACGGATTAGAACCGCCATTTCTGTCGGCTATCTTCCCCAAGCTTTCCATAATATAATCTTTAGCCCGGTTCTCCGGATTGTTTAACACATTTTCCATGGCCGTTCTCACACTGGCCGGCGTGTTGGGATTATTTGGATCAAAAACAAAGGCCAGATCGTTATCAGAACCCGGGCCGCCAACAAAATCTCCGTTTAAATCAGCGTCAACCGTAAGGGAGTAACGTGTGCCGCCAATGCCGCTAAACCGGCCGCTAAACATAAAACCTTTTATACTTGGCGCAGCTCCGAAAACCACTACTTTATGTCTGAACTGATTATCAGAATAATTGATTTCCGTCAAATCCCGGGGGTCTGACTTTATGGGCCGGAAGGTAGACGTGTTGGCAACGTTTCCGTTGTAGGAGGTGTTATCGCGGGCATCGTTTAGCGTATAGCTGAAATTCAGATAACCGTCTTTATAATAGCGTACATCAGCATCCAAAATTATGGCGGCCTGTTCTAACTCTGCGCCATTTGTAAAAAGGAGCGTTCGACCAACTTCCTGGGTTTTTCTTCCCAACACGTTATTGGTAATCCCACGCGAATTGATAGACGCAGCCGGAACAAATACGCCGCGGTTGTTTTCATTGCTGAGGGTAAAGAACGGCTCATCAACCAAATTGCGATCTAAATAAACATAATTGTTCATGGTTTTAGAATACAGCATATTTACGCCAAGCCTTAACCAGTTTCCAAACAAACGGTTGTAGCTTAAATTGGCCTTGTAGATGGTAGGCACCTGCAGGTCTTTATCATTCAGGTTGATTGTTGAAACGGTTTGAGCACCCGCAATTACGCCCGGCACGCTTGAAGGATCTGCCCGGTAAGCCGGAAAATCAGGAACCGGTACCAAATTGGTTTCGGTGCCTGCCGCCGGACGTGTAACATCAACCGCTGCTACCAGCGTGCCGGTGTTCTGAATATTATTTACCTGCGCATACGTTATCGGATTGGCAGAAAACACGCCAGCCCCGAAACGTAGAATATTCGTTTTCTCGCCTTTTACATCCCAGGTAAGCTGCAGCCTTGGCTGAACATTGTTCAGATCTGTAGGGTTCTGATCGGTGCGAAGCCCAAGTTCGCGGTCAACTACCGGATTATAATCGGCAGCGGTTAAATAACTGGTTAAGTCATATCGGAGACCAAAACTGGCGTCCAAATTTTTAAATGGCATAAACTGAACCTGGCCGAAAAGGGATGCGTTTAAAACATATTGCTGCACAGAGGGAATTCCCTGCAAGGGTACTTCTCGTGCAAATCTGGAGGGGTTCAGGTTATCAAAATCGGCAAGACTGTTGAAAACGAACCGGCCGTTCTGCTCATTAGAGATATAGGTATCTAAATAAGTGAGGGTATTATCGGTTCCAAACGTAAAATTGTATTTTCCTTTTGTCCAATAAGTTGTGTTTACCAACTGCAACTGATTTTCCAGGTTATCTTCAGGGTTAAACCGCTGCCCGCCAAATTGTACCTGGGTATTGCCCAGTGTACCGTTTGGCAAGGTAGAACGTACGGTTACAATTGCCCGGGGGATGTTGCCGGAAGGCAATTGATTGTTGGGTACAAAATTACGGGTAGCATGTTGGTATTGTACTTTCAGCTCGTTGAGCAAATTGGGTTTCAACTGGCTGCGCAGTGAGGCAAGTGTGCTGTTCTCACTTGATTTGAAATCGCCGTAAACTTCAAACAAATTAATGGGCGAATTATCGTTCACACTCTTTGGATCAACCCAATCAGTATAATTGTTCCGGATGGTTAAACGGTTTTTGTCATTTATCTGCCAGTCTAAACGGGCGAAAAATGTATTGGCAAGGGTTTTTAAACCAAATTCTCCAACCTGCGGGCCACTGCCCAGGCCGTATTTTGCACGCCCGATGTTGATAAGGCTATCCAATGCGCCGCGGCTTATCCTCAGGGCGTTGGCATCGTCATCGGTTTGTATATCGGCAATAAACAAAGGTTCGGCCTGGTCCTGGCGGTCTAACGCCGTAAAAAAATGCAGCTTATCTTTAATGATGGGGCCGCCTGCGCTAAACCCATACTGGTTGGTGGTAAACTGCTGCTCGCGGCTGTTTCCACGGATATCAAATTTACTGGCTAAATAATCAGACCGGAAATAATCAAAAGCAGTGGCGGTAAAGGTGTTTGTACCTGATTTAGTAACCGCACTGATTGCACCTCCGCCCTGGCGTCCCTGAGAAACGTCGTAAACGTTGGTAATTACCTCAAATTCTCTGATGGCTTCTATAGACAACGTAAACGGCCCACGGCCAATCTCGCCGGAAGTAAGGTTGTTGCGGGCGCTTACCCCGTCTATTAAAAAATTGGTAGAGGAAAAACGCTGGCTGCCAATATTGCCTCCGTTTGTGGTGGGTGCCAGCGCAGACAAGTTTGTGAAACTGCGGTTCTGCGTTGGAAGTTGCTGAATATTTTGTGCGGTAATGGCGGTACTGCTCCCTAAACGATCTATCCGACTATTGATGGCATTATCCGTTACCACTACTTCTGTTAATTCGGTAGACGATTCTGTGAGCGAAAAATTAACCGTAAGCTGGTCGCCTAAGTTGAGCGCAAGATCGTTTTTCAATTGCGTGGTGTATCCTACATAGGTAACCCGTACCGAGTAGGGCTTCCCTAAAGGCAACTGTTTAAAAGAAAAACGGCCATCCAAATTTGTTGTCGTAGAAGATTGGAATCCCGTGGATTCGTTCCGGATGGCGACTGTTACTCCCGGAAGTAATTCTCTCCCGGCATCTCGCACCGTACCGGAGATGCTGGCATCAGTAGATTGGGCGCTTAGGCGCATCACGCTGAACATACTTAAGAGTATCAGCAGGCATTTCAATTTCGAGCGGATCATAGTTGTTATGTTTTCCGCAAACATCGGCCTGCACTGTTAACACCCGGTTAAACGGTGAGAAACTTTACAAGAAGTTGCTGTTAATTTAAGATGATATGAGGAGGAAAATTTAATTTGGAATCCTTCGAATATGTACTGGTGATCATCAAAATTGATTATCTGCCTGGCGCTCGCTACTCGAAAAAGCAGGCTACAAACCACCAAAGTTATATTGCATACTCAGCCAAAAACTCCGGCCCACCGCATTAATGCCGCTACCGTGTGTCCGGTAATCTGTATCAAAGAGGTTTTGAACGCTTACGCGGAGATGAACCGGCTTAAAATTATATCCGGAGTAAAAATTTAAAACCTGCCAGCCCGGCGTTCCGCCCGCCGGAATCCGGTTGTCGTCTGCATCGCCGGCAGATAACCGGGTTTGTTGATCAGCCCAGGAAAGTTCCGCCTTCAGGTAAAACAAGCGTTGATGGTACCTGAGCGCTAAATATCCGTTAAACGGAGGTATGCGTCGCAGAGGTTCGCCACGACTTATGTTTTGGCCGTAATTATAAGATAAAAAGGCCTGGGTTGTAAAACTGCCAGTCGCTTTCCAATCGCCAAAAACTTCCGTTCCGCTTATCCGGGCTTGTTCGGTGTTTTCCTTCCTGTAAACCTTATAGCCGTTAATTTCATCACCGGTTTGTACGCGGGTTATTAAATTGTTTAAGCGGTTGGTGTACAGGGCTCCGCCCATTCGCCAGCGCTCATTCGCAAATTTGTAGCCGAGCTCGGTATTCAGGCTGGTTTCGGGCTGCAAATCATACGCAGGCAACTCATATCTGAAATCAACAATCCCCAAAGTTCCCATATCATCTAAATTGGGCGCCCGGTAACCGCTGTTTACCGATGCGTAGAAATGGTTTTGCCTTAATTGATAACTTAAAGCAGCATTAAAAACCAGGGCACCGGGGCGAATTACAATCTTTCCGAGCTCTGCTTCTGTAACCGACGCTTTGAACCAATTGTAGCGTGCCCCTGCTTCAACAGTAAAATCAGAAAACTTTAAGTGCTGGAGCGTAAACAGAGAATAGTTTGCATACGTTGCTCCATCGGGATACAAACCGCGAAGATTTTGGGTATCTCCATTTATGGTGTTGATGTTTTGCCGTTCACTGCCAACCTTGTCATGGTAATATTCAACCCCGGTGTTGGCAGTCCAGCCGCGGCCAAATATGGAAAGTATTTCTGCCGACAAATTTTTAGTGATCACTTTATCGCGTTCGCGGATCAACGTGTTATTAGCGTTCTTCTGGCTGTTTCGTTCCTCAAACGTGTTATTTAATGAGGCCGTTACAATAAGCTGCTGGAAAAGTGGCGTGGCACCTCCGGCCTTAAAAGTTAAATAAGAGAGGTTGCGGCGCTGAATTCCCATTTCATTCAGCCTGAAGTTCTCCAACCGCACCTTGTGAAAAACATCTACGTTTCTTTGACCCACAAACTGGTTTGCAAGCGTAATTTCTGCCGTTGGCGATAGCTTAAACTTTGCCTTAATCTGCCCGTCAGTTTCAGAATATCCAGAAGGGGTTTGCCGCCCGGTAGAATCTCCGCCAACCAGATCTCCAAAGTCTTTAAAACTAAAAATTCCGGAAAATGCCGTTTTAGCCGAAGTCACATCCAACTCAGCGCTGGCGGTTTTTTCCATATTACTATTCCAATAGCGGGCGGTTGCGCTGCCGCGAACTAATTTTTGTGGCGTAAATGCAGGCTCCTTGCTAAATATTTGTATAATTCCGCCGAGAGCGTCAGAGCCATATTGAACAGAGCCCGTGCCCGGCAGCACCTCTATTTTTTGAACCGTGAAGGGATCTATGGTATTTAAATATTGATTGGGGCCGTAGCGAAAAGTAGAATTGTTTAAACGTATTCCATCAATCAACATAAGTGTTTGGTTTCCGGTTAAGCCTCTGATAAATGGCGAGCCACCCCCATGATTCGTTTTTTGAACGAAAACACCCGGCACCGTGTTCAATGCTTCGGGCGTAGACCGCGGCATATTGGCCGATTGCGAGGGCAGGTCTAGAACACTTAACAAATACGGAAGCTGCAAGGCAGAGGCCGGTCGCCTGGATGCAGAAACCACTTGAACCTCGGCTAACTCGCCGGAAGAGCGTAGCAAACGTATTTCCAGGAATTGCGGTTCGGTGGTTACTTCTAACTTCTTCTCATAAGCCAAAAAACCAAGATGACTAACCTGCAAAATGTAGATCCCCGCAGTTAATTTTTTGAAT
>JBGTBV010000036.1:0-2433 GCA_041749185.1 Daejeonella sp. | reverse complement strand
CTTAAACTTCTCGAAAAAGCTGGCTGTAAAGTAAAATATAACCCGCGGCAAACCTGCTGCGGGCAACCTGCTTTTAATGCCGGTTTTTGGGACGAGGCCAAAACCGTGGGCAGTAAATTTCTTGATGATTTCTCAGAAAATAGTCACATCGTTTCCCCTTCGGCTTCCTGCACAGGGATGGTAAAAAATTACTACAATGATTTATTTACCAATACTGCCTTGCATAACAAATGCCGCTCAATTCAAAGCAATATCCACGAACTTTCTGATTTTCTGGTGAACGTACTAAAGAAAGACTATTTCGGCGCAGAGCTGGAAGGCCGTGCCGTTTACCACGACTCATGCGCCGGTTTGCGGGAATGCAATATTAAGGCAGAACCACGGGCTTTGTTAAGCAAGGTGCACGGCCTGGATCTGGTTGAAATGCGTGATACCGAAACCTGCTGCGGCTTTGGCGGTACCTTCGCGGTTAAATTTGACGGCATTTCAAGTGCAATGGCCCAGCAAAAAATTGATAACGCCCTGGAAATGCGGGCCGAATATATTATCTCAACCGATGCCTCCTGTTTAATTAATTTGCAGGGATACATTGATAAACATGATCTGCCGATAAAAACCATCCACCTTGCGGATGTACTTTGCAGTGGCTGGGGAAATGTTTAGCCGGGGTTTGATGCAGGTTGGAGGCGAGTGTCGGCTTTCCTTGCCGGGCTGGCCAATTATTTATAAATTTTTATTCGATCCGCCACACGGCATCTACAAACCACTTTTTTGAATCGTAAAAGTAATCGGAAGGTACAAAGCCAGTCGCCGCGGCCAGGAGGGTAATTTCCTCCAGCCCGTACTTCTGAGAAATTTCCATATAGATGCATTCATTTTCGGTAAACTCAAAATCAGCATCTCCCGAAGCGATCCGCACCGTTTGAGGGCAGGTGCTTACCAGATAACTTTTGCAGGAGCCGCTTCCGGGATCGTAATTAGCATAATGTTTGAAGTTGCCGATGTTAAATTCGCCACCCAATTCCTTATTTATCCGCGTAAGCAGGTTTAAGTTGAAATCCCGCGTAAAGCCGTTTTTATCATTGTAAGCGTTCAAAATGGTTTGCGGATCTTTCTTCAGGTCAAACCCGATAAGCAGCAAGTCTCCCGCTGATAGGCTTTCCCGAAGTTTCTTGCAAAAATTCCGGGCTTCCTGCGGCAGCATATTGCCAATGTTAGAACCTAAAAACAAAACTACTTTTCGGCGGCGGGAGAGGACATTGGCTTTCTGGAGCATCTCAAAATATTCTCCGTTTAAACCCTCTACGCTGAGGCCGGGAAAGCGAATTGGAAGCCGCTCATTTAATCCGCTGATTACGTTTGCCGATATATCAATAGGGTAATACGTGAAATTCGCCTGTTTATCTGTGAGGCTTTTCAACAGATAAGATGATTTTAGCGCATCGCCGGCACCAAGTTCAACCAGGTCAAACCCGGCCTGCTCAATATCGAACAGCTTAATAATTTCATCGGTCTGTTCAGACAGAATTTCAAGCTCGCAATTGGTTGGATAATATTCGGGAGCATGCATTATCTGCTGGAAAATCTTATCGCCTGCAGCGTCGTAAAAATACTTAGACTCAAGATATTTGGGCTTGCTGCCTAAACCGTTTAACACATCGTGCAAAAAGCCGGTAGATTTTAACTGAGTTTTAGATTCTTGTAATGTTGTGGCAGGATGTAGGCTCATCTGTTAAATTTTATTTTGCTAATCTGATTCCCGTAAACTGCCAGCTAAGCTGTGCCGGAAAGAAATTACGGTAGGTAAGGCGGCTGTGCCCCGGCGAAGTAACTTCTGAAGCGCCTCTCAAAACCATTTGGTTGACCATAAATTTTCCGTTGTATTCGCCAATTGCTCCCGGAGCTTTGGTAAAGCCGGGGTAGGGCAGATAGGCGCTTTCAGTCCATTCCCACCGCTGCCCCCAGTCAAAGCGGTTTGCAGATACTTCCCACTCACACTCAGTAGGCAAGCGCATTCCTTTCCAGGATGCAAATGCGGCAGCTTCATAGTAGGATACGTGGCAGAGCAATTCATCCGGCTGTAGCGGCTTTAACCCTTCGGAAGTGTAGTTGAACCATTCGCCATCAATCTGATGCCAGTACATCGGCGAAATTATTTTGCTGGTGTTTACCCATTCCCATGCATCGGCGTGCCAAAAGCGAAAGTTGCTATAGCCTCCCTCATTTATAAATTCCAGATACTCGGCATTGCTTACCAGCGTGCTGCTGATGGAAAAAGCGTTCAGATACACTTTGTGCCGGTTCAGTTCGTTGTCGAAACAGAATCCGTTTCCGGTATGCCCCACTTCATAAACGCCTTCATCGGTGCTCAGAAATTCCCTTGCTTTTTTAAATTTCTCATCTGATCCTTCTTCCAGCTCTTCTTCATCCTGC
>JBGTBV010000035.1:0-2735 GCA_041749185.1 Daejeonella sp. | reverse complement strand
GAATTCGCTCTTTTGTTCCTCAGTAAGAAATTTCTCAAGTCCGTCCATATCACCTGCAAGGTCAGGCTTGTCAAGTAAACCCCACTGATGACTTTTTGGTATATAACACAAGCACCCGTTTTCACGGCTTGAATCATCAAGACCTACCCAGCACGTAAGATGTTGCATCGGTACAGAGCGCGTCCAGTAACTGTAATCCTGGTGCCATGCGACAACGCCACCATGATCAGCAGGTTTGCAAAATAGTTGGTCATGCCAGAAGCGTACGGCACGGTTCCCTAACAGTTGACTTGCTGCCACTACAAATGCAGGGTTCCATAACGCATCATGAAAGCCTCCGGAGATACGCCAGTGCCCAAGTGAGTGGAACAATACCGCGTTAGGATCTTTTGATTCGTTTGAATGAAACTCATGAAACAAATAGTGTAGCGGATGATTGGGATCCATGATTTCGTCAACTTCTTTAACGAGTTGATCAACCTGTGCCTCGTCAAGCAACTTAACATTGGCCAGATAGCCATTCTCTTTAAAGAATTCCACTTGCTCTTCGGACAGTTTATATTTTTCCCAGGCATCTTCTTTGGATAGCTTCGGAAAAATTTTTGTTACCGTTTCATGATAGAGTGATAAATCGCTTTTCATATTGCTTTTTCTGATTGTTAGTAGTTTTGAATTGAAATCGAATTACTGCTTCTTCCACGCCGATCGAAGGCTTTTAGTTTAATGAGCTTTGTATCAGCAATCGGTGATTCGTACAATGCACTCTCAGAGCCAGGTTCCGTGCCATCCGTTGTGTATCGGATTGCAAATCCGGGAAGCTGAAGGTTAACAAGTACCCTGCCCTCGGAAACTATAGCACCCGGCGTCGGTATCCTGTAGTTCACACCACCATTGTAATAGTCTAATCGTGGTAACTCTCTTTTCCCTAAAGTATTCACAAACACGGACCACGACTCGTTAAACAACTTTTCGGACGTTGCACTATTTTGTTCCTTTGCCCACAAAGGATCAGGAGCCCAAGCTCTTTCAGCAAGCGCTAGAAGACGGGGAAACATCATGTATTCCATCAATTCTGCTGTGACAAGATTTTCACCCCATAACGCACCTTGTATTCCAACGATATTTGCTTTTCCTTTTTCCGTTAATACTTCCTTGCCATCAAAAAAATTCTCGGGATGAGGATTCCCCTTCACGTCGGTTTTGAAGTTACGGTAATAGTCAAATGGAATTAATGAAAATATTCTGTCAATATCCAGGTAGCCTACCCATGCGTCACCGGGTTCATTGAAAGTTTTTTGATAGGCAAGATTAAAGTAGAGTTGATCGAAGCAGGTCATTACCGTTTTGTAACCTGCATTTGCCAGTTTATATGGGATATCTTCATTGCCATTCATATTCCACCAGGCGTCTATTTGAAGGTCGTCACTTACAAACGTTGAATTGATCACATGATTCCCGTCTCCTTCGGTCTGTGTTCCTACAACAAGCTCTTGCCAACCGTAAATGGATAAACCTTTTTTCCGGAGAAGTGACTTGATCTGTTCAAAATAATAACCCCATATGTCTTTCGTTGAATGTATGGCAGGGTGGCTTTGTAAAAAGGATTTTACCTTTGGTGACTTTTCCCACGACCCGAATGGCACCTCATCTCCGGCCATATGAATCGCCGTCAACGGAGCTCCTGCGGCTTTGTGCATATCAATTATTTCATCAATGACCTTTTCTATAAATACATATGTCGATGGTAAAGCCACGTTCATTACATTGTCTTTGAAGTATTGATTGCTAAGGTATGTTGATTGATCATCTTTGTCGTGAAGGAGATACCGACCAGCGTCTTTTTCAAAACCGTTTAGAACAAACTTGGTATACCTGGCTTCCATTGCTTTAATCGCAGCTCTTGCATGCCCCGGAGATTCAATTTCCGGAATTACGCGTATCTGGCGCTCAGCTGCGTACTTAACAATTTCAATATAATCTTCTTTTGAGTAAAATCCGGAACCGGATGACTCCGATGAAATACCTGACTTATATGAAGGATGCAGTTGTTGATTTTGATCGAACGGAAATCCGCGTTTCGCACCCACCTCAGTCAATTCGGGAAGCCCGGGAATTTCAAGACGCCAACCTTCATCATCATTCAGATGGAAGTGGAATACATTTAGTTTATAAAGTGCCATCAATTCAAGGACTTTTAATACTTCTTCTTTTGAATGAAAATTCCTGGCGACGTCCAGCATAAAAGCCCGGAATGGAAAACGCGGTGCATCGGTTACTTCCACTCCCCTTAACGAAATAGTTTGGTGAGGTGAATTCCAGGCTTCAGGAGGTATCAGCGTTTTTAAAGATTGGATCCCATAAAAAATACCTCTTTTATCATTTGCCTCAATAAGTATTTTTTGACTGTCCAACCTTAAAGTATATGCTTCGGGTCCCATTGTTTTCTTTCGTAAAATAATGGACGGTATACCATTCGATTCCCGTTGAATCTTTAATTGCTTTCCCAGGACTTTTTCAAGTTCCTTAACAAGGTAACGGCCCTGTGTTTCAAACTCTTTGTCGCCGGTAATAATCGTATTGGTGTTCAGTTGAAAGGATTCGTTCAGATCCAGGTAATGGATAGGCGTCGGAAAAACACGGGGAAGTTCCTCCAGTGGTATATCGACAATCTCCTTATTTGATTTAAATATAGAAGAAGCTTCAGCGACTGGTAATTTTTCGGATTGTTCATCGGT
>JBGTBV010000034.1:0-4638 GCA_041749185.1 Daejeonella sp. | reverse complement strand
TAAAACCCGGTCATGCGCTGATTGTTAAAAAGAACGGAAAAATATCTGAAGAGCAATTTCATGAACCGGTTGAACAAAAGTCGTGTTCGTTTGAACGCATTTATTTCTCTCGCGGAAGCGACGCCTCCATTTACCGGGAGCGCAAGCAGTTAGGACGCTTGCTGTGCAGGCAACTGCTTGATGCCGTTGACCATGATCTGGAAAACACCGTATTTTCTTATGTGCCTAACACGGCAGAAGTTGCCTTTTACGGCGTTGTAGAAGGGATAAATAAATACGTTAAAACCTATCAGAAAGAAACGCTTCTAAAACGTAGTGAGAAAATTTCTGATCAGGAGCTGGAGAAAGTGTTGAACATGGCGCCCCGGTTTGAGAAAATTGCCATTAAGGATGTAAAACTCCGCACGTTTATCACTCAGGATTCAGACCGGCAGGATATGGTTGCCCACGTGTACGACACTACTTATGGTGTTGTAAAACGCGGTACCGATACGTTGATTGTGTTAGACGATTCTATCGTTCGCGGCACCACGTTAAAGCAAAGTATTCTGAAAATTTTAGATCGCCTTGGGCCCAAACGCATTATCGTTGTTTCCTCTGCTCCACAAATCCGTTATCCGGATTGTTACGGAATAGACATGTCAAGGTTAGGCGAATTTGTAGCGTTTGAAGCGGCCATCGCCTTGCTCCACGAAAACGGTTTGGAGCATTTTATAAAAGCAACCTATCAAAAATGTGTATCCACTCAATATCTGGATAAAGCCGAAACCGATAATTACGTACAAGCAATTTATGAGCCCTTTACGGATCAGCAATTATCAGATAAAATCGCTCAAATTATTACCCCGAAAGATGTGGAAGCCAGGGTTGACGTAATCTATCAAACTTTGGATAACCTCCATAAAGCTTGCCCCGACCATTTGGGCGACTGGTATTTCTCGGGGAATTATCCCACCAAGGGTGGCAACAAAGTAGTTAACCGGGCTTTTATGAATTGGGTAGAAGGCAAGAACCAGCGGGCGTATTAAATTTGGGATGTTGGCTCCTGGTGATCAGACTTGAGTTTGGAGTTTTTGCGGTAGTGGTTAGGTTCAATTCGCCTTCGCTCAGGCTGACCCTTGATTAGCGGTCATGGTGAGCGAAGTCGAACCGTGATGCTTTAAGCAAATGAGCCAGCGGAGGACCGTGCTATTTGCGGAAGTGGTTTATTTGATCGGTTGCCCCAACCACCGTTCATCAAGACACTGCGATTCATCCATACTGTCTTCCGCAGGCGGCGGTGGAAAATAACAATTGATAGCTCTAAATTAGCGAATGCCCAGTAGCCAGGTTATAAATCAGCCGTAAGGCGAAAACGATAATCAGCACGCCGGCAATCTGGTTAAGATGGATAATGGTTTTCTCTTTGATCCGATACCTCAGCTTGTTGGAATAATAGGCTTTCAGCACGTCCATGCTAAACTGCGTGATTAAGATCGCTCCATAAAAAGGAATAATTTCTGCGGCTTCAATCTTTCCCGAAACAGAAATTACACCGCTGGTAACGCTCACCCAATAAAGTAATATAGCCGGATTAAAAATGCACATGAAAAACCCCTTTAAGAAGTAACCGGTGTTATGCTTCTTTGAGCTGCAGTTTTCATAATTGATCTTCACCTTTTTTACCAGGTAATAAACGCCTATAGAAAGCAGGACTATGCTACCCATAATACCGATCGGCAGTCGGTATTGATTCTCGAGCGCCAGAAATGAAGAGCCGTAAACGGTAATCCCGACATAAAAAATATCGCTCATCAATACGCCTCCAGCTAATGACATACCCGCGTAAAACCCTTTTTCAATGCTGGTTTTGATGAGTGCGAAAAACACCGGACCGGTTAAAAAGGAGAGTACCACTCCTAACCCAATTCCTGATATTATTGATTCGAGCATGCGTTGTCTTTTCTATTCAACTTACGAATATGCAAACTAAAGCCATAAGTTCAATTTTTAACCTGTGCCAGGCAGGAAAATTAAATTTAGTTTTTCGAAATTTTGGTTTATGTTAGAGAAACATTAATCGTAAACTTATTGAGATGGATCAAAACGACCAAAAAAATTATGGATCAGCCCTTTACACACTCATTACGGTGTTTTTTTTCTGGGGCTTTGTGGCTGCAAGCAACGGCATCTTTATTCCATTTTGTAAAACGCATTTTAATTTAACCCAGTTCGAGTCGCAACTGATTGATTTTACATTTTATGGGGGATATTTTATCGGTTCGTTAATTCTGTTTTACGCATCAAAACTCACTAAAATTGATATTCTCAACAAGCTGGGCTATAAAAACGGAATTGTTTTCGGTCTTATTATTTCGGCGGCAGGGGCTTTGCTCATGGTTCCGGCAATTAATTCAGGTTCTTTTTCATTCATCTTAACTGCGTTTTTCTTCGTGGCGATTGGTTTTTCGCTTCAGCAAACCGCTGCCAACCCGTTTGCGGTTGCTCTTGGAACGCCCCAAACGGGTGCCAACCGTTTAAACCTGGCCGGTGGCGTTAACAATTTCGGAACGCTTTTAGGGCCAATAGTTGTAAGTATTATTTTATTCGGAACGGCCAGCAGCGCCGTAGCCAAAGAGGTCGACATTTCTTCTATCAATACGCTCTATTATATTTTAGCCGGTTTGTTTATCGCTGTAGCGATATTTTTTTACATTTCTAATCTTCCTAAAGTAACCAGCGATGAAAAAATTGAATCCAGTCCGAAGACCAACATTCCATTGCTCATCATTTTTGTTGCCTTTTTGCTGATCCTGGCCGCAGGTCCTTTAACGGCAATAACCGGGTTAAGTACCTCATTTTTTGTCTATGCATCATTAGCTATTATCGTGCTTACCTTGTTGTTATCCCTTACCTCTGCGGCTAAAGACGGAAGCGGATGGGGTGCCATGCAATATCCACAGTTGATATTGGGGATGCTGGCCATCTTTACCTACGTTGGGGTTGAAGTAAGTATTCAAAGCAACATGGGGGCTTTGTTAAAGCTGCCCGCTTTCGGCGGCTATAATGAATCCGTGATCGCTCCGTTCATCTCCCTGTATTGGGGCAGCTTAATGATTGGGCGCTGGACCGGCGCCATTAGTGCCTTCAACCTTCAAAAAAACACTAAGCGCATTTTAACAGTTGTTGTTCCATTTGTCGCTTTCGGCATTATCTTATTTTTCAATTATTTGAACGGAACCGTTGTAGATCAGTTCTTTCTCTATTCAATATGTGTAGCCATTCTGGTTGTGGGCTTTTTTTACAGTCAGGAAAAACCGGCTAAAACCCTGGCAACATTTGCTGTTTTAGGCGTTACCGCGATGTTGATTGGTTTACTTACCACCGGGCAGGTGGCCATATTTGCATTTTTAAGTGGCGGTTTATGTTGTTCTATCATGTGGCCATGTATCTTCTCATTATCTATCACCGGTTTGGGAAAATACACCAGTCAGGGTTCATCGTTTTTAATTATGATGATTTTGGGAGGGGCTATTATTCCGCCGGTACAGGGAATTTTAGCCGATAATACTAATATTCACCTCTCGTACGTTGTTCCGGTAATCTGTTTCGCCTACCTGGCCTACTTTGCCTGGAAAGTAAGCAGCGTTTTGGGCAAGCAGGGCATTGATGTAAATAAAATTGAAGCCGAAGCGGCGCATTAATGATCCAAAAACCAAGCTTTCACCATATTTTTATGAAACTGGCCACCGACCTGGCTTTGCGCTCACACTGCGTAAAAGCCCAGGTTGGTGCCGTGCTGGCCAAAGATACCCGCATCATCTCTATCGGCTATAACGGCCCTCCGGCGGGTACGCATAATTGCGATGAAGAATGGCCCGAAACTGGTTGCCCGCGTGATTCTAAAAATAGCTGCTCTTTAGCTCTACATGCCGAAGAAAACGCGATTTTATATGCCGTAAAAAACGGTTCGAGCCTGGAAGGTGCTACGTTGTACCTTACCTTATCGCCCTGCATTGCCTGTGCCCGCACCATTTTTTCCACGGGTATAAAAGAAGTCTTCTTCCTGAATTCATACGCAGAGTACAAGGGGCTTAGCACCGATGAAGGAGTTGATTTTCTGAATCGTTTTGGAGTGAAAGCAGTCAAATTCCAGCTTAGCTAATTGCTCATTTATTCAAGCGCTTCAAACCCCTGCACTTCCCAGTTGAGAGACCGTCAACTGATCAACCGAGGTATTTTATTTCCCGGATTGGATAGGTTGAACCTGTTTTTTTGGCGTGCCCCTGCGGGTCGGGCCATTCGCTCCAATCTTTTGCTCGTTCCTCGCAAAAGGATTTCCGCTGCTGTCCCTCACGCTTAGCAACCGCATATTCTACCCGGCCTGATAGTGAAAACTATTATTAGGATGACAGAATGCTATTGCTACCTGAGGCTTAAAACGTTAAATTTGACCTGTAAAAAAAACTGAATGTCACAGCAAACAGAACACGTTCAATGTTTAATCATCGGGTCCGGTCCGGCGGGTTATACCGCGGCCATTTATGCCGCCCGTGCCGATTTGAAGCCGGTTATGTACACCGGCATTGTACCCGGAGGGCAGCTTACCGAAACCACTGATGTGGATAATTTTCCCGGTTACCCGGAAGGGGTGATGGG
>JBGTBV010000033.1:0-1847 GCA_041749185.1 Daejeonella sp. | reverse complement strand
TCACAATTAGAAACTTATCACCGCCTCGAAGTTAAACCCACTGAACCCTGCGCCTGCAAACCGACCTGCCCATGCATTACCGGTGTATTCCTGATTAACATATTCAGCTTTTGCTAAAATATTCTTCGAAATAAACCAACCACCACCCACATTTATCCGGTTGATCTCCAGGTCTTCAGTGGAGCTTTCCCGCGTCTTACCCGTCACAGTATTGTACCTTCCGCCCAGATAAAAACGTTCCCCGCTTCCAAATCGATAAAGCAATTCCGCAGCGAGTTGCGAAAAGGAACCTTCCTTGTCAACCTGAGGGTTCGTAAATTCATTGCTCCCGTTTGCCAGTTCATAAACCCCAAAGAACTCCAGACCCTTGAATTTTACAAAGGGATTCAATTGCAGCGCAGTCAATTTTGTAAAACGTGCATTGTAACGGCCGTCAAAGTCCCCACCTTCAGTATTGCCGTCGATATCAGGAACAGTATGCAATACGCTAAAGTATCTTGCACCTGCTCTATCCCCACCGTAAAGCCACGTGCCGGTTGTGGTTCCTTTATTTATATACCATGACCCGGTGATTCTAGCTCGAAGATCTGTACTAATTTGCCTGTCAAATCCGAGTTTACCAAAAAAAGAGGGTTTGTTATCGCTGTTATCATTTACTACTACGTTTTGATTAAGTTTTCCGTTTGTAATTCCGACCACTGCTAACAGTCCGCTATGCTGAACTGTGATCTCACCAAATGCTTCTGTCGAGAAAGAGTCCATAATATAATTACCAACAAACGGATTAAAAATCGCACGGGCGTTATCAGATCTTCTGAAGTGTGTGTCCCCGTAGTTAAACTCATCCAAACCTATTTTAATAGTTGTGTAATTCATTACATTTTCCAGAAAACCTGGTCGTATAAAATCAAGCCGGTCTATCTGCAGATGTCCACCTTTTATCCAAGACTCATTGTGATGCCGCGACGAAAGATATGTCCTCAAATGCATCCGGACGCCATCCAGCAGTTGAACATCAAGGTTCAGGTTTGCGGAAGGAAGGTTAAAATCGGTACCCAGCTCAACCAGATTGTTTTCATTATTGCTTTGGTCCAGTCCCTGAAACTGCATAGCAAAATCCCCACCGATACGAACTCTGATCCTGTCGAAAGGAATTGTATCTGTTTTTGATGTTTCGAATATATTCAGGCCACGCTGATCATTCGGCCTGAAAAATTGCAATGAGGGTTGCTGTGCGTATAGAAATGTGGTGGAAAACAAAAAGAGTATAAGTAGTTTCATTATCGTGGGGTTGATATCTAGTTATTGAAAGGCATTATTTTGTGTATACCATTACAAAATCCAGCGTAACAGCATCGCCTGTCTTCATCGCGCCAAACATGAAGGATGGTGGTTTGACCTTATAATCGCTCATATTAAGTTTATCGGAACCGGAGCAGCTGATACTTGCATCTTTGTTTACGATACAAAAAACATCCATCGCTACTTCTTTGGTAACGCCGGCGATAGTGAGGTCACCATTTGTCTTTACAAGAAATTTTCCGTCACTCTCTGGCAACACCTTTGCTGATGTAAGTTTATAGAGTATATTTTTAAACTCCATTGTCTTAAGTGCATCGTAGGCGTTCTTATCCAGAGCCTTTTTATCACTTTTTAGATTTAGTACAGGCAATGAAAAGGTCAGGATGCTCAGATCAATAAGTTGTTCGTTGTCACCGTTCTTAAATATAAATTTTGCTTCCCCAGAGAATCCCTGGGCATTCATATCCCAGTCGTGTAATGACGATGTGCCCGACAACTTCATATGATTACTTTTTGAATCCTTTATGGTGTATGTGGATTGAGCC
>JBGTBV010000032.1:0-19706 GCA_041749185.1 Daejeonella sp. | reverse complement strand
GGCTCAAAACAACAATTTTCCGATCAGACTATTTTCAGTCAACACCAGAAATATGCAAGGATTTATTTATGCGTGTGAGGCAATTCTTATTGAGACTGAACAAGAGATCAAAAAGGTTGAGGATCAGCACAATCTTAATCTTAAGAAAGGGTTAATACAATTTGAGGATATTAAAAAATTAATGTTGAAGTTAATTGATGCCGCCAAAGAAATAGTAAAAAACAAACGAAATGAATCCAAACTGAATCGGATCAGGATACAAGCTGCGGGTGTCATGAAAAAAATCGGGAAGCTGACCGTAGAAATCAGGGCTTATACGACTAATAGTTCTTTCCCTTCTTTCACCGTCATCAATAAAATCTTGATTGATCAATTATATCTAGATTTAGTCAACGAAGAACTACAAGAGAAAGACATAAATAAGACGTTAAACAATCTAACTGAGGCTTTTTCAAATTTTGAAAAAGCATTTCAGCCTATTAACAATCCACCGGCACCGAATACTCCAGGCTGATTATTGAAAAAATTTGATATGTAGGGTTCACCTAAACTTCCTATTGGACAACTGTTTATGCCTATGGCAGTGCAAACCATTTGAATATTGTTGATCAACGCCCCCGCATCCCTCCAAATCAAAGATTCGGCGTGCTCATATTTTGCGGTTGTGCGGTTGGCGTGTGCGACAAACCATATTAGCGTTGCATTGGTCGTGTCAACAATTTCAGTAATATGACTGAAGAAAGCAGGCACGTCGCCGTATGAATTAGCTAACTGGTTTAACGAATGTTCAAAAGGATTATAATAATAGAAAAAGCCCAAAGCAAGGGATTTAGGATTGCTGATAATAATATCAATTGGATGTCTGGCCCCGGCTGATGCCGTACCGCGATGAGTTAAAATATACCCGTTCTCCTGTTGGAAGGTCATTCTTACCTTTGCGGCGTACCATAAAACGTCGCTAACTTCTTGTAAAGTTATTGGCTTAAAAGTTCTTACTGATTTTCTCTTTTCGCTAACTTTGTCAAACCTAACAGGCAGCGGCGTTATAGTTCTGGAAAGTTTTATGCTTTGAAGTATCTGATACTCAAATTGCGGCACCCCATTCTCTTTTGCTTTCACCTCCGGGTTTGTCATTGTGCGCTGTATACCTGGGTAAGCGTCTGCCCATATTTATTACATCCGCGACAGTTTCCACAGGGGGCATTTGAAGTATGGCACGAATGCGCCCAATATAGTAAGGATTTTGGGATCGCTGATATTTCTATCAGTTCTACGGTCGACAAGCCAACGCAGGGACAGGATATTTTGATGTTTCCTTCCTGATATTCCATTAAGTCATTGATAAGTTGGAAAAAATTGGGGGTGCCGTCTTTATGAAATCCATCCGAACTCACCGAGCCTACCATTAATTCTTTAACGCTTAAACTAATGCACTTCATACAAGCCAGTGTTATTAATAACTGGTTACGGTACGGCCACCATTCTGAAGATGGCGACCCCTCTATGGCTTTATCATTTATCATGTCACCGCTGCCTAAACTGCTACAGTCTACGGTAATTATATGATGCGCCATGCGCAGCTCTTTGGCGATGATCGCACTTGTCTTGACTTCAGTATCCGCAGCCGCCTGCCCATAATCGATGGTCAGGGCGATTTCCGGCCGCTTCCAATACGCGAGGGAAATAGAGTCCATACCTCCAGATAAAAGAATCGCCTTACTCATGTTTTGCCAGTGCCCATAAACATTTATAAATAGCTGTAGTTAAATCCTTTTCGATGATGCAATTAGTGCCTTCAAGCATCTTGATGCTCTCCGACGTTTCATTCTCTACATAACCAATAACGGTGCATCCCTTTGCAATAGCAAAGCCTATTTCAAAAAGAGTTCCTGAATCCAAGCCGTCTAATACGGCAAAGACTAATTTCGATTCGTTCAAGCCTTTAATATCTAACGGGACAACTGTCGAGGCGTCGCCCAAACCGACATGGTGCCAGGGTGAAAATACATTCAGACTCATGGATTTTAGAGAATGAAATATTTGATCGATCAGCCACCGTTCTGAAAATGTAAAAAATGGACCCGCGAGATAAACTTGCTCTTTGGGATAATGAAGAATTTTAAAGGGCGTAATGTCGGGGTCGCTTTCGAAGGGTACAAAATTAAAGTTCCGACTGTTGCAATAAACCGCCGTGTCCCAAGAGGCATTTTTTGCAGCTTGGAGCGGGTCCTCCAATTCTACCCAATGATAAGCAAACGACGCAGCAAACACGTCCCCCGAGCCGATTGGCCAAACTGACTTGGTTTCATAAACAGGAATAATTTCTTCTTTTCTGTCTTTTGTTTTAACAAGGGCACCTTTGGCGCCCATTTTAATGATCATTACCTCGGCCCCTTCCTGATTGAAAAAGAAGTCTTCGATTTTTTCAAGGTCGGTTTCAGTTAATCCGACTATTTTGTTTGCCTCGGCAATATTGATCACCACCGCCAAATGTTTGGCAGTAGAGCCTGTAGCCGAGAATGGCAAAGGATTAGAGGGCGATTGCGGATCATAAATAACTTTGTTACCAGAAACTGTCGCATTACCTTCGATCATGCCGTAAAACAGAATATTGTCCCCGTTAACCTCGATATTGTTTTCATGGCTCTTAAGAGTATCCGAACGGGGAATGACAACAGGGTCTGCCAATGGGTAACCATACTTGAACTGAACAGCATGTGCTATCGGAGATACGACATATTTCAACTTGATTTCGTCGGCTACCTGCTTTAAAAACTGGGCTGTAGGCTCATCGCCAAACGTAAAATAGCTAATCTCCTGTTCAGGGTTAAGACGGCCAAGCACCCAGCAGGCTCTTAAACCTGAGCCAAACTTCTTTTCCCAGCGCGGCTCGAAACAGTACTCATCATAGGTTCCGCCAACTACTATCATTTTAGGGTGATCAATAATTCACATAGCCCCCCAGTTAGTGAAATGATTTTACCTTGATACTCGAAATTATCATTTATACATGCGATAAAAGCCGCAGAAAGATTTGCAGGTAAAAAGACTCCGCCAACCAACTGCCCGCTACTGGTGAAAGCTTGAAGCGGGCCTGTTACGTTTCTTAGGCGAATGTCCAGCATTTCATTAATACTTAATAATGGCAATGCAGATGGAGATGGCGACATGATCGTTCCCCGGCCGTTAAGCATGCTGCAGTTTGGGGCGTTTTGATCGACGCCGGTCGTTGTTGTATCATATGATGGTCCACTTCCTGACATGAAAAAGGTTGTTTAGCTGGCGTGCTTTAATGCACTGAGTGCTAATCTATTAGTTTTTTTCATAAAATCCCATATAATCGCGTCCATAATCGCTGAGGTAACTTCTAAGGCATCGCAAAAGGCTAGGTATTGTCGTTCTAAAGAAAAATAATGTTTGGTCAAATTATCGGTATTTTCCTTATAGAATCCTGCTAAGACACCTGCCCTGAGAATATGAATATCTAAAATAGCGACATTATTACTGTTAAGCCAGTTCCTCGTAATCCAAGAAGCCGTCTTAAGGCCAATACCGTTTACGGTTAATAGCCAATCGCGGAATTGAATGTCATTATGGATAGGTATCTTATGAAGATCGCTCCGGTTTAAAAAGGCATGAATATACTTGCTTTTCTGATTGTGGAAACGGTAGGTCACCGTTCTTCCATCCTCCAACATGTACGGGGTACAGAGCGCATCGTGAATTTCTTTAAACGACACTTGATGCCTGATAAGATTTTCTCTTTTTAAACGATCAAATGCAGCAATTCCTATATCTGAAGGCATGCCGAAACCGCCTAAAAGACATACGACTATTTCTTCTAGAATACTCGACCCCAATTTGTAGATATTTTTGGTGTTATCGATTTGTGTATGGGATAGATATTGGATTTTCCAAAATGCTGGTGTATAGAGTTGACTGCAATCTCCCCACTTTACCCCCGGTAATAACTCTTGGTGCTCATTCGGCAGCTGTTTTGCAGACAAGCAAAGCTGTTTCCATCGTAAATCTTGATTGTTTTTCGATTTGTTCATGTCGTTATCGTATTATTTGTTTGTTTAATTTATACAGAAGGTCATATATCCAGGCCGGTGCAAGCCGCAGATCTGACATCAATATTTCTTCCTTTTCCATAGCTAGGTTTTTAAGAATCCGACTTTTCAACGTTTCATTGATGGAATCTTTACCCAATTCTTCCAGCGCCTGTACAAGCAATCCACTGATGCCTGTTGAAAGACTGAGTTTTTTGGGTGTTGTCGATCGAAACACGAGTCTTTTTTCGCCGATTAAAATATTTCGGGGCTCCCCATCAGTGATATAAATAATACTATCCGGCTCGTTGGTCGTCAGGCCAAGTTTATGCAGTGCAAATGCGCCCGCAGGTTTTATACGAATACGTTCCTTTTTTGAGATAGCTACCGCAATCTTTTCCAGAGAAGGCCAGGTTGTGCTGCCTTTCTTTTTGTTTTTTATATAAACACCATGCCCCAATCGCTCCAATTTACCGCTTGCTACATGCCTGCTTAAACTCATCTTGATCGCGTCTTCGGAACCCAAACCACGAAAATCACCAGGAAATAACAAGCAACCGCTTTCCTGCTGATCGATTTTGTTGGCTATATGTTTGTGAATTGACGACAATTGTTACAAATATATCTAAAAAGGTAACAAAATTTAGTTTTTAAAATACTTATTTGTAATTGGTTAAGTGTAAATGACAGGACAATTGAAAAACGATACTACAATCCAGCTAACTAACAAATTTTTGGTTCAAAGCTTTAGGTCAAAGGCATCTGGCCGGACCCCAATGAGGATCAAATTGCCCCCAAAAAACCGGCTATCTTATAAAACCTTTGACCTTTAAATCCTGAATTATTGGCTCTATAAGCCTTAAAAAGCTTTCTAAATGTTGAAAGTATTCCTGCTGAGCGGTACCAAGCCGGAGTTAGTTCTAATCTTAGTTCTGACTCCGGTTTTTTTATGGCCATAATGGTGTATATGTGATAGATTTACGAGGGGCACTAAGTTCACTTAACAGTTCGACCTTTATTTCTATAGTTGTCGATTTTTCTGGAAAGATTTAACCGATGATCTAACGTTTTCCTCAATATCGCCATTAGAATAAGGATCCGTAAACTTTACGAAGCCCACCTTAAATCGCTTATTTATAGGTGTTTGATTGGAGATTTATTTTAGGTATCTTATTATCTCTTCGCCATAGCAGACTAACGGTCTAACTTGCCGCACCCGCACTTATTTATTCACATTAAAATCCAACGCTCATGAAAAAAATTTTAATTTTTCTGCTACTTGTTCCTGTATTGGGAATGAGCCAGACAAAAAATGTGCTGAATTCTTTTCGGGTTTATCCCAAACCAGAAAAAGTAAGCGAGTTTGGGAAAGCCCTCGCCAATCATGCCCAAAAGTTTCACACGGGCGACTGGAAGTGGCGGGTGTGGAGCATAGAATCGGGGCCCGATGCCGGCGGATTTATGGTAACTGAAGGTCCAAACAGTTGGGAGACAATGGATAAACGCGGCGATATTAGTGATCAACACACCGCAGACTGGGACAATAATGTTTCCCCGCTTACTACCAGCAGGGGAGCCAGTGATTATTTAGCGTTTAAGGCCGACTTGAGTACCGTTGAAATGACCGATTACGCCGACAAAATTGTTATCACGCATATGACCGCCAGACCGGGTCAGGTGGCTGCCACAGAAGAACTGATCAAAAAGCTCAAAAAAGTGTGGGAAGGGGGTAAAGAATCCATAGCGGTCTATTCCATTGTCGCTTCCGGCGACCCGGGATATGTGACCGTTAGCAGGTTAAAAAACGGTTTGAAAGAATTGGCCGATGGTTATAGGAAGCCGTTTCCAGAAAGGTACAATGACGCAAATGGCGCTGATTCCTGGAATTCTTATTTAAAAGATTATGCCAACGCGGTAGAAAAACGCTGGTCTGAACTGTTGATTTATCAGCCCGATTTGAGCTCAAAATAAGTTGGCGGTTTATAATAAAAAAACGCCGCCGGGTTTAAAATCCGCCGGCGTTTTTTGTACAAGCGTTTTAAAATTTATGAATGGTTGAAACGTTCAAACGCGATAAGTCATATTAAACCATACAAATAGGGGTCTGCCTCCATAGACAAGGCATTAGCACAGACTGCCCGTTTCGCTTCGTATGAGCAGTGCTTTCATTATTAGGCATTCCTCTGCTTTTTAATCAGCTCAATATCTGATCGGTATTTGGTCAACCCGCAGAAATCTAAATATCGGCCAGCCATCGCTTTTGGTGAACGTTGGGTGGTGCAACTTTGTCTTGCCTGCCACCCGGTATGATGTTTGGATTTATGCTTATGCGGGTTCAGTACAGAATCTGTTCACAGGCATTCACAAATATGAGTTTCGGAGCTAAAAAGACACTTTTCTACTTTCTGCTAATCGCTGTTGCGCTGATTTCAGCCTGTTCTAAGGAGCCCCTTGCGGATAAAACCAGCATCATGTGGGTAGGAACTTCCCCAACTTCTGATGCAGGCAAAACACTCTACGAAGTCAAGCTTGAGAATACCATCAGCAATAAAAATGATACCTACACCTGGATTTGGTCGGTTGTTAACCTGAAGCCTGGCAGCGGACAAGCCGGAAGTGGAACCGCACAGGATCTTCAGAGCTGGGGCATTACCCTTGGCAATTGTGCGGATATTAACCAGATAGTGGGCGGCTCTACCAGTGCCGATGGTATAAACTGGAAAAATTTCAGTCCGGAGTTAACGGCCGATGCTCCTGCATCCATAGGCCAGCCGCTTTTGATGTTTAACCAGGGTACTGTAAAGGATCAGAAAAGTTATTATAAACTGGTGGTACTGAAGAAATTCGGTACAAAAACCGACCTTAAGGCGGTTTACAAATCGGGAAATTTAACAGGATCGGGCGTGTTAACCACAAGCGGATTTGGTTGTCCGTAACGAGTAGGCTTTTAGAGCGAAAGCAAACCTAAACCATTCCGTTTTAGTAAATTTACCGCAACATAGCATTGAGGAGGGTAATAGTTTTCGTCTAAATCCTGAACATTCGTGCTATTTGCTTTGTTGAGAATTGATTCTTAACCTACTTTTATACCTCCAAATGAAAGACTTCAAAAAGTATTACACCATTTCGGCTACGCCGGAGGAAATTTATACGGCGCTGACCAATCCGTTAACCTTGCATTTGTGGACCGGTTCTGAGGCGGTGATGAGCACAGAAGAAGGCTCTGAGTTCTCTTTATGGGACGACAGCATTTCCGGAAAAAATATTGCCTTTGTTGAGAATAAAAAAATTGTTCAGGAATGGCATTTTGGAGATCAGAAGGAGGAATCTATTGTAACCATCACCCTTCATCCCGATAAGCGGGGCACTTCGGTTGAGCTTAGGCACACCAACATCCCCGATGATGATTTTGAAGATATAGTAGAAGGCTGGAACGATAGCTATTTTGGGGCCTTAGAGGAATTTTATGAAGGTTAATAGCCTTTGGGCGCTGCTGTTATGTGTGCAATTGATCAGCGCCTGCAGTCCCGGCGGTAAAAAGTCCGACTCCGCAGAACAATCTGACCAGTTAGCGCAAAACTTTAATCTGGCCTGGGCCGATAGTTCTTATTGGGATGATGGCCTGGCCGAAGTGGCCGAATACAGTGCCACGCGTACCATCTACAAAAAAGGAAGAAACTTCACCTACACTTTGCTAACTGTTGCAGAGCAGTTTAACCAGGAGTTTAACGTTAAAACGGATGATTATTCCCGGAAAGATCTCTACTCAATTATGAAGCACCACAGCTTTGCCAGTATTGCTACAGATAATTATCCCTACCATTTTTCAAAAAGTGTTTTTTTACTGCGGAATGAGCCTTTCACCGTAAATAAAGCAAACTTTAGCTCCCAGGAGTGGTGCGGGAATACATTTAAGGAATTCCGGTTGGCCGGAGATTCTTTCAAAATGGAATACAACTCTTACTTTGATGGCGAAGGCAAGGGCGGGAAAACCTTTCCGGCAGATATGCTTTTTGAAGACCAGTTAAGTTTTACGCTGCGGGCACTCCGTTTTAAAGACGGGGCACAATTTCGGGCTAAAGTATTAGGCAGCCAGATTAGTAATAAAGTTGGTAAACCCGAAGTTTTTGATGCTACCTTTTTCATCCGCGAAAGCGATAGTACTTTTTTGGTAAGGGTGAAACTTGATAGCATGAAAGAAAATTTATACGAGTTTGAGAAGCAATACCCCAATACGCTGCTAAGCCAAAATACCTGGGATAACCGTAACTTACGTTTAACAAAAGTTTCGAGGTATGCTTACTGGAAAAATTAAGTTCATTCTGATTTCAGCCCTGCTGTTTTCTCAATGCCAAAGCACGGAGCCTATTAATGCCGGGGCTAAAATAAACGGGGTAAATTTTGTAGCGCCGGTTAAGGCAACCACCAATGCATGGGCCGTTCAGATGGAAGAACACAACATTGGCTGGCTGGCCGTAATTCCCTATGCTTTTAGCAGACAAGGCGAGCCGCAGGTTCGGTTCAATAATAACAAACAGTGGTGGGGCGAAAGCACAGAGGGCGTGAAGGCGACTATTGAGCAGGCCAAATCAAGGAATTTGAAAGTAATGGTTAAACCGCAGGTATGGATGCGGGATAACTGGATCGGCGATTTTGATCTGCAAACTGAGGCCGATTGGAAAATCTGGGAAACTGATTACCGAAACTATATTTTAAAGTTTGCGCACCTGGCAGACAGCGCCGGGGCGGAGGCTTTTTGCATCGGCACAGAATACCGAAACGCGGTGGAAAGCCGGCCGCAATTCTGGAAAAGCCTGATTACCGAGATACGGACGTTCTATCCGGGGAAGCTTACTTATTGCGCAAATTGGGATGATTACCAAACTGTACCTTTTTGGGCCGACCTGGATTATATCGGTTTAAGCGGATATTTTCCGTTATCAAAGAATGCTACGCCCACAGTTGCCCAGTTAGATAAAGCCTGGAAACCAGTTAAAGCCGCTTTAAAATCATACTCCGCCAAATACAGTAAGCCCATTTTATTTGTTGAAATAGGCTACCAAAATGTGGATGCCGCAGCCTGGAATTCCTGGGAACCGGTTAATCGTTCTGCGAAATCAAATGAACAGGCGCAGGCAAATGCCTACGAGTCATTCTTCAGAACGTTCTGGCACGAACCCTGGGTGGCTGGTGCATTTTTTTGGAAGTGGTATGATTACCATGATGCCATTAAACCCGGCGAGAATATTGACTGGACGCCACAAAACAAACAGGCGCAGGCCGTTATGGCAAAATACTTCTCTGCCGGGCCAGGGTTTCTTCCGAGTGATGATTCGGCCAAAAGCGAAAACGCTCCTCATAAATAAACCAGCCGAGTACCGCCAAATACTCGGCAGTAACCAACCAGTAATTTTGCTGGTAAGGCATGGACGAATACGTAATGTAGGTTAGCGGAATCAAGGCAGTCCAAATTAGCGCAAAGCGATACTTAGTGAAGGCACTTAGGGCCACTAATATGGCAATGTACCAGGGATGGACCACCGCCGAAAATAGAAGGTAGGCAACCATCAGCCAGAAAAACCCTTGCAGAAAATTCAGTTTCATGCGATAGATAAATGTTAAGGCCGACAGCGTACAGACGAGCATCAATTTGCTAAGCCAATAAATTGGGTTGTAACCTAAAATCCACATGCCCGCCGCCCGTAATAGCGAAAAAATGGAACCGTTGAATTCAAATTTGCCATAATAGAGTTGAAGGCTGCTAAAGAAATGCAACAATTTATCTGTACCTCCCCACAAAAACGGACTGCTGGCGTAGAAAAGTAACAAGCAGGCGGCACCAAAAACCACCGATCGCCAAAACCCGATTTTCCTGATTAGCAAGGGAATACCAATAAGCGGGATCAGCTTCGCCTGAACGGCAAGTGTAATTGCCGCCAATGCGCCCGCTAAATTCAAGTTTCGTAAAGTCCATGCGGTTAGCAAAACAAAAAATATCATTACCGCTTCAAAATGAATGTTACCGGTTAGCTCAATAATAACAAGGGGGTTAAGTGCATAAATCAGCGACAGCTTGGGCGAGAGTTTGTAGTATTTAAGCAGCTTTACCAGAAGCAAAACGCTGCCACACTCAAAAACGAATACTACAGTTTTAAGAACTATGACCCCTGCCAGCATGTTTTGGTCGCCAAGTTCTACGGCTAACCTGAAAATATATTGCAGCAGTTGCGGGTAAACGCTGAAGTAATCTGGCGAATTGAGGTAAGGAAAAAGCTGGCTTAAAAAAACGTCATACTGATTAGCTATTAATTGAGAGGGCGTATAACCAAAAGGGTTGATGTTTAGCTGTTGCAAACGGCCATCCCATAAAAAGCGATAGTAATCATCAGAAAGTCGGGGATAGGTAAACAGCAGCGAGAACCTGAAAAAGATGCCCGCCAATAAAGCCAGTTTCAGGTCGAGTTGTTCTTTAAACCGAAGCCACAAAAAATAGGTACCGAACAGGAAGGAAAAGATGCTGATCAGTAGGACAAAATCTGTACGATCAGTAAAATAACCAAGCAAAATATAAGCAACCAGAGCCAGCGGTAAAAGCAGAACTACGAACTTTCTGGGCATTTAATAATTTGGTTTAGTTTTGTAAAAGTATGCAAAACACCTCGTTTACCGACCAACTACAGCGGCAGGTTACCGTTTTACATCCGCCGCGGCGGATCATCTCTTTGGTTCCATCGCAAACAGAATTGTTATTTCACCTCGGTTTAGACCGCGAAGTTGTCGGCATTACCAAATTCTGCGTTCATCCGCAAAAGCAGTTTAAATGCAAAACTAAGATTGGCGGAACCAAAACGCTTAACCTGGAACGGATACGCAGTTTGCAACCCGACCTGATTATTGGGAATAAAGAAGAAAACGAGCAGCAGCAGATTGAGCAGTTAACGACCGAGTTTCCGGTATGGATGAGTGATATTTCAAACCTCAGCCAGGCTCTGGAAATGATTGGATTACTTGGAGAATTGTTGGGCAAAAAGTCGGAGGCTGATTTATTGCTGAATGATATAGGATCGGGTTTTGCCCGATTGGCAAAAGACAAAAATTCTGAAAGCAAACGGGTACTGTATCTCATCTGGAAAAATCCGTACATGGTGGCGGGAACCGGAACATTTATTGACAGTATTTTGCAATGTTCGGGCTTTACCAACGCAGCTAAAATGGAGCGTTACCCCGTGCTTAACGCCGATGAAATAAGCGATATTTCGCCGGATGTCATTTTTCTCTCGTCCGAACCTTATCCGTTCCGGGAAAAGCATCTTTTGGAATTTAACCGCATTTGTCCGCAAGCCCGCGTAGAGATAGTAGATGGCGAAATGTTTTCCTGGTATGGAAGCCGCCTGCTGGAAGTTCCTGCCTACCTGCAAACCTTATTGCGCTGAAATGGGTTAATGCACAGCAACAATACACTTATTTTGAATTTAAATTATGGATATGAATAATGAAAAAGAACCGGTTGAGGTTTTTGCAGGGAGCAGTTGGGAAGCAGAAATGGTAAAATCCTTGTTAGAAAACGCCGGCCTTTCCGGATTTTTGATCAACGAGGCGGGAACGGTTTTCCCGTTTGATATCACAGAAAACGGCACGGCGGCAGTTAAAGTAATGGTGGCTGCCAGCGAAGCCGCTGCGGCAATGCCGGTTGTAAACGAGTACAAAGCCAATGCCGCCGGCAGAGGACAATAGCACACACGAGCCATAAATTTCCGGCGGCTGCAATGCAGCAAATAATGCAAAATACATTTGCCATTTCTATTATAAAACCTTAGTTTTGCCGACCTAAAATAATCCTAAAAATGCGGATGTGGCGTAATTGGTAGCCGCACCAGACTTAGGATCTGGCGCTTCACGGCGTGGGGGTTCGAGTCCCTTCATCCGCACAAAATTAAATTCCCCGGCTACAGACCGGGGAATTTTTGTATAAACTCAAACGACATAAAAACAAAGCGATGAATATTACCCAGGACAGAATTGATAACCTTAACTCAATAATTACAGTTAACATCAACCCTGATGATTACAAAACACGTGTAGAAAAAGCTATTAAAGACCAGGCGAAAAAAGCAAAGCTCCCGGGATTCAGACCAGGCATGGTGCCAGCCGGGCACATAAAAAAAATGTACGGTAAAAGCATTCTGGCCGATGAAATCAACACGATGCTGAATGATACGCTGACCAATTACCTTAAAGAAAATAATCTGGAAGTGTTGGGCCAGCCCCTGCCAAAGGTTGATCAGGAGAAAGAATTCAAGTGGGATTACGATGATGAATTCGAGTTTATATACGAAATGGGTTTAGCACCCGAGTTTGAACTCGATTTTTCATCAGCCGACAGCTTAATCCAATATAAAATAAAGGTTGATGAAGAAACGCTGGCATCAAGAATTACCAATTTGCGAAAGAGCTATGGCAAAATGACCAACCCTGACGTATCGGCAGATAATGATGTGTTAGCGGCCGAATTGAAGCAACTTTCTGCCGATGGTTCTATTTTTGAAGACGGTATCGGCAACAAAGCCACCATCAGGTTAGATCAAATTAAGGATGATGAAATTAAACAATCTCTAACTGGTTTGAAAAAGGACGATGAAGTTGATTTTGATATTCAAAAAGCGTTTGATCACGATGCCGCATTGGTAGCCAAGGCATTAAAAATTAGCGAAGATGATGCCCGCGATTTGAAATCGACTTTCCGCTTAACGGTTAGCAACATTAACCGGCTGGAAGAAGGAGATCTAAATGAAGAATTTTACGATAAGCTTTTCGGTGCGGGAGTAGTAAAAACCGAAGAAGAATTTCGGGCGAAGATAATTGAAGAACTGGAAACGATGATGGTTCAGAATTCTGATCAGAAACTGGAAAACGATTTGTTTGAGTTCAGCTTAAAGAAGGTAGATATGCCATTGCCTGATGATTTTTTAAGACGCTGGTTAAAAGCTACCAATGAAAATCTGAGCGATGAAGAAATGGAGAAAGGTTATGAAGATTTCGCCCGCAACCTGCGCTGGACATTGATTGAAAACCGGATATTAACACAGAACAATATCGAAATTAAATACGAGGAAGTTTTCAAAGCGGCTAAAGCCAGGTTAGAGGCGCAATTTAAAATGTACAGTCCGCAGCCCGTTTCAGAAGAGCAGTTGGGCCAGTATACCGTGCAATTTTTGCAGGAAAAGGAAAATGCCAACCGAATATTTGAAGAAGTGAAAGCGAAGAGCGTTTTTGAGCAGTTAAAAACACTGGTGAATCTGAAGGAAGAAGAAATCAGCTATAAAGAGTTTAATGAGTTAAATGTGCCCAGATAGAAGTCCAGACAGAATAACAATAAATTGTTAAGGATTTTAATCTTACATTCTATGGATTTTAAATGGTGTATTATTAATTAATTTGGCTTTGTTAATCAGTTTATAAGGTACAACCCTAGACAAATGAATATAGATAAAAATGAATTCCGTAAATACGCTGTTAAGCATCACCGTATAGGCGGTCACCACGTAGATAGTTTCATTGGCCGGGTGCAGAACGCATCTATTCCACAGTCAATGACGCCGTATATTATTGAAGAGCGCCAATTAAATGTAGCCCAGATGGATGTGTTTTCCCGTTTGATGATGGACCGCATTATTTTTTTGGGAGATGCCGTAGGCGAGGGTATCGCCAACATTATCCAGGCTCAGTTGCTCTTTTTACAGTCGGCAGATAACAAACGCGACATCCAGATTTACATAAATTCGCCCGGCGGTTCGGTGTACGCAGGTCTCGGAATTTACGACACCATGCAATACATCACACCCGACGTGGCCACCATTTGTACCGGTATGGCAGCATCTATGGCAGCCGTGCTTCTCTGTGCCGGCGCCAAGGGCAAACGGGCCGCCCTGCCTCATTCCCGGGTGATGATTCATCAGCCATCGGGAGGTGCGCAAGGAGTTGCTTCTGATATGGAAATAAATCTCAGGGAAATGTTGAAATTGAAAAAGGAGCTGTATGATATCATCAGCAACCATTCGGGGCAGAGTTATGAGTGGGTTGAAAAAGCCTCAGACCGCGATTACTGGATGAAAGCAGATGAAGCCAAACAATATGGTATGATTGATGAAGTACTTGCAAGCACATCAGAAAAAAAATAATGAGTAAAAGCAATAAAGATATTAAGTGTTCTTTTTGCGGATCGGGAAAGCAGGATACGCTCATGCTGATAGCCGGTTTGGATGCACACATTTGCGATAAATGCGTTGCCCAGGCCAATCAGATATTAGCGGAAGAGCTGAACGTCCGTAAAAACAAGAACGAAACGTCCTTAACTCTTTTAAAACCTATCGAGATAAAAACGCACCTTGATCAATATGTTATCGGTCAGGATCAGGCAAAAAAAGTTTTGTCTGTAGCGGTATACAACCACTATAAGCGGCTGGGTCAGAAAGTAGATAAGGACGAGATCGAGATAGAAAAATCCAACATTATTATGGTTGGCGAGACCGGCACGGGTAAAACCCTTCTGGCCAAAACCATTGCTAAAGTGTTGAACGTACCTTTTTGCATTTGCGATGCCACTGTTTTAACCGAAGCCGGCTATGTTGGCGAAGACGTTGAAAGCATACTTACCCGTTTGTTGCAGGCTGCAGATTACGATGTGGCCGCTGCCGAACGCGGCATTGTTTACATAGACGAGGTAGATAAAATTGCACGAAAAAGTGATAACCCCTCCATCACCCGAGATGTTTCTGGCGAAGGCGTGCAGCAAGCCTTGTTGAAAATATTAGAAGGCACCGTTGTGAACGTTCCGCCACAGGGAGGCCGTAAACACCCCGATCAGAAAATGATCCCGGTAAATACCAACAACATTTTGTTTATTGCCGGCGGTGCTTTTGATGGCATCGAGAAAAAGATAGCCAACCGATTACGCACCCAAACAGTCGGTTATAAATTCGATACCAGCGATGAGGAAGTAGATTTAAAAAATCTCTACAAATACATCACGCCGCAAGATTTAAAGGCATTCGGTCTCATCCCCGAGCTGATTGGTCGCTTGCCGGTAATCACGCACCTAAATCCCTTAGACCGCGAAACGCTGCTAAGTATTTTAACCGAGCCCAGGAATTCGCTCATCAAACAGTATAAAAAACTATTTGAATACGAGCATGTAAAGCTTGAGTTTGAAAAGGATGTGCTCGAGTTTATCGTTGATAAAGCCATGGAATTTATGCTCGGCGCCCGCGGTTTACGGTCTATCTGCGAATCAATTATGATTGATGCCATGTACGAAACACCATCGGGGAAGAACAACAAGGAACTTTTTATTTCCCTGGATTACGCCCGAAAGAAGTTCGAAAAATCAGACATCAAAAAATTAAAAGTAGCATAACAGAAGCCCCGGGAAATGCCGGGGTTTTTTGTTAGGTGGGTTTTTATTGAGGTTTTGCTGGGTGGAGTTGTTCGACTTATGAGGGTTTTGTTGTTTGAAATATGATTGATCTATTGGGTTTGTGGACTGAAATGTGATTGTTAAGGTGAGTGAGGTGCGGTGTTAGGTGGAGAAGATTGTAGTTACGGATCCTTTTTTGAAAAGCAAGTTTGGTGATTTTATTAATGGCTAGCCCTGCTTTACGCTCATACTGCACAGGCCTTAGCCAAAGGCCGGTATCCGCTGCAATCAGGTTTATGTGGGAAGAGCAGTTTTTCATTGGCTGATAACATCAAAATAATTGTGTTTGCCTCACCTGAAATAGATTACCGGCGATTGTATATTATTTTTTGTTTAAACATTGTAACAGGTTGTGTGACATGTTACATTTGCGTATGATAATCAGTATTCGTCATAAGGGCCTTCGGCGCTATTACGAAGAAGGTAACGGAGCAAAACTTCCCGCGGATTAACTGAATAAATTATCCAGAATTTTGGATGCGCTGGAAGCGGTTTTTTGTAATGAAGACATACACGCCCTTGGCTCTGGGATTCATAAGCTTACACGCGACTTGAAGGATTTCTGGTCAATAAAAGTAAGTGCTAATTACCGAATTACTTTTCGGTTGGAAACCGGAAACATTCATGATGTCGATTATCAGGATTATCACTAAATCAGGACAAATCATTATTGAGGAGGAAATAGGAATGCTAAAGAGAAATTTACCACCGGTACATCCCGGAGAGATATTAAAGGAGATGTTTATCAGGGAACGTAATTTAACCATTACCGAAGTGGCAAAAGGTTTGAATGTTGCCCGTGCCAATCTTTCGGCTGTTATTAACGGACATTTGGGCATAAGCCCCGAACTCGCCATCAAACTTTCTGAAGCGTTTGGCAATACGGCGCAGTTTTGGGTTAACCTGCAAAATAATTACGAACTGTGGCATGCAGAAAAGAAAGTAAACCGTTCTCAAATCCGTCATTTCGCAACTGTCAGCGTCTGATGAATACAAGGTTCTTCCGGGCGGATAGCAATTGCGCTGTTTGCTCATCCCGATGAGGAATTTGGATTCGGGAATGCCGCTACCCTTAGATTCAATAACGAAGGATGGTGCAACTGTTTTGAATTGGGAGAGTTTGAAATCGTTTTTGAAAGACACCATTTAGAACATAACGCAGTCATCCGCATTTTTGCGTGTGAATCATTGAGGCGGGACGCATCGCTCAAAACATTTAATATATGAACGAAGAAAAAGAGGTAAAACAAGATCCAGAAATTGTCAAGCAGGCAAAAAAAGTAAAAGAGGTTTCGTCGGCTATCAAAAAGGGACTAAAAAATAAAGAAGACATCGTTAACAATTGGCTTCCCCGCTATACCGGAAGACCCCTTGGTGATTTTACCGATTTTATTCTGCTCACCAATTTTTCGGGCTATTTAACATTGTTTTCAGAATGGCATGATAATGCGCCCATTATGGGCTTGAACAAACCTATGCAAAGTGTGTCTGCAGATGGTATTACCCTGATCAATTTCGGAATGGGCAGCCCGATGGCCGCAACCATGATGGATTTGTTAAGCGCCATCCATCCGAAAGCGGTTCTGTTTTTAGGAAAATGCGGCGGCTTGAAACGCAAAAACAAAATCGGCGATCTCATTTTGCCTATCGCGGCCATCCGGGGCGAAGGAACTTCTAACGATTACTTTCCGCCCGAGGTGCCTGCCTTGCCTTCGTTCGCTTTGCAGAAAGCGATATCCACCACCATCCGCGATCTGGCAAGTGATTACTGGACCGGTACCGTTTACACCACCAACCGCCGCGTCTGGGAGCACGACCGCCGCTTTAAAAAATACCTGAAAAGCTTGCGGGCCATGGCGGTGGATATGGAAACCGCTACTATTTTTACAACAGGTTTCGCAAACAAAATTCCAACCGGGGCGCTGTTACTGGTATCAGATCAGCCGATGATCCCGGAGGGGGTTAAAACCGCCGAAAGCGATTCGAAAGTAACAGAACACTATGTAGAAAATCACCTGAAAATCGGCATCGAATCCTTAAAGCAATTAATCAACAACGGGTTAACCGTTAAACACCTGAAATTTTAAAAGGAATTAAGAATTATGGATGATCAATTAAGAATTGTGGATAATGCAAATGTTCCTGCCATTCTATTTCGATTTCTAGATAATTCAATTCTTAATTCTTAATTCTTAATTTTCTCATCTCAATACTCAATAGTTATGTGGCATAACAATATACTGGAAACCATCGGAAACACGCCAATGGTTAGATTAAATAACATCACCAAAGGCATTAAGGCAACCGTTCTGGCCAAAATTGAAACCACCAATCCCGGCAATTCCATTAAAGACCGCATGGCGCTGAAGATGATCCAGGATGCCGAAAAGAGCGGGCTACTTAAGCCAGGCGGAACCATCATCGAAGGCACTTCGGGCAACACCGGCATGGGCCTGGCAATGGCCGCCATCATCAAAGGTTACAAATGCATTTTTACTACTACCGATAAACAGTCGAAAGAAAAGGTGGATGCGTTGCGGGCTTTTGGTGCCGAAGTAATTGTATGCCCCACAAACGTAGAACCCGAAGATCCGCGGTCATACTATTCTGTTTCTACGAGGCTTGGAAATGAAGTTCCAAATTCGTGGAAGCCCAACCAGTACGATAATTTATCAAACACCCAGGCCAATTACGAGCAAACCGGTCCGGAGATTTGGGAGCAAACCGAAGGAAAGATTACGCATCTGGTGGTTGGAGTTGGTACGGGCGGAACCATTTCCGGCACAGGGAAGTTCCTGAAAGAGAAAAACCCCAACATCAAGGTTTGGGGGATTGATACCTACGGATCAGTTTTCAAAAAGTATAAAGAAACCGGCGAATTCGATAAAAACGAAATTTATCCCTACATCACCGAAGGGATCGGCGAAGATTTTTTGCCCGCCAATGTTGATTTCTCGGTAATTGACCGCTTTGAGAAAGTAACCGATAAAGACGCCGCTTTGATGACCCGGGACATCGCCCGTAAAGAAGGCATTTTCGCCGGCAACTCTACCGGTGCCGCTGTCGCCGGATTGCTGCAGCTAAAAGATGAACTGAAAGAAGGCGACGTAGTGGTCATCATCTTCCCCGATCATGGCTCACGTTACATGGGAAAAATGTATAACGAAGACTGGTTACGCGAACGCGGATTTCTGACAGATGGAAGGCTGACCGCCGGTTCCATCCTAAGCAACCGTGAAAGCCAGGAAACGGTAACCATTGATTGCGAGAAAACCGTTCTTGATGCCATAAACACCATTAAAAGTCTGAATATTTCCCAAATTCCGGTGACTCAAAAGGGGATGGTGATCGGTAAAATAACCGAAACGGATATTTTACACGCGGTAATGGAAAACCCTACCTCCAAATCAGGCAGCGTAAAAGAAATCATGACGTCCTCGTTCCCTTTTGTGGACTTAAACACCTCCATTGATAAAATCTCCGGAATGATCAACAAGGAAAATACCGCTGTGTTGGTTGAAGATGAAAAAGGTGAGATACAGATTATTACACAGTATGATATTATCAGTGCGATAGCGGGGTAGGGGATTTAGTGCCGGATTTCTGACCAGGCGAGAGTTGCTTTCAAATTCTCCCTTTGGGCTTATTAAGCTCCTACATTGTTGCATTTGAAGAATTCGATCGGGTTATAATGTCATCCATGAATTTGAGAATTCTTTCTTTCCGGAATTAAAATCTTTTTCCGTTTTATTCCTCGAGGAAGCTCTCTTGGAGTCGTTTATTTTTGCCTATTGTTTAAAAGCAATAATTGAATTCGCTTTCAATAGTGTTACCAACAGCAACTTTTATATTTGATAACGCTAAAACATAAAATGATTTCTACCTTGAAAATTGCTCCGCTAATTTTTTTAATCTCAACTTTACCTTTTTGTTCAATTGCACAAACAATTCATACTGAGCCATTAGATGCCTACTGGAAATTAATTGAACCTTTGAAAGAAGGGGATTCACTCTCAACTGAAAAGTGGAATAGTTTTCTAGCCATAGAAGCAAATCAAACTTACATTGAAAACCAGGGCTTTGATGCAAATTATATCGAGAGGCTTAGGAAAACCCTGGAGTTTGTATATATGCCGAAATATGACAGTCTGTTAAATGCTCGCGTTGCAGCAATTGAGAGA
>JBGTBV010000031.1:0-4605 GCA_041749185.1 Daejeonella sp. | reverse complement strand
GTTTTATCGGTAATGTCCCAGAGGTATTCAAAATATCGGCTATACAAATTTATCAGCGAGAACGTGATCCCAAATTCACGGGCAATTTCATCCTTCCGGCGTAAGCCGTAAAATGTAAAAGCAATGCAAACCAGTACCGATATAATTGCCCAGTAAAATAGTTCGGGCTGTTTTACCTCCAGCCAGTCGTCAAGCGTGCCAAAATTGCCGAATATGGAAAGGAGCCATAGAGAAATAAACAGATATAGCATCCCGATGACGTAAGTGGCGTTGTAAAAACTTTCAAGGATCTTAAGCTTTCTGATCGCCAAACTAAGGGCAACGAGCAATGCGCCAAAAATGACGAAACGGAGCGGGTAGTTCATGCCCAGAAAATATCGCGACCAGTCTGTTTGGTAGCCAGTTTCTGTTCCAAACCAGCTCCCAAGGGATACTAAAGCGAAAGCCCAGATCAATCTGGAATTAAACTGCCGGGCCAGTAAACCATAAACTACTACCGATATGAGGAAGAGAACAGAGAAGTGGCCGCTGCCATTGTCGAATGTTTTTCCTAAGAACGCGATGCAGCAGGCGGTAAACAAAACTCCAAAAAAAATGAGCGCTTCATTGCTGAATATCCTTTCGGGATGTTTTCGTTTTTTTTGGTTCCCCAGCAAAAAAAACATCGCCGCAAGGCCGCCGGAAACAATGCTGATGATAATATCGGGAGTGTCATACAGTTTCGCCAGGTAATTGATTATCCGGTCGTCTATCACCAGCGAAGCGATGGCGACAATGCCGCATGCCAGGGCTACATAAAAGGAATATTGCGCCAATCTACGCCAGTCAAACCCTTTTACTTCTATAGTATTTTTTAACTTATTGGCTGTAGTCGAATCAAGCAAACCCTCGTTTTCCCAAAGTGTTATGGTTTTTTCGAGAAATTCACTTTCCTGTTTATCCAGATTGAGCTTTGCCAAACGTTCCGTTTTTTGAGCAAGCAATATAAAGTTTTATTTATTTAAGAAGCTTTCTGGTTCTTATTTCATCGTCGGCGAGTTTTTCTTTCAATTTGTCAAGCGAGTGGAATTTTTCATCCGGCCTGATGAAATAAAGAAATTCCAAGCGTATATTTTGGCCATAAATATCCTGGTTAAAATCAAAAATATTTACCTCAATATTTCGCGTCATTCCGTTTATGGTAGGACGATGGCCGATGTACGCCATGCCTTTTAGTCCTACCTGATTGTGCTTCATTTCGTTTGCAGGAATTTTATTTTCTGATTCCTCTAAAAAAATCGCCGCCGCATAAATACCGTCGGCCGGGATAAGTTTGTAGGTTTCGGCAATAAATAGATTGGCGGTTGGGTAACCAAGCTTACGGCCAATCTGATCTCCTTTAATCACTTTGCCGTTCAAACTAAACGGATACCCGAGGAAATCATTTGCGCTTTCAACCGTCCCGCTTAAAAGCGATTGCCTGATTTTAGTAGAGCTTACCGCTACATCGTGTATGTACTGCTCGGGAATTTCCTCCACTTCGAAGCCATACTCTGAAGCATATTGCTGTAAATGCAGCAATCCGCCCGAGCGGTCTTTCCCAAAACGATGGTCGTAGCCTATAACTATTTTTCTGGTTCCAATGTGATCAACTAAAATGTCTTTGATGTATTCCCTGGGGGTAAGGTTAGAGAAATCTCGTGTAAACGGTGTAATGATAAGATGGTCAACGCCTGCCCTTTTAAGCAGAGCAGCCTTTTCGTTCATGGTGCTGATCATTTTCATATCCATATCTTCCGGATGAAGAATCATCCGCGGATGCGGGAAAAAGGTTAACACCACGCTCTGGCCGCCGGTTTGCCGGGTAATTTCAAGCAGCCGACTGATGATTTTCTGGTGGCCCACGTGCACGCCATCAAACGTGCCGATGGTTACGACCGCGTTTGGCAGGCATACAAAATCGTCAATATGATGGTAGATTTTCATTTGGATAGCTTGTAGTAATTTTCACTGAACTGGAAATCTTCGCTCAGATCTTCCCGGCTTTAGTCAGGTTCGGATTTCCGCTTTTTTTTGCTTTTATATGATCAACCAACTCCATAACCTGATAAGCATCGTTTATCTTAAAATCGCCGCTTCGGGTGCGTGTTAACTGGGCCAGATAGGCGCCATTATCAAGCGCTTTTCCAAAATCATTCACCAGCGAACGGATGTAGGTACCCTTGCTGCAAACCACCCTGAAATAGATTTCCGGAAGCTCAATCCGGGAAATTTCAAACCTGGTGATCGTTACCGTTCGGGTTTTTGCTTCAAAGGTTTCGCCGCGTCTTGCTTTCATGTACAACCGTTCGCCTCCAACCTTTACGGCAGAATGCGCTGGCGGCACCTGGCTGATTTCGCCTATAAATTGTGCGCAGTTTTCGCGAATTTGCTCATCGGTGATCTGTTCTGTGATGTATTTTTGATCTATTTCTGTTTCCAGGTCATAAGACGGGGTGGTGGCTCCCAGAATCATGATTCCGGTATATTCCTTTTCCTGCGCCTGATAATCGTCAATTTTTTTGGTGAGTTTTCCGGTGCAGATAATTAGCAGTCCGGTAGCCAGCGGATCCAGCGTGCCGGCATGACCTACTTTCAGCTTTTGCGGCTTAAGAGAGTTTCTAATTTTGCTCACCACATCAAAGCTGGTCCATTTGTAGGGCTTATTTATCAATAAAAGCTCTCCTTCGGCAAAATCGAAATCGGGGAAAACAGTGTTGGCCTTGTCAACCATCAGACCACGCTTAAATCATATCCGGCAAGTAACAAGCCTAAGATGATCAGTCCGACAAAAATTCGGTACCAACCGAAAATCTTAAACCCATTTTTTTGTAAGAAGGCGATGAAATACTTGATGGCAAGCATTGCAACAATAAAAGCAAGCAGGTTGCCCACGGCCAGGAGTTGCCATTCCTTTCCGCTGATGGAATATCCATCCTGATAAAAATCATACAATTTTTTAACAGTCGCCCCAAACATGGTAGGTACCGCCAGAAAAAACGAAAATTCGGCGGCTGCTTTTCGCGATAAGTTTTGGCTCATGCCGCCTACAATGGTTGCGGCCGAGCGGGATACGCCGGGAACCATCGAAATGCATTGGAAAAAACCGATTTTCAACGCGGTGAGGTAAGAAATTTCGTCTGAATTATGTAGTGCGGGGCTTTTAAACCAGTTGTCTACAAATAGAAGAATTATGCCACCCAGCACCAAAGAAACAGCAACCGCTAAGGGACTTTCTAAAAGGCTGTTTATTAAATCACTTAATAAAATACCGAAAAACGCTGCGGGCAGAAAAGCAACAAAAAGTTTGAAGTAGAAATCAAGACTTTTAAAAAAACGCTTGAAGTATAAAACCACAACGGATAAAATAGCCCCAAACTGAATGGCAACGGTAAATAGCTTGACAAACTCCTGCGTTTGTATACCCATTATTGAGGATGCAATAATCATGTGGCCGGTAGAGGAAACCGGTAAAAATTCAGTTAATCCCTCAATAACGGCGAGAATAATTGCCTGCCAAAAATTCATTGGGTATTTGTACGACTCTTTTTAAGAATGGCAAAAAAACCGAGCGCAAAACCCGCCAGAACAACAACCGGGGCCAGAACAGTTTTCCGAAAATCATAAATGTTGGTATCACCGATCATTAATACAAAACCAATAACCACTACCGCAATGCTGATGATCATTAACCGGTAATTGGCCTTGCCGAAAACAAAGTTCTCTGGCTGTGCGCCGTTTTCTTCTGTAATTTTATTTGCCATTATCTATATAGATCATAAATCTTCAAACTCAAAAACTTGCTCACTGCGAAATAGGTGCTCAGGCCAGAAATGAGAATGCCAATGCCGATTACGCCGACAAATACAAAGCTGAATTCCAGCCAGCTTTGCAGTAACACAATTTCGGGAACCTGTTTTTGCGCCAGGTATAAAATTCCAAGCAGCAATATAATGGCAATTAACCCGGCAAAAAGGCCGTGCAAAATGCCGTAACTTATAAACGGCTTGCGGATAAAACTTCGTGTAGCACCAACCAACTGCATACTTTTTATCAAAAACCGCTGCGAGTAAATGGCCAGCCTAATGGTGTTGTTGATGAGCGCTATGGCAATTACCAGTAAAATAGCGGCAAATGCCAGGATAACCAGGCCAATACCACGGATGTTTTGGTTCACCATATCAATGAGCGATTTTTGATAGATCACTTCTTTAACCAGAGGGTTTTTGTTAAGTAAGCCCGAAAAAGCGGTAATGCTATCATTATTTGCATATTCAGCTTTCATGTACACGTCAATAGATGACAAAAGCGGATTATATCCCAGAAATTCCACAAAATCTTCGCCCATTTCTTTAGTTAAATTGCGGGCGGCCAGTTCTTTGCTCACGTATTGGGTTTTTAATACGAAGGGATTGGCGTCAATTTGCTTTTGGAGGGCGAAAATGTCTACTTCTTTTGCACCGTCATTTACAATAATGTTAAGAACGATGTTTTCTTTGACGTAATTTGAAAGGTTTTTTGCATGAACCAGGATCAGTCCTAAAAGGCCGGTCATCAGCAATACCAGCGCAATACTTACTACAGTAG
>JBGTBV010000030.1:0-12251 GCA_041749185.1 Daejeonella sp. | reverse complement strand
ATTAGCTACTTTTTTAAAGAAAACGAGGGACAGGGATTTAGTCGAAACTTCGGGTTTTCGCGAGCCCGCGGAGATTATTTTGTTGTCTTCGATTCCGATTGTCTCATTCCGCCCCATTATTTACAAACGGTAAAAGATCATCTTTATACAGAACATTTTGATGCCTATGGCGGTCCCGATGGGGCACACGAGTCGTTCACGCCAGTGCAAAAAGCCATTAGCTATTCCATGACTTCTCCTTTTACCACCGGCGGTATCCGGGGAAACCGGAAACACCTGGGTCGGTTTCATCCACGCAGTTTTAATATGGGCTTATCCAGAGAAGTTTGGGAGAAAACCGGCGGATTTATTTTAACGCGTTTGGGCGAGGATATTGAATTTAGCATCCGCATTCATGCAATGGGATTTAAAATCGGTTTGATACCTGATGCCGTGGTTTATCATAAACGCCGCACTAATTTCCAGCAGTTTTATAAGCAACTCCACTTTTTCGGACGGGCACGTATTAATATTTTTAAGCATTTTCCGAGCGAATTGAAGGCGGTTCATTTTTTCCCGGCAATTTTTACTATTTTCTTGTTGCTTACGCTGGTGGTGAATATTTTTGACGCAGATATTTCCGGATTTGCCAACTTTCTGCTGGCCGTTTACATTTTATTAATCTTTTTTCATTCCTGGAGTAAAAACAAATCAGCAAAAGTTGCATTTTTGAGCATTATCGCAGCGTTTGTACAATTATCCGCCTATGGGTTCGGGTTTATGCAGGATTTTTGGCGCCGGGTTATAGTTGATCAACAATAATTTATATGAATAAGTCTTTCTCGGTTAGCGAGATACTATCTGAAGCCTGGAACTTCGCGAAAATCAATATTTGGATACTTGTTGGTTTTACAGCGGTGCAATTTGTCGTAATTCTCATCATTACAACGTTTTTGTCTGGCTTAATGGGTGGCGAGAGTCCTGCCGCGGTAATCATTCAAAATATTATCCTTAGTTTATTCGATGCCTTTTTTACTGTGGCCTTTTACCAGGTAATTTTCAAGCAGATTGATGAAGAAGGCGAACCGCAATTTCCAGACTTTGTGCCCAATCTGATGAAGGCGTTGAATTTTGTGCTGGTAAAGTTAATCATAGGCGTGGTGCTGGTTTTCCTAATCGGCATTATTAGTACCCTGTATTTTGTAAACACACCAGATATTGAAACGACAGACGTTTTGAGTCCGAAGCTACTGCCCGTTTTCCTGCTGATTGCCATACCGGTTACTTATTTCACGGTACGGCTCTGTTTTGTGGTTTGTTTCATTGTTGATCAGGAATCTGGCGCATCCGAGTCTATCAGCCAAAGCTGGACGCTTACCAAAGGGAATTTTTGGCTGATATTTGTTTTGTTTTTAGTAATTCTTGGCTTGAACATTTTGGGTGCGATGGCTCTTTTCATAGGATTATTGTTCACGGTGCCCTTCTCAAGTTTGATCATTATTATTACTTATCGTCAAATGGTAAACAGGTATGCTGATGAAGAAGACATCCTGATCGAAAACTCTGAGGGTTAAGTATGAAGATTAAATCGATACTCAGTAAGCCATTTGCAGCCTGGGCGGTTTGGCAGATGAAACGTTGGAAGAAAAATGCTGTAGCTGCTCAGTTAAAGGTTTTTAATCAGCTTATACACTCGGCCAAAAATACAGCCTTTGGCGAAGACCATAATTTTTCGCAAATTAATTCTTACAGCGATTTTAAAATCAGGGTGCCGATCCGCGAGTATGAGGATTTAAAACCGTACATAGAGCGGGTTGTAAATGGCGAAGAAAATGTGCTTTGGCCGGGCAAGCCCGCATATTTTGCTAAAACATCGGGAACAACTTCGGGCATTAAATACATCCCTATTTCTAAAGAATCTATGCCCGAGCATATTATCGCGGCACGCAACGCATTGCTTTGTTATATTCACCAAACCGGCAAAGCCGATTTTGCAGACGGCAAAATGATGTTTTTACAGGGAAGTCCGGTGCTTGAAACCAAAGCAGGCATTGCCACCGGCCGCCTGTCGGGTATTGTGGCCCACCATGTACCGCAATATCTGCAGAAAAACCGGTTGCCCTCATACCAAACCAATTGTGTTGATGATTGGGAAAAAAAGGTTGATGCAATTGTAGACGAAACAAAACGTGCAGATATGACGCTGCTGGGTGGAATTCCACCCTGGGTACAAATGTATTTTGACCGGCTTATTGCCGCAACGGGCAAAGAAAAAATAAAAGATATTTTTCCAAATCTGAGCTTATTTGTTTACGGAGGGGTTAATTTTGAACCCTACAGGGCCCGCCTGCAGGAAACCCTTGGCAAAAAAATAGATACAATTGAAACCTACCCGGCTTCAGAAGGATTTATTGCCTTTCAGGATTCGCAAACCGAGCCCGGTTTATTGCTATTAGTGGCCGCCGGGATATTTTATGAGTTTATCCCGGCAGAGGAATACTATAATGAAAAGCCTGTCCGCCTTAGTTTAGAGGATGTGGAGATCGGTAAAAATTATGCCCTGATATTAAACACCAACGCCGGTTTATGGGGTTACAGCATAGGCGATACCGTTAAATTTGTAAGCAAAAATCCCTACCGCCTCTTAATTACGGGACGCATAAAGCATTACATCTCGGCATTTGGCGAGCATGTGATTGCCGAGGAGGTAGAAGAGGCATTGTTAACCGCAGCGAAGGCCGAGGGTCTCGAAATTACCGAGTTTACGGTAGCGCCACAGGTTAACCCGGCCGAGGGAATGCTGCCTTATCACGAGTGGTTCATTGAGTTTGTAAAAGCTCCTGCAAACCCCGATCAGTTCAGGATAAAAGTAGACGCAGCACTCTGCAAAAAAAATGTATATTACCGCGATCTGATAGAAGGAAAAATTTTGCAGCCCCTGCTGATCCGGCAATTGAAAAAAGGAGCATTTATTGATTTTATGCGATCTGAGGGCAAGTTAGGCGGACAAAATAAAGTTCCGCGTTTAGCGAATGACCGTAAAATAGCCGACGAGCTATATAAATATATAGAGAATGATTAGTGTGCGATGATAATAAAAGATCTGACAGAACCTCCCCAAAAAATACGCTCCATTGCCATTTTAGGCTCAACCGGCAGTATCGGAACACAGGCCCTGGAGGTATTGCGCCAGAATCCACATCGGTTTAAAGTTTCTGTTCTTACCGCCCAAAGCAATTCCGCTCTTCTGATTAAACAGGCCCTGGAATTTTCTCCGGCTTATGTAGTTATCGGCGATGAAAATAAATGTGCGGAAATTAAATTCGCTTTAAAGCATACGGATACCCGGGTTCTCTGCGGTCTTGCCGAACTGGCAGAAATTGTCACCCTTCCCGGGATTGATATGGTTCTTACAGCTCTGGTCGGCTTTGCCGGCTTGCAACCCACTTTAGCTGCGATCAAAGCCGGAAAAGACATCGCTTTAGCGAATAAGGAAACGTTGGTTGTTGCCGGCGAACTAGTCACCAGTCTTGCCGCTCAGCACGGTGTTAAAATTTTACCGGTTGATTCAGAACATTCAGCAATTTTCCAGTGCCTTGCCGGCGAAGAGGGCAATGTGGTTGAAAAAATTTATCTCACCGCTTCGGGAGGCCCTTTTCGGGGAAGAAACCTCGAATACCTTTCGTCAGTTACACGGGTCGAAGCGCTCAAACATCCCAACTGGGTAATGGGTGCTAAAATCACCGTTGATTCGGCAAGTTTGATGAACAAGGGATTGGAAGTAATTGAAGCTCGCTGGCTTTTTAACCTGCAACCGGCACAGATTGATGTAATCGTTCATCCGCAATCCATTATTCATTCCATCGTGCAATTTGCTGACGGATCTATGAAGGCTCAAATGGGTTTGCCCGATATGAAACTGCCTATCCAGTATGCGCTCGGCTATCCGCGGCGAATTCCGAATAACCTCCCCAGATTTAACTTTTTAAATTATCCGAGCCTCACCTTCGAAGCGGCAGATACCAAAACCTTTAGAAATTTAGATCTGGCATTCGCCGCCCTGAATACCGGCGGGAATATGCCATGCGTTATAAATGCTGCCAATGAGGTGGTCGTGGCAGAGTTTTTGAATAATCGGCTTGGGTTTCTGCAGATGAGCGACGTGATAGAGAATTGCATGTCGAAAATTTCCTTTTTAAACAATCCCTCACTTACCGATTATTTAGAAACCGACCAGGAAACGCGGTTGTACGCCCGTCATTTAGTAACAAACTTATAAACAACATATCCAAACCAAATAAATACATATGGATGCATTAGTAATGACCGGGCAATTGCTGCTTGGACTATCAATCTTAATCATTTTACACGAAGCAGGGCACTTTTTTGCCGCCAGGGCTTTCGGTATTAAGGTTGAAAAATTTTACCTCTTTTTTGACGCCTGGGGCTTTAAGATTTTTAGTTTCAACTATAAAGGTTGCGAATATGGCATGGGCTGGCTGCCCCTTGGCGGCTATGTTAAGATTGCGGGAATGATTGATGAATCTATGGACACCGATCAGCTTGCTGGTCCGCCGCAGCCCTGGGAATTCCGCTCAAAACCCGCCTGGCAACGACTAATTGTCATGCTTGGAGGCGTTACCGTTAATATTATCCTGGGAATTTTTATTTTCTGGATGCTTACTGTAAAATACGGAGAATCCTACACGCCAAATCAAAACTTACAGTACGGAATTGCACCGGGCTCTATCGGCAAAGACATCGGCCTGCAGGCGGGAGATAAAATCACGGAAGTCAACGGCAAAGAGATTGTTCGTTTTGAAGAGCTCACCAGTTCAAAAGTATTGTTCGGCAATGCCGAGCTTACCGTAATGCGCAACGGCGAAAAGAAGATTGTGACGGTTCCCGGCGATATCATCGAAGAACTTTCAGACCGGGGCATAAGTCAGTTTATAGAACCCCGCGGGCTGCTTGGTGCCGTGGTAGAAGTTGCTCCAAACAGCAGTGCTCAAAAAGCGGGGATTTTGGCTGGCGACAGTATTGTTGCTATCAACAATGAGCCGGTTAAATTTTTTGACGAATTTATCACAGCGGCGCAGTCCAATAAAGGCAAATCTTTAGAATTATCGCTCTTGCGCAAGGGCGAGCCTCTGACAATTACATCTGCGGTGAGCGAGGAAGGAACGCTTGGCGTGGTGATTCCGCGTTTAGGTGTGCCGCGGGAGAACCAGCAATACGGCTTTATGGAAGCTCTGCCCGTGGGCGCATCAAAAGCATGGGGCTCATTAACAGATAATGCTAAAGGACTGGGAAAAGTGGTAAGCGGACAAGTGAAAGCAAACAAAGCATTTACAGGTCCCATTGGCATTGCAACCATGTTTGGCAGCACTGTTGACTGGGTAAAATTCTGGAGCTTGGTGGGCCTGCTTTCTATGGCGCTTGCGCTGATGAATATTTTACCTATTCCGGCATTAGACGGTGGACACTCTGTTTTTCTTCTCATAGAAATGGCCAAGGGCAAACCCCTTAGTGATAAATTTATGGAGCGGGCACAGATGGTTGGTTTCGTAATTCTGATCACCTTAATGGTATTTGTGTTTGGCAATGATATAATCAAACACGTAATTAATTAAGAATGATGAATTAGGAATTATGAGTCTGAGAGGTGTTTTGAGCTTAGAACAACTCCTATTCCAGTAGCCAGCACTTAAATGAATAACTTCGAACTATACGAAATACCCGTCAGATTCCATCCGGATGCTGCGGAGGTGAAGAAGAAATTTTACGAACTGAGCAAACGCTATCATCCGGATTTTCACGCTACCGAACCCGAAGAAAAGCAGCAGGAAATATTAGAACTTTCTACACAAAATAATAAAGCCTATCAAATATTGTCAGATCCGCTTAAGCGCATAGAATATGTTTTGAGCCTGAATAAGATGATGGAGGAAGGTGACAAATACAAATTGCCGCAGGAATTTTTGCTGGAAATGATGGACGTGAACGAAGAGCTGATGGAGCAGGAATTTCAGCCGGATGCCATGGAGCTTACCCGAATCGGCGGGCAGGTTAATGATATTGAAAAGAACCTGTTTACCCAACTGGAAACCCTTACGCAACACTACGACAACGAGCCCGAAAAACAGCACGAAAGCACATTGTTGCAGATAAAAGACATCTGGTACCGGCAGAAATATTTGTTGCGAATTAGGGAGAGTTTATCTAAGTTTGCAGCCCGCATATAAGCAAATGCCCAGCTGGCGGAACTGGTAGACGCGTCGGTCTCAAACACCGATAGGAAACTGTGCCGGTTCGATTCCGGCGCTGGGTACTGACCGGGCTCAAGCCCAAAATCCGAGAGGGTTGCTCATAAAAAAGCAACCCTTTCTCTTTGATTTTCAGTACATTATCGTAGAATGACGGATCGATAAAAGCGGTTCTAAACATACCCTCACCCCACACCAGATTATCTTTGAACACCCCCCTAATCAAAGTATGTTTCTGAATTATGTTGCCTTTTTCATAAATCTGATAAAGATTGGAAAGTTCAGGCAATAGTCGTTCAATTATGTCGTCACTGGTTTCAATTTGTGATTTCTTATTACCATGTAAAGCAAACTCTAGCAAAGCTTTTTCTTCCTTAAATTTTTGAAACCAGGTTTGATAGGTACTATTCTCGATTTCGTTATTCATTAACCGTTCTTCGAGCTTAAATATTTTTTCATTTACCGTTTGCAGAGCCCGAAACTTTTCATTTTGTATTTCCTTTTTTGCTTTTAACGGTTCAATTAGTAATGTTTTAGCCGTATCAATCAAAAACCTTATTTGATGAGGCTGAAAACTTAATCCCTTCAAAACCTTTTCAAATGTCTCATGCAGGACAGGTCCTGGTAAATTATAGTTAGTATGGGTAGTACATCTATAATAAAGATAATATTGTTTGCGGCCTTTTGTCCAGCCCGCAGTCATGCTTTGCCCACACCAACATCTTAAAACTCCTCTCAAAGGAAAATCTTCTGCAGGCTGAATTCTTGTTCTTCGTTTATTGGAATTCAACATGCTTTGTACAAGCCAAAATTCGGAATCAGAAATAATTGGTTCATGCAAGCCCCTGACGTATTTTTCGGGCAAATCTTGAAATTGGGGTACTTTAATCAGTCCTGCATACACGCAATTTTGCAGTATATCTTGAATAGCAGTCTTTCCGGTATATGCAAATCCAAGAGCTTTTACATTTTTATAAATGATATATGGGGGAATACCCAAGACGTAATCCCTGAATATACGCTCAACTATTAGCGCCTGAGGCCTATTAACTTCAATCAAATTACGTTTAGTTCCGTCTACAATATTTCGATATCCAAAAAGAGCCCGACCTAAATAACGACCATTTTCCTTTGCATTCCTGATACCTTGTTTTGTCCTTTTCCTGATATTAAACAGTTCCTTATTAGCCATCATATAATCAAGGGCTCTTTTCATAAATACATCAGGGTCTGATGTATCCAAATCAACACGTTCACTTGTCGATAGCACCTTAACGCCATACTTCTTCTCAAGTTCTGCAATCTTCATTAGAGCTTCAGGTAAGTTACGGCTGAACCTGTCATGGTCCAATACAATTAGGTATTGACATTCGCCTCTATATTTCTTCAAATAGGCTTCTAACGCTTTATAATCCGGTCTGTCAAATGTGTAGCTTGATTCACCATTATCCTTGAAAAAGCTGAGTACATTTAATTTATTTTTCCTGCAATATTCCCTTATAGATGATTCTTGATATTCTAAAGATTTTGACTGGTCTTTGGAACTAAGTCGCATATAGCCTAAAGCATTCATATTTCCTCTTTAATAATGATCTCAACAATGATGTTTGCTATTAAAGTTAGCAATTTTTCTTCGTTTAAAGTGACAGGCTTACTTTTTTCTCCTTGCTTATTTGTAGGGATTCCAAAATCTTTTGTGAGGTTTTCGATAATTAAGACGGGTTTTATTCTTTTATCATTCTCTAATGGTAAATTGACATTTACTACCATAATTAAAGGATTACTATAAGAATGTATATTTTAACTATCCAAACCTAATTAACCCTAAAGTCATTGGTTAACACCCCGATATAACAGTTGTATTACATTTTCATGATAGAATATAATAGTATCCAGTATAATTCTAAAAAGTAGGCCAATTAAAAGTAGAATTGCAGTCATAGCGTAGGCGGCTCATCGAATTATAGGGTCTTATAGCTTAATTACTTATAAGATTGAAAAGGGCTAGATCAGCCCTTCATCTGCAAATGAAAAATATCGATCTACAGTCATGATCACATGATCCAGTACACTGATATCTAATAACTTTCCACCTTCTTTGGATTTTTCTGGTGATTTGAAGATCGGCATCACTGGGCTTTAGCTGACCTGAAGGATGGTTGTGTGATTTATGTAAAGCTTTACATAAGGCTCATTATGCAAAGTTTATGCTTATGTAAAGTAATATAGTTAACAACCTCATTGCCAGAATTCTGCCCGCGATTTACTTTACATAATATTCTTGAATACTATTGCAATTCATTTAAAACTAATTGCAATATGAAAGAACAATTCAGGGATTTCAACATTCTGACCTGTAAAGTTGCCGAGTATCTTGATTCACAGCTTTATTTTTCACCTCCCGCTATTGAACAATACCGGAAGATCTGGCGGCGGGTCCGCTTCTTTATGGATTCAAGAGGCTATCAGCAGTATAGTTCTGAAGTAGAAAAGGAGCTTTTTCAATATCACTTTGATGGCCGCTCTAAAAGAGAACTTCATGCCCGGGAAATACGGCTTTATAATGGCATAAAGATTCTGTCAGATTTCATGAGACTGGGCAAAGTAAACCTGCTGGTTCGTCCGAAGCTGAAGCAAATCGTCTTTGCTGGCCCGATAGGCGATATTATTAACAGCTATATAGATTACAAAAGAACGGTGAAACGCTTGTCTGTGATCAGTTTGAGCTGTCATAAACGTAATCTTTTAAAGCTTTTCAACTACTGTATAAAAGAGAACATCACTTCTGTTTCCGATCTGGATTTACCCGTTCTGCTGCTTTTTATCAATCAACTGGATACCCAATATAAAACTGGTGTTCAGAATACGCTTATGACTATCCGGGGCTTTACCAGGTACCTTTTTGAACAAAAGCTTATTGCAAAGGGTTATGCACTGGCCATCCCGAAATACAGAAGAGTAAACCAAGCTAAACTTCCATCCACCTATACCAAAGAAGAAGTAGAAAAATTAATCGTCTCCGCCGAAAGATTTACTGCAACAGGAAAACGCAATTATGCAATCCTCCTTTTAGCTGCCAGGCTGGGACTCAGAGCCTCCGATATATCCAGGCTGAAGTTTGAAAATCTTCACTGGCAAACCTCAACGATAAAAATAGAACAATACAAAACAGGTAAAGAATTAGTCCTACCCATATTGGCTGATGTAGGCAATGCGCTGATTGATTATCTCAAATACAGCAGGCCGGTTTCTGATGAACCCTGCATATTCTTAACAGCCAGATTGCCGTATGTGGCTTTTCCAACCAGTAACGTGGTTACTCATGTGGTTCAGAGAGCTTTTGTAAAAGCCGGTATTGATATCAGCAGCAGAAGGTTCGGGCCTCATTCCTTACGTCATAGCCTGGGGTTTAGAATGCTGGAGGAAAGCACAATTCTTCCGGTAATCTCAGAAGTTCTTGGGCATCAGAATACCGAATCCACCAGGTATTATCTCCGGATCGATCTCAAGTCAATGAAGCAATGTATGCTGGATGTTCTTGCTGTTGCTTCTGGTTTTTATGGTCAGAAAGGAGGAATATTCTATGGATAAGGGCTATTACAGTATATATGGCTTACATATAAAACAGTTTATAGAGCTAAAAAGGAAACTTGGCTTCAAATTCTTGCGCAGCTTTCTTCCTATCTCCGGGACATAGGTATTGAATCCTACATTCCCCGGCTGCCCCCGATTCCTCAAAATACCTTTATACCTTACATTTATTCCGGAACGGAGATAGATGCGCTGTTCAAGGCCTGTGATGAGATGAGGTTACGAATAGCGCATAGTCATAATTGTCTGTTTTGTATGCCCGCGTTATTCCGGCTTTTATATGGTACCGGACTACGTATAGGTGAGGCCCTGGCATTAAAGAATGAGGATGTAAATCTTGCAGACAATTATCTTCTTGTTCGGGATAGCAAAAACGGGAAAGAACGTATAATCCCTATCTCAGACTCCCTGAGCTCTGTCTGTAAAGAATATGTATGGCATCGGGAAAGGCTTCCCATGGCTCAGAAAACATCTGAATACTTCTTCATCCGGGCTGATGGAATGAGATGTGGTCAGGGTGTCAATAAATGGTTTAAAAGGTGTATCGACAGTGCCGGAATACTTCATGGCGCCACTCAAAGCCCCCGAATTCATGATCTGAGCACACGTTTGCTGTTACCTCCCTGGCTACTATGGCAGAATCCGGGATTGATCTGTACGTTTCACTTCCAATCCTTTCCAATTACCTGGGACATCGTTCTTTGGGTGCAACCAATCATTATGTCCGTTTAACTGCCAGTATGTATCCTGATCTGATCAGAGATGTGGATACGATCTGTCTGGATGTATTTCCTAAATATAAAAACTATGAAGCCAACTGATTTCTCCAGGTATATATCCGACTTTGTTTCCAGGTATCTGCCAAACGAAAAAGGGGCCAGCCCCAATACAATTGCAGCCTACAGGGACACCTTTGTTTTGCTCTTAAAGTTTACCGAAGAGGTAAAACATGTGAAAGTTGAAAAACTCACCTTAGGTGGCATTACCAAAGAAACTATCCTGGAATTCCTGGAATGGCTTCAGAAAGAAAGAAAATGCAGCAGCTCCACACGGAATTCCCGTCTTGCAGCAATCCACTCGTTCTACTCCTATTTACAACATGAGAGCCTGGACCACCTGCATGAATGCCAGAAGATCCTGTCCGTCAAATTCAAAAAGGTAAAAAAGGAAACCATGAGTTATCTTTCAATTGACGGGCTAAAATTACTCTTGCAGCAACCTGATATTACCACACATCGGGGCAGACGGGACCTGGCACTCCTTTCTTTGATGTATGACACCGGTTCCAGGGTGCAGGAAATTATAGATCTTACACCATTATCGTTGAGGCTCAATAAACCCGCGACAGTTAAGATAACAGGGAAAGGAAATAAGGCACGATTGGTTCCTATGCTGGATGCTCAAACAGAACATCTTAAAAGCTATCTGAAGGAAAATAAGCTTGATCAACCATTTGCTAATCATTACCCGTTGTTCTGCAATAGCAGAAAAGAAAAGCTCACCCGTGCAGGGGTAAACTACATTCTGGAAAAGTATGCCAGATCGGCCAGAGCAGAGAACCCAATGATCGTACCGGATAATATCAGTTGTCACTCATTAAGGCATTCAAAGGCGATGCACCTGCTTCAGGCTGGCGTCAATCTGGTATATATCCGGGATATACTTGGTTATGTATCAGTGATAACGACCGAAATATATGCAAGAGCCGATTCTAAACAGAAACGTGAAGCATTGGAAAAAGCATACGTTGAGGTGAACCTTAATGAAGAACCGATGTGGTTAAAAGATGAAAATCTGATCACCTGGTTAAAGAAGTTCTGATATTATTATGTAAAGTGACTTGCTGACTTTTCATTGCTGAAACGCATGTATGCATGATTATCACTTGTTACTATACATAAAAATATACTTTGCATAATGTGATAGGATGATTCCGCTTGCACAAGTTTTTAAGGCAGCACTGAAAATCAGTTTCGGATCGGCGGATGTACCGGATACACCACCGGAGGAAACTTCAAAGATTCCCAACACTTTGTTGGCTCTGTTCAATAGGAGGACTTTAAACTGTTCAAGAAGTTCGATTTTGTTCATATCCCAGTTTTGTGCGAGAATGTCATAGACACTTTTCGAACTGGTGATTGCAGGTCTTTCTGAAGCCTTGAATTTTGGGCTTGTAGATGACGTTGATTTCTGATACCTGGAACATTGAAACCTGGTTTTGTTGCTTTTCCATAATTAGCTGATTTAAATGAAAGGATTAATTATGGGGCCCGGTCAGGTTTTGGGCAATCAAGTCCAAAAAGCAACGGAATAAATGGGTCAGAGAAAGGGCAGGAGCGTTTATGCCGGAATTTTTTGGACGCCGTTGCAGCCCAAAGCCTAAATTGTGGTATGATTAATATTTGAATTGATTTT
>JBGTBV010000029.1:0-8017 GCA_041749185.1 Daejeonella sp. | reverse complement strand
CGGTATTGTTCTTCTTTTTGAGCTATCGCTATGATTAAATCTTCGGCCATACCCCAAAACTAAAAGGTTAAGTCCAAGCAGCAAAATGTTACGTAGAAATCTTACACCCGGTAGACCAATTGACTGCAAAAGAGCCATGGTTTTTCTAACTTGCGGAATTATATGATCGTTTCTATTACCCTGGTAAAATACAAGCGTTTTTACATTCCTTTTGCGCTTCTGGCGATGGCTTTGCACCGCCTTCCACTTATGCTAAATAAAAAGTGTTTGTTTTGGAAGTTGATGGGTTGCGGTAAAAATGCTGGTTTTTCTATGAAGCCCGACTGGCAATTATGGGCTACTCTGGCTGTTTGGAAAGATTACCAGGATCTTGAGCATTTTCAGCAACATTCCTGGATTGCAGATTGGTGGAAAAAATTCTCTTCTGATCAATGGACTTTGATTTGCGAACCTTTAACAAGCCACGGTCAATGGACTGGAAAAGAACCATTTAAGCAAACAGAAAATTCTTCAGGTTCTAATTATGCTGGCCCGGTGGCGGTGATAACGCGGGCCCGAATCAGGCCGTCAAAGATTAAACGCTTTTGGTCCAGTGTAGCAAAAGTAGCTTCCATTATGTCTGAATCAAAGGGGTATGTTGCATCATTCAGCATGGGCGAAGCTCCGCTGTATCTGCAAGCTACGCTGTCTGTTTGGGAGAGTATGGATGACGTTGTTAATTTTGCTTACCATTCTGCTGAACACCGGGAGGTGATTAAAAAAACGCGGGATGAAGATTGGTATAGCGAAGAGCTCTTTGCCCGATTTAAACCGGTTGCCAGTATCGGGACTATAAATAATAAGCGACCATTGGGGAACATCAAATTGCCGGACAGCAACTTCAACACCCGCAGTTAAATGGTTAAACGTTCTTTCTTGTTTTCTTGATCAGCATCATTATCTTGAGCCGATGAAAATTCCGGTGAAATATTTTACCGGTTTAAAAATAAAAAAATGGAAAATTCTCTTATCCTCATTATCGTATCAATACTTCTGGTGCTATTTTTTCTGGGTGTTAAAATAGTAAGACCAACCCACCGCGGGCTGATTGAGCGGCTTGGACGATATCAGAAGTATGCGGAGCCAGGATTCCACTGGATCATTCCGTTTATAGATAGAATGTATATTGTTAATATAACTGAGCAAATGGTAGACGCTCAGCCTCAAGAAATTATAACGAATGATAACTTAAATGCAAGCGTTGATGCTCAGGTTTATTTCAGGGTTTTAGAATCTGAGGAAAGTGTAAAAAGCTCTTTGTACAATGTAAATAATTACAAATTGCAAATTGTTAACCTCGCTCGTACCACCTTGAGAAACATCATTGGAACACTCACCTTAAGATCGGCAAACAGCGAACGCGGAAAAATAAATGCGGAGCTTCATAACACTCTTAAAAACGAAACAGCAAGCTGGGGAATTGTAATTGTGCGTACCGAACTAAAAGAAATTGACCCGCCGCGTGACGTGCAGGAAACAATGAACAAAGTGGTAAAGGCAGAAAACGAAAAAATAGCGGCCATTGATTATGCAACTGCGGCCGAAACCGTAGCCGATGGTGTGAAACGCTCTAAAATTAAAGAGGCAGAAGGTTCTAAACGGGCTAAGATTCTCCATGCGGAGGGCGAGGCGGAAGCGATTATGCTGGTGAATGAAGCTGCGGACAAATTTTTTACCGGCAATGCCCAATTGTTAAAGAAGCTTGAAACGGTGGAAGCATCATTAAGGTCGAATGCCAAAATCGTTATTCCGGCTGGAACAGAACTGGTGAACATCATTGGCGACATGGCCGGAGTTTTGCCATTATCTTCAAAAAAAGCCAGAGACAACAATGATTCGGGAGATGCCGGCGATAGAAGCAAGCCGTTGTTTAATTTGGAATAGCAGCCCACCGGCAAATCCGGCAGCATAAGCCGTTTCTTTAGCAGAAATGATAAGTTTCAAAACCTAACGAACACAATTGATAGCTAATACGTTGTTTGTAAACAGGTTTAAACGCGGTTGTTTAACTTATCATTTCAACTAATTATCAGGCTATGAAAAGAGATCCCTATCAGATTAAAAGAAACCTAAACACCAAAAATGGAACTTTTGCTTTTTATAGTCTAAGCGAACTTCAAGAGAAAGGTTATCCCATTGCGCAGCTTCCTTTTTCTATTCGGATTTTGCTGGAAAACGCCCTCCGCAATTTCGACGACTTTTCGGTTACCAAAGAAAATATAGAAACACTTCTCAACTGGAAGCCAGAGGCATCCGATAAAGATATTCCGTTTAAGCCGGCCCGTGTGCTGATGCAGGATTTTACAGGTGTGCCGGCAGTGGTTGACATTGCCTCGTTGCGGGCAGAAATAGCCCGGAAAGGAAAAAATCCGGATGAGATCAATCCGCTGATACCGGTAGACCTGGTTATTGACCACTCCGTTCAGGTAGATTATTTCGGCACCAACTATGCGTATCAGCGCAACATGGACGAAGAATACAGGCGCAATAAAGAACGATATCAATTCTTAAAATGGGCCCAAAAGTCATTCACAAATTTTAGCGTGGTGCCGCCCGGCATGGGCATATGCCATCAGGTTAACCTGGAATATTTGTCTAAAGGAGTTATTGAACGAAATGGCGAAGTTTTCCCTGATACGCTTGTGGGAACCGATAGCCACACGCCGATGGTAAACGGAATTGGCGTTGTAGCGTGGGGAGTTGGTGGAATAGAGGCCGAGGCTGCTATCCTCGGTCAGCCAATTTATTTCATTATGCCAGAAGTAATTGGTTTGAAACTTTCCGGTAAACTGCCCGCAGGCTCCACCGCTACAGACCTTGTACTTACCATTGCCGAATTGCTGCGGCGTTATGGCGTAGTGGGGAAATTTGTAGAAGTATTTGGCCCGGGCCTGGACAATCTTTCAGTTCCCGATAGAGCAACTATCGGGAATATGTCGCCAGAGTTTGGCTGTACCATTACCTACTTTCCGGTTGACGATAAAACGCTGGAATATATGCGAAAAAGCAATCGGTCTGAAGAACAGGTTAAGCTGGTAGAAGATTATTGCAAAACGAATATGCTGTGGCGGACCGGAAATGAAAATATCACCTATACCGATATTGTGGAACTGGACCTCAACGCGATACAGCCTACCGTTGCCGGCCCAAAACGCCCGCAGGATAAAATTCTGTTAAAAGATTTTAAGACTAAATTCATCAGCCTGCTTCATACTTCGTTTGGCAGAACCTACACCAAGCCAGAGCAGATAACAACCTGGTTCGCCGAGGGAGGCGGCCAGCCGGTAGATCAAGTGCAACCCATGCCGCCGGAAACCGAGATTGAAGAAAAGGTAGAGGATGGTATGAAAAAGGTTTGGGTAACGGTTGGCCAGCGCAAATTTGAGGTAGCTGATGGTGCCGTAGTTATCGCTGCCATTACATCCTGCACCAACACCTCCAATCCGTTTGTGATGATTGGTGCCGGATTGGTTGCCCGCAAAGCTCGTGAACACGGCCTGGATATTAAACCTTGGGTAAAAACATCCTTAGCGCCGGGATCAAAGGTTGTTACTGATTATTTAGAGAAAGCAGATTTACTGGACGATCTGGAAGCGCTTCAATTTCATGTGGTGGGTTACGGTTGCACATCCTGCATCGGCAATTCAGGGCCTTTACCACCTTACATCGCCAAAGCGGTAGAAGAACATGATCTCGTTGTTGCTTCTGTACTATCGGGCAACCGGAATTTTGAGGCCAGAATTCATCCGCAGGTTAAAATGAATTTTCTGATGTCTCCGATGTTGGTGGTAGCTTATGCGCTTGCGGGACGGATTGACATTGACCTGACTACCGAACCGATCAGTTATGATCCGAACCAACAGCCCGTTTTCCTGAAAGACATCTGGCCCAAAGATGAGGAGATTTACGAAGTTATGGATCAGGTTTTGTCACCGGATCATTTCAAAAAAAGTTACGGCGAAATTTTTGAAGGAAATGAAATCTGGCGCAATCTGGAAGTGCCGGACGACCAATTATATCAATGGGATGCTGGGTCTACCTATATTAAAGAAGTGCCTTTTTTCAACAATCTATCCAACCATCCGGAAGAATTGCAAGACATTGTTAACGCCCGGGCTTTATTGGTTTTGGGCGACAGCATTACCACCGATCATATATCTCCGGCAGGACAATTCAGCGAAAGTTCGTCTGCCGGCCAATTCCTGTCGGGCCGCGGCATCAACCGGGCTGACTTTAATTCATACGGCTCCAGGCGGGGTAATGACGATGTGATGGTGCGGGGAACCTTTGCCAATGTTCGCATTAAAAATGCTCTGGCCTCTAAAGAAGGTGGTTTTACCCGCCATTTGCCTTCGGGCGAGGAAATGTCTGTTTATAACGCGGCAGAGAAATATAAACTCACTAACACTCCCCTGGTTGTGTTGGCCGGTAAAGAATACGGCAGCGGTTCGTCCAGAGACTGGGCTGCCAAAGGAACTTTCCTTTTAGGAGTAAAAGCGGTGCTGGCCGAAAGCTATGAACGCATTCACCGGAGCAATTTGGTTGGAATGGGGGTTTTGCCGCTCCAGTATGCACCGGGAATTTCGGCAAAAAGCCTTGGCCTGACAGGCGAAGAAACCATTACCATTAGTGGCATGGCCGAGGACATTCATCCCCTGAAAAAAATAATGGTTTTGGCTGAGCATGCAGACGGCTCAAAAATAGAATTTGAAGCGCTTGCAAGATTAGACTCTAAAATTGAAATTGAATATTATCGCCATGGCGGGATTCTTCAATACGTGTTGCGACAATTCCTTGAAAAAGCCAACTAACGAATTTAGTAAGTTTTTTATCCCTTAAAATATATTATGAGAGTTGTAGCAGAGCTTCCGCACGAAGTGTGCAAAATCACCATTTTTTCTATGAACCAAAAGTTTATCATCAAACTGGAGAAAGGAGTTTACGAACAAACCTTCAAAATTCCGGAAGCGGAAGTAAGCGATGGCGTTAACGGGGTTTTCAAAATTTTAGACGATCAGTTTATGGAATCGGCTTCCCGGAGATTTTTAGAAATGCGTAATGAGTTTACCGAAGCTTTTCAAAGATATGACAGCTATTAGTTTATTTGAATGCTTATAACTTTATGAATAACACCACTTTAAGTTTCGGATCAAAATTTTATTTGGCGTTTAGACGAATTCCGCGACCTAATCAAAAATATGCCGGAACAATAGCATGATACAAACTTTATTAATATTCTGATAAACAGCTGATTAAATATCAATTCAAAATTTAATTTGGGTATGAAAAGCATCCAAATATGCTAATTTTAACCCTATATCATTATTTAGAATTCCGATTTACGCAACCGGAAAATATTTTTAATTTTGACCTATGACAAATTCGTTTCCCTCAACCAGGTTTTTGGTTATAACCCTTCTCATCGTTTGCGCCGCCGCTACCCGGGCCCTTCCACTCTTAATTCCGCATATGTGGAATTTTACCGCTGTTGGAGCGTTGGCCATTTTTGCAGGGGCTCAATTTTCTGACAGAAGGCTGGCGTTTATAATTCCGCTTGCGGCTATGGCCCTATCTGATCTATTCATCGGAAACGGATTCAGCATGCTCGTTTATGCTGGGTTTGTAGCAATGGTTATTTGCGGTGTGCTGATAAGAAGAAAAACTAATGCCGGCAATGTTGTGCTTGCTTCCGTTTGTGGAGCTGTTGTTTTTTATCTGATTACCAATTTCGCTTTGTTTTATCCTTTGACTTTGTATCCGCACAATTTGCAGGGAATCGCTGCTTCGTACATTGCGGCCCTGCCTTTTTTAAACAATATGGTCATTGGTAATTTGGTGTACGGAAGCATTTTGTTTGGAAGCTTTTACTTTTTATCTAAGAAGTATCCGGCATTAGCCCTACGATAATACGCATGATTACCATCGTGCGAACCGATTCCGTCCATCCTGATTTTGTTAATCTGGTTAAACTTCTTGATTTGGACCTGGCTGTCCGGGACGGCAGTGAGCATTCGTTTTATGCCCAGTTTAATAAAATCAACTCCATCAAGCATGCGGTTGTGGCGTTTCGCAATAATTCCCCTGTTGGATGCGGTGCCATCAAACAGTTCAATTCTAACTCCGCGGAAATCAAGAGAATTTATACCGCAGACAGCGATCGAGGAAGCGGAATAGCCACCCGTGTTATAAACGAATTGGAAGATTGGGCAAAAGAGTTAGGGTATGAACGTTGCGTGTTAGAAACCGGCAACAACCAGCCAGAAGCTATTTCGCTTTATCAGAAATTAAGGTACACCCGAATTGAGAATTACGGCCAATATGCCGGCGTAAAAAACAGCATCTGCTTTGAGAAAGTGTTATCGCCGGGCAAATAGTCTTAGATAATTAGTTCTATCTGTTGTTTTTCTTTAAAACGTATACCAGTCCGCCGCTAACGCTGGGAGCTGCCAGAACGTTACGCCCGCTTACAGCAGTGTAATAGGAAAGCGAAACGCCAAGTCCGTTTTTAATCTGATAGGCCAGCTCGGCCCCGGGCGACAGGTACTCCGTGTTATTGGAAAATACTCCGTTATTAATAGATACTACTCCTCCGTTTTTTAGAGAGTTTACCGCGTTGAGGTGTAGGTAAATACCCAACTTATCTTTAGAATAGCCCAAATCAACTCCGTAACGTATCTCATCAGAAAAATTTTTAGTCCGGTTGTTAAAAGCTGAATAAACAGACGCAAAGAAAGGCCTGGGATAGAATGAATGGCTCAGGTCTATCCGCAACATTTGATTAAATTCTCCGTCTCCAGACTGCAATATTCCTGTTGATCCGCCAGCCTGATTGCCAGTGGGCAGCCCGAAAAGAAGGGTGCTACTCAAAACGGTTGGTTTATTTCGGATGATGCCGTATTTAAACGCTATATCAGCATCTCCAAAGGAATTTTGTGTATCAGGGGGTTCAACCCTCCCGCTTGGGCGATATTGGATCCCATTCAGCGTGTTCCGAACTAAGAACGGAACGTACGCAATCCCCGTGATGCGCCTGGTGACACCAAGCTCCGCGTATACCGAGCTGGTATAAATGCCCGTGGTGGTGATGCTGGTTTTGTTACCATTGGGACTGTAAAACGACGAAGAAGAAATGGCGTTAAACCCCAACTTGAAATAACCCTCGCCTTTTGCCTGCGACCAACCCTGTGCGTGCACCGCTGCGATAGCAACACTTAGGAAAATAATGGTAGATACAATTGTTTTCATGTTTGCTCAGATCAAATTGATTTGTTTAACCGGGGATGCCGGTGGGTCATTTTAATTCTGCGTACCCGAACGTCACGGTAGCGGGCTTGCAAAGAATGATTACATACCGGTAATCTCCTACTTTTACTTGCGGATAAGCGGCAGAAACGTTGAAGGAATGCGCCCCGTTGGTAGTGATTTTAGAAATTTCCAGGCCCGAAGAACGTACTTGTGTAGCATTGGTGCTGTTTGCCAGATAAATAAATGTGCCCAGCGCAAAACTTGTCTTGAAATTGCTGCTTAGCTTGAGCATTAGTTGACCATTTTCATCAGCTAAAGTTGCACTTCCCTCTGCCTGATAACCACCTGCGCTAACAAACGTTCCCGAAGTACCGGTTTTACCAACCGTAATGTTAATTGAATTGCTTTTTACACTGTCTACTTTAGCGTGAACTGCGGCTACCCCGTTTGCAAGGGCAGTAACTTCGCCCGCAGCGCTGACTGTTAAAATACTTGTATTTTCAGAGAACCATTCTACAGGTCTGCCGCTAACCGGGCTCCCGGAGATGGTTTTTACCGATAATTGAAGCTGAACTTTTTCTCCGGTAGCCAACGTAGTTTTCGGCGATGCAATCTCCACGATCGCCGCATCAGACGCACCGCTTACCACGTTTACATTTAAAGGAACTGCAATAACACCCTGATAAGAAATCTCAATAACCGCCCGGCCACTGTTTACCGCCGTAATTTTACC
>JBGTBV010000028.1:0-32934 GCA_041749185.1 Daejeonella sp. | reverse complement strand
ACCAGGATCTCCCGGAAACGGTCAGATGGATTTGTTTGGCAGTGCGCAGGTGAGCGGTAAGATTATAGAAAATACAGAGGTTTCTGTTGAAACAATCAGCCCTGCGAAAAATATAAGCAATACACCGCACCAGTATTATTTGACTGACACTCCAGAGAAGAGGGCCGAACTTGTGCGAATGTTAAGCAGCGGCCAATCTTTTTGTTTTGATACCGAGACCACTTGTCTGGATGCTAATGACTGCGAATTGGTTGGGTTATCATTTTCTGTTGTAGCCGGCGAAGCCTGGTATGTTCCTTTGTCGGCCGATCAGCATCAGTGCCAAACCTGTGTAAATGAATTCAGGGCGCTGTTTGAGAATGAGGCGATCGGTAAATGCGGGCAAAACCTTAAATACGATATTCTGGTGTTGGGCTGGTACGGTATACAGGTTAAAGGGCGGTTGTTTGATACGATGCTGGCGCATTACCTGCTTGATCCGGATTCCCGCCATAACATGGACCTTCTTGCCGAGAATTACCTGCACTATACCCCGGTAACTATCACTTCTTTAATTGGTGCGAAGGGTAAAAAGCAGGGCAATATGCGTGATGTGGAAATAGAAGCCATAAAAGAATACGCTGCCGAAGATGCCGACATTACCCTACAGCTTAAAGAAGTTTTTGAGCCGCTTTTAGAAACCGTAAACGCGGGGAGTTTAGCCAGGGAAATGGAAAATCCGCTCATTTACGTACTTAGCGACATGGAACGCGAAGGGGTAAAGGTAGACCAGCAGGCGCTTGGAGAATTTTCGAAAATATTGGAAACAGATATCAGATTATTGGAGCAAACCATTTATGAAAAGGCCGGCGTAAAATTCAATATCGCCTCGCCAAAGCAATTGGGCGAAGTGTTGTTTGATAAATTGCAATTAGATCCGAAAGCTAAAAAAACTAAAACCGGGCAGTATCAAACCGGCGAAGATGTGCTGGTTGCGCTGTCAAACAAAAGTGATATCGTTAAGGATATTTTAGACTTCAGGCAATTGCAACAGCTCACATCGACTTACGTAGATGCGCTGCCCACGATGATCAACAAAAAGACAAATCGTATCCACACCTCAGACAATCAGGCGGTTGCTTCAACCGGCCGACTTAGTTCCAACAACCCGAATTTGCAGAACATACCCATACGCACCGAACGCGGACGGGAAGTGCGGAAAGCATTTATCCCGCGTGATGAAAATCACGTGCTGCTTTCGGCAGATTATTCCCAGATAGAGCTGCGCCTGATAGCCGAAATAAGCCGCGACAAAAATATGATGGCCGCTTTCGCTGAAGGCCTGGATATCCACACCGCCACCGCCGCAAAGGTTTATAACATTAGTCTGGAAAATGTTTCTTCAACGCAACGCCGCAATGCCAAAGCAGTAAACTTCGGGATTATATACGGCCAATCGGCTTTCGGGTTATCGCAGAGCCTCGGCATCCCGCGTAAAGAAGCCGCCGAGATTATCGAAAATTATTTCGATCAGTATCCGGGCATTCGCGATTATATGAGCAACACCATGAATTTTGCCCGCGAAAACGGATACGTAGAAACCATTATGGGTCGGCGGCGCTATTTGCGGGATATAAATTCTGCGAATGCTACCGTACGCGGATTTGCAGAACGAAATGCCATCAACGCACCCATTCAAGGCTCGGCAGCGGATATGATCAAGATTGCGATGATCCACATACATCAGGATATTAAGGATCAGAATCTTCAATCTAAAATGACCATGCAGGTGCATGATGAATTGGTTTTTGATGTAGTAATTGCCGAAGTAGAGCAGATGAAAAAGATTATTGAACACCGGATGAAAACCGCTATCAAAACCGATGTGCCCATTCTGGTTGAAATTGGGCAGGGAAGCAACTGGCTTGAAGCGCATTAAAATTGTGGGCGTTTCGGTCAGAGACAGGCCGAAGGGAAACCTCTTGTTAATCTTAAAAATCAAACCTGGCCGCTGCAAATGGCATCGCGAAAGCCTTGGGTTAAAAAAAAGTAACCATTTGTAACCCTTTTAAAAAGAATTTCGTTTGAATGAACAGGAGGTATAAAAATTATTCTTCAATTGCTACGTTTACAATATTACTCTGAATTAGTATTTTTATAGATTAATAGCTCATTTACGCCCAATGATTAACAAATCAATAGTTCTCGCATCGGCATTTCTTTCTGTTATAGCCATTGGCACCAGTTGCAAGCAACGGCAGCAGTCTGGAAAAACCGGAATGTCTTATAACGACAGGTACAATGGCGGATTTGAAGTTCATAAAAAAGTGCAGCCCGCACCCGGACCTGGCCTGGTTCCAATAGAAGGCGGTACGTTTGTAATGGGCGGATCATTAAACCAGGATTTAGGCTATGAGTTTGATAACGTTCGCCGCCGGGTTACGGTAGCTTCGTTCTACATGGATGAGACCGAAGTTTCTAATGTAGACTGGCTGGAATATTTGCATTGGATTAAGATCAACTTTCCCGAAGACGGCGAGTATTATTACAGTGCTCTGCCAGATACCTTAGTTTGGCGTCAGCCTTTATCCTACAATGAACCTTACGTTAATAATTACTTACGTCATCCGGCATTCCAGGATTATCCGGTGGTAGGAGTGACCTGGGAGCAGGCAAATGCCTACTGCGAATGGCGAACAGATCGTGTAAACGAAGAAATTTTACGTTCCCGCGGTGTATTATTAGACTATAAAACCCTTGCCGGGGGCGGTTCTGGTCGTGCCGGAGCGGCGACTACAACAGCAACTAGCGGATCTGCTGAGCCCTTTAATACGGATATTTATTTGAACGGACAGTTTACCCGGGAGCAGGATGGTAAAAAAATGCCCCGCGACCTAAACCCGAACGCCACTCCTGCAACAGGCGCAACCACACAAACCAGCCGGGGCGGGCCGACACGCCAGGTGAGGTTAGAAGACGGTGTATTGAAACAGCCATACCGCTTGCCAACAGAAGCAGAATGGGAGTATGCGGCACTTTCTTTGGCAGGCAACACAGAGTACGAAAACATCTCCGACGGAAAGATTTATCCCTGGAACGGTCTCGGTGTACGCTCTGCAAGAAAGAAAACCCAAGGGATGATTTTGGCCAACTTTAAGCGTGGCGATGGCGATAATATGGGAACCGGTGGATACTTAAATGATAAAGCCGATATAACTGCGCCTGTTAGAGAATACCTTCCAAATGATTTTGGTTTATATAATATGGCCGGAAACGTCAATGAGTGGACTGCCGATGTGTATCGTAAACTTTCTTTTGAAGATTTCAATGATTTTAATCCCTTCCGTGGAAACGAGTATGTGAATAAGCGTCTTGCTGACCGCGACAAAGGATTGTACGCAAAAGATAAATATGGCCGCCCGATCAAGGATCCCGCAAAGACGGCGAAAAAGCAAACCTGGACCGAACTACAAAACGACCTGGCGAAAGTAGATACTTCTGCAATTGCCGGTAAAGCTTATAATCCTGATTTTAGAGGCCATTTGGATACGGTGAACCAGGATTTGTACGGAGTTACCACTTTGGTAAATGACCGTTCAAGAGTATTTAAAGGAGGATCATGGAATGACCGGGCCTATTGGCTAAACCCCGCAACCCGGCGTTTTATGCAGCAGGATGAAGCAGGTGCCGAACTTGGATTTAGATGTGCGATGACCCTGGTTGGAGCACCGGAGATTTTTACCAGCGGCAAGCCTCATTTCAGCCAGCCAAAGTCACAAACCAAACGCGGTAAAAATTAAACACCTTTTTCCATGGAAATAAAGAGGATCTGCGTTAAACGCGGGTCCTTTTTTGGTTATGCGCTTATTGAAATTTCAATAGTATCCTCAACGGCTTTTCGCCGAAAGATGAGCGGGTGTTTGGCAAAAATTAACCAGAGTTAAAATAATTCCAGCAGATCTTCAAGTTTCATTCCTCTGGAGCCTTTAATCAGGATTAACTTTGCCGATATCGGGGCGGCTTTAAGCGCATCGTAGGCGTTTTGAGTAGTTTTATAAAACTCAAAAGGGTTTTGGGCATGCTGTTTAAGTTTGAAAAACTCCTCGCCGATAAAAATTCCACGATCTACGTTCAAATCCAGCGCCCTGTTTAGAATTTCCAAATGCTCGGCTGCTGCGTCGGCGCCAAGCTCAAACATATCGGCTAGTATAAAGGCTTTCGCCGGATGATCACTTTGATGCAAATTCTCCAAAGCTACTGCCATGCTGCTGGGATTGGCATTGTAAAAATCGCATATCAGCATATTATCAGCGGTTCTTGTTATTTGCGAACGGTTGTTTTTCGGGTGGTAACTTTCAATTCCGGCGCTAATCTGAGCAGGAGATAGCTTGAAGTACGTGGCTATGCAAATGGCGGCTAGAATATTTTCTAAATTATAAACTCCGCTGAGGTTTGATTTTGACAAATGTGTTCGGTCATCACTTTCCATTCCCTCCCGGTGCCATGCAACCTGAAGAAAAGGCATGGCCGAATGCAATGCGCCGGAAATAAAATTGTCGGCAGAACTTCCGTAGGTAACCTTTTTCTGCACGTTTTTTTCCCGGCTCATATCCTGAAGCAGAAAATTATCGCGGTTTAAAAAAGCGGTGGCATCTTTGTCTGCCAAATAATCATAAAGTTCTCCCTTGGCTTTCTTCACCCCCTCAAATCCGCCAAAGCCTTCTAAATGGGCTTTCCCAATATTGGTGATCAAGCCATGAGTGGGGCAGGCAATTAAGCAAAGCTTTGCTATCTCTCCCTGGTGGTTTGCGCCCATCTCTATAATGGCAATATCGGTACCTTCCGGAATGGCTAAAATTGTTAGCGGCACGCCAATGTGATTGTTCAGGTTACCTTTAGTAGCGTGCGTTTTACAATGCTGTGATAGCACCGAATGCAACAGTTCCTTGGTTGTGGTTTTACCGTTTGTGCCTGTAATGGCTATAAAAGGAATAGTAAAAGTTTTCCGATGAAACAGGGCAAGTTCCTGCAATGCGGATAATGCATCGGCCACAACCCAAAAGTGGTTATTCGGTGTGAGTTTCAAGTCGTCCACCACGGCGAGCGCCGCACCATCAGCTAACGCTTTTTCCGCGTAAGCGTTGCCGTCAAACCGATCTCCTTTTAGGGCGAAGAAAATACAGCCGGGTTTAATTTGACGACTATCTGTGCAAATGATGCGATTAGCCAGGAAAAGCTGATGAAGTTTTTCAATGTTCATTATTGCAATATTAAACAAGCTTGTCCATATATAAAATCTCTATTACAATAACCGCTCTTATTTGATTTGAACCGTAAATTTGTAGCTTAGGACCATGAGAAGACCTTTGCTTTTAATTTGCTTTTTATTAGCCGGCATATTTTCTGCCACGGCGCAAAAAATACAGTCGCCGTCTGAGTTTTTGGGATATAAACTTGGCGATCAGTTTACCCCTCACCACCGGGTGGTTGATTATTTTAATTACGTAGCCAAGGCCGCAACCGGAACTGTGGAATTAAAATCCTACGGCAAGACTTATGAAAACAGGCCGCTAATGGTTGCTTTCATTTCGTCTGCACAAAATATTGCCCGCTTAGAAGATATTCGCAGTAATAATCTTCGCCTTGCGGGAATAGAAAGCGGCAGCCTTCAGGCAGACCAGCCTGCAATTGTATGGCTCAGCTATAATGTTCATGGCAATGAATCGGTATCAACCGAAGCATCCATGCAAACGTTATTCAGCCTGGTAGATCCGGCTAATGGCCAGAGCAAAACCTGGCTTCAAAATACGGTGGTGGCCATTGATCCTTGCTTAAATCCCGACGGCAGGGAGCGGTATGTAAATTTTTACAATCCCATCAAGAGCATTATCCCTGATCCGCTGCCATTCGCCCGCGAACATATGGAACCCTGGCCAGGTGGCCGGGCAAACCATTATTATTTTGACCTGAACCGTGACTGGGCCTGGCAGACGCAATTAGAAACCCGGCAGCGTTTGGTTTTGTACAATAAGTGGCTGCCTCAGGTTCATGTAGATTTTCATGAACAGGGCATTAACGAGCCGTATTATTTTGCGCCTGCGGCGGAGCCCTACCATCAGGATATAACAAAATGGCAACGCGAATTTCAAACCATCATCGGTAAAAATAACGCCCGCTATTTTGATGAGAAAAATTGGATGTTTTTTACGCGGGAACGGTTTGATCTTCTGTATCCCTCCTACGGTGATACTTACCCAACTTATAACGGCTCTATCGGTATGACTTATGAGCAGGGCGGATCGGGCCGGGCGGGTTTAGCGGTTATTAATGATGAAGGGGATACACTCACACTGAAAGATCGGATTGATCACCACTATACTACGGGCATTTCTACTGTTGAAGCGGCCTCCCAGAATGCTGCGAAGGCTATATCTGAGTTTAAAACGTATTTCGCCAACAGCAAAACCAGCCCGGCGGGAGAATACAAGGCCTACGTAATAAAGGGAGACAATCCGGATAAATTACAAACGCTTGCCGAATTGCTTAAAAGAAACGGAATTGAATTTGGTTATGGCGCATCAAAAGGTGGCAGCGGCTTTGACTATTTTACCGGCAAGAACGAAAATTTTACGGTAACCAGCAGCGATATGGTAATCAGTGCCTACCAGCCGAAATCGGTGATGTTAAAAGTTTTGTTTGAGCCCAAAACGTTTGTTTCCGATTCGGCAACATACGATATAACAGCCTGGGCTCTTCCATACGCCTATGGCTTGCAAACATTTGCTACGCGTGATGCGCTGAAGCCTCAGCAGAAGGAATTAGCTGCCAGCGCAATGGCACCGGTATCCGGTAACCGGGCAGTAGCGTACGTGGCCAATTGGAATGGAGTTGCCGATGTAAAATTCTTAGCGCAGCTTTTAAACCGAAACGTTAAAGTCCGTTATTCTGAAGTTCCGTTTGAGAGTGGCGGCCAGCGGCTTAATTCGGGATCTTTAATCATCGCCAGAACAAGCAATGACAATTTGGGAGGCGATTTTGATAAAACTATTCGTGATTTGGCCCAAAAATCCAACGTTCGCCTACAGCCAATTTCTTCAGCGTTTGTAGATAAAGGCGCTGATCTTGGTTCGGATAAAATCCGGTTTATTAAAAAACCGAAAGTTGGTTTATTGTCTGGCGAGGGAACCTCGTCTTTGGCGATGGGCGAAATCTGGCATTTCTTTGAGCAGCAAATCGGATATCCTTTAAGTGTTTTAAGATCTCAGGATTTAAACCGATTGAATCTGGCTGATTTTGATGTGCTCATTTTCCCGGACGGACAGTATCCGGAAATTGCTTCTGAAAAAATGCAGACCTGGATACGCGGAGGCGGAAAATTAATTGCCCTGGAAGGTGCGGTAGCGCAGCTTGCCGGAAAAAAAGGTTTTAGCCTCAAGCAGAAGGAAACCGAAAAAAAGGACGAGAAGAATAAAGACCCCTACGAAAATCTTAAAAAGTATGAAAATCGCGAACGCGATAATCTGAAAACAAGCATACCCGGAGCTATCTACAAAGTTGATCTTGATAATTCGCACCCGCTTGGTTTCGGTTTCCCGAATTTTTATTACACCCTCAAGCTTGACGATAATATCTACCAGTTTATGGAGAACGAGTGGAACGTGGGTATACTGAAAAAAAATAATTACGTTACCGGATTTGCCGGCCAAACTACTAAACGTAAACTGGTTGACGGACTTATTTTCGGCGTGCAGGAAATGGGCCAGGGATCTGTAGTTTATTTGACAGACGACCCAATGTTTAGGAGCTTTTGGGAAAATGGTAAATTATTGTTCAGCAATGCCGTTTTTATGGTCGGGCAATAGTCCAAAAAATGCAATTCTGATAAAATCTGGCAAAAACAAAGGCGGGTTCAAGTCAAAAAAATACCCATAGTTTTAAATCTGTTACTATATTGCGTTTTTATAGTCTACATATTGAGTTGCATCTACCCTTGTCTGCGCCTCAGGTTTAAAGAATATTTTCTTTTAGCTTGTTTAATTCTGAGTTTCCCGGCTTCCGGTCAAATTAAAACTTTTCCAAGTTTGATCGGCGCTGTTGCGGATGAAAACAAAAACCCTGTTGAAAGTGCTTCGGTGTGGCTTCTGCAAGCCGCAGATTCTACACTTATAAAAATAGAAGTTTGCGATCAGGCTGGAGTTTTTCGGTTCAACGGTCTTAAGGCGGGGCGGTACCTCATTCGGATTACTTCCCTGGGGTATCAGCCATATTATTATGGCCCGTTTCAATTTATCTCTTCTCAAAAATCTTTCGATGTTGGCCAGTTTATTCTTAGTCCGGGCAGTACTGCGCTGGATGAAGTGAAGATTAATGAGCAACAAAATTTTATTGAAACTAAGCCGGGACGGGTTGTCCTGAATATTCAGAATAGCATTTTATCAGGCGGAAATACGGCGTTTGATATTTTGAAGGCGGCACCAGGCGTACAACTGGATGCCGAAGACAACATCCGGCTGAACGGAAAGCAGAATGTGCTGGTTATGCTCAACGGCAAGCAAACTTACATGGAACGCGAAGCGGTAATTGATATTTTAAAAAGTACACAAAGTTCTGAAATTGACAGAATCGAGCTCATCAGCAACCCAAGCGCCAGGTTCGCGGCCGAGGGAAGCGGCGCCATCATTAATATTATCAGTAAAAAAAATGAATTTTTAGGCGCAAATGGCAGCGTTACCGGTATGGGTGGGATGAGCCGTATAGCAAGTAGTAACGAGCCCAATTTTCGCTTCAACTCGGGTATCAACCTCAACTATCGGAACAAGGCTATCAACTTATTTGGGAGTTACACCTATGCAGATATCAACCAAAGTCTTGATATTTTTTCAGATCGTAAGATCAGCAGCGGACAATTGTCTGCCATAAATGTAGATTACAGCGTGCTCACAGGGCGCAAAGCCAGAACCTATCGTTTAGGAGCCGATGTTAATTTGGCGCCAAAGCATGTGGTTGGAGTGCTGTTCAGAGGTTCAGACAATAATCTTCAGTTCGATAAATCAAACAATTCGGCCATTTTCGGCCTATCGGGACTTGATTCTACCATTCAAACGCAATCTGACCAGAACCGGAGTTTAAATAGTCAGATTTTTAACGTTAACTATAAGGGCAATTTGGGCGACAATGCCGGGGAACTATCCTTTGATTTCGACTATCTAACTTATCAGCGAACCTCTCTGGAGTTTTTAACTAACAATTTTTTGGATGCCGACAGTTTCCCGTACCGGCCAGGCCTGCTGCTAAAAAATAGTTCTCCTTCTAAATTTTACGTGCGCTCTGCTAAACTTGACTATGCAGTACCCATAACAAAGCAATCTAAACTTGAAATTGGCCTGCAGGGTAGCCGTGCCCGGGGAAACAGCCAGCTTGATTTTGGACCTGTTATTAACGGTGTTTTCTATCCTGATACTGAATTTATAAGCCAGTTTTTAATTGATGAACAAATTGGTGCCGCCTACGCCAACTACAGTATAAACTTTGGCAAGGCCGACTTAACTCTCGGTCTGAGGGCTGAAAAGACAATTTCTGAGGGCACCTCTGTCCTTACCGGTGCCGTTAACAATCGGAATTACCTGAACCTTTTCCCCAATCTGCAATACGCACAGGAGGTTGATAAAGATAATAGTTTGCTCTTTTCTTATAGCCGGCGAATTACCCGGCCGGGATACGATAACCTTAATCCGTTTATCGCCTATCTGGATCAGTACAGTTATCGGTCTGGAAATCCATTTCTTAAGCCGGAGTTCAGCCGGATTGCAGAAGTAGCACACGTGTACAAAAATAAATTTACCACTACCCTCCGCGTAAAGGTGATTGATGATTTGATCATCGAGTTTAACGAACAAGATGAGCTCACAAATGTGAATACGGTTATCAGCAGAAATTTAGACCGGCAGTATTTGTACGGTCTGGAAATAAATGCGCCGGTTAAACTTTCAGCCTGGTGGACCGCAAATTTAAACCTTCAATCTGCGTTCGAAAAGTACGTGGCCAAAACGGCAGGAGAAGATTTCGTAAATACAAGCCCTTCTTTAATCCTCAGTATGCTCCAATCGCTTAAGCTTAAAGAAAATTTTTCTGCAGAAATTAGCGGCAAATATGAAACTGCCACCATCTACGGAATTTACAACTATCAGGCGGCCTACACGGTTGATGCGGCTGTTGCAAAATCGTTATTTAAAAAGAATGCGACGATAAGGCTGCGGGTGTCTGACGTATTTAACACAGCAAGAAACCGCTACAGCTCTACTTTTCAGGATTTGCAATTAAGCTATCGCGATAAGCGGGATTCGAGGCTGGCACAATTAAGCTTCTCCTATTTGTTCGGCAGGCGCACGGTGAAGGCCTCCCGGACTCGGGATACAGCATCAGATAGCGAGCAGGAACGGATAGGGCATTAGATATAAAAAACAAAACGCCGGGCGATGAGTTCCCGGCGCCTTGTCACCATCATTTTATCTTTAATTTTTCATTCGGTTTGCCTCGGCTTCAAGCCCGGTTGAGCGCCTTCGTGCTGCTTTGACTTCGTTTTTTCCAAAACGGTAAGTCAGGGTCAGCCTTGCTATCTGGCTCTCGCCCTTCTCGGTAAAGTTCAAATTCATATTCTGATAAGTGGTCGAAACTCGTTGCCTGCGGGCGTTAAATAAGTCATTCAGCGCAAGGCGAACATTCATTTTTTTGTCCAGGAAATTTTTGCGTAATCCGGCATTCATCACCAACTGGGATTCTATTTTAAAGATTCCGTATTGAAGCGGAGACTGGTATTGGGTAGATAACTCTGCTGTAAAATCTTTGTTGATGGTGAAGGTTTGATCCACGTTGTAAGTCACCGCTAATTGTCCGGCATCCAGGTCTCCGTCTGCAGATTTTGATTTAAATCCCATGTAAAAAACCTGCGCATTGTTGTTAATATTCCACCATTTTGCAACGGGTACGGGCGCATAAACAGTAACGCCGTAAACGTTTTGCTCATCAAGGTTGCGCTGGGTGGCGTACGTTTTTAAAGTTTCATCATCCTGCTCAGTTACAAACGTCATCACATCAACTGTGTGGCTGTAGTTAAGCGTGGTGGTAATGCCTCCTTTGTACGTATGAGAAAGATCAAAAGAGCTTGTAAATTGCGGATTGAGGTAGGGATTACCCCGCTGAAAAGTGTATTCATCTAAAAAGTTAAGGAAGGGGTTTAAATCATCATATCCCGGGCGGTCAACCCTTCTGCTGTAGCTGAGGCCAAACTGATGGTTTTTATTGAGCGTGTGCGAAAGCGACAGACTCGGAAACAGTTTTACATAATTACGCTCCACCAGTTGGTTTTTGGTAACCGAATTGCCTGTGGATGCAGTTTGCTCAGCCCGCAGGCCAACCTGTAATCCAAATTTTTTAAAGTCTTTGCTAAAGTTGACGTAAGCTGCATTTATATTTTCGTTGTACAAAAAGCGGTTGGTGTAATCTGCATTGGGCATCCAAACTGTTCCGTGCAATTCAGCTAAAAGTAAATCATTGTCTGTTTTTACGAGACTACTTTTTATCCCGGTTTCAAATTTGGTGGTTTTGTTTAGAGGATGGGTGTAATCAATTTTCACAGATCGCACATCAATTACCGAGGGAGCATAATTCTTCACCAATAATTTTGGACGGGTTTCCAGGTTAGTTGATGTATAAGCGTTATCGCGAAGCTCATCATGATTGCCCTTATAGTTGGAGTAATCAACGTCAATAGAAAGCTCTTTCCCGGTAGTATCGAGCACGCCCTTATAATTGATGTTGAAAGCGGCATTTTGATATTTTTCCTGGTTACTACCGATAATGTTAATGTCTTCTGCCTGGGCAAAATTGTTATCACGGGCTGTAAAGCTGTTGCTGTTTTCTTCGTTCCGGTTAAAATAGCCGTTGGATAAAACTCCAATGGTGTGATTTTTATTGATGAAGTAATCAATCCCTGCTTTATATGAATTACTAAACCGACGGTTATCCCAATCGTTCACTTGCGAAAAATCCGTAATCGTATCCAGGTAGATCACCTGCCGGTTTAAGTTTAAAGTATTTACCCGGCCATTGTTTGCATAATTGTAGTTTCCGAAAGCGTTGAACTTACCCTGCCTGAAATTTAAATTGGCGCCACCCGAATATTTTGAAGTTTGTCCGTAACCGGTTCCGCCGGTCAGGTTTCCATTTAAACCCATGCTTTTATTCTTTTTGGTTCTGATGTTGATGATGCCAGATGTGCCGGCAGCGTCATACCGGGCAGAGGGGCTGGTAATCAGTTCAATAGTTTCTATCTGATCGCTTTGCATGTTGCGCAGCATGTTCGCCACATCAGCCGAACTCATATAAGTTTGCTTGCCGTCAAGCATAATCAACACGCCCTGTTTTCCTTTCATCGAAATGTTATCATCTTTATCTACCGTAACGCCGGGGGCTTTTTCCAAAACTTCCATAGCGGTGCTGCCGGCAGAAACGCTGCTGTTTTCAACATTTACAATCAGCTTGTCCATCTTCCGCTCAATAAATGGCTTTTGCGCTACAATAGACACCTCCTTTAAATTTTTAGAATCCATAGAAATGTGCAGGGTTTCTACAGTAGCCAGCAGACTTTTGTCGCTTATTTCAAACGGTTTACTTTTGATGCTTTTGTAGCCCACCATGGTCGCTTTAATCTGATAGGTTCCCGAAGCCACACTTTCAAAATAATAATTGCCTGTAAGGTCGGTCATTGAAGTTTTCACGATCGTTGAATCAATTGCCTTTATCAGGATAATCGTTGCGAAATCAATCGGCTTATTCTGCTCGTCGACTACCTTGCCGGCGATTTTGCCACTGGCGATGCGGGTTTGGGCATGCGCTCTTTCACTTGTAATTTGTATCATGACCACCAATAAGGCAACCATGAGGGCGAAGTACTTTTTTTTCATTTCTTTAACGTTTGACGTTCTTTAAATTTTGGACAATAGTTATCCCGTAAAGGGCAAAATACTGTCCTGGCCATTACTCAATGTCCGTTTTTTGATTTTTTACTTGGAAGTTGCCGGCACCGTTCGGCGGCTATTTATTCAGACGATGCGAACAATGTTAAGGTTACATCCATGGGCTAACAATTTAAATTTTTAATTGCGGCCGGCTATTCAATCCCGCCACGGTTTTTACGGTACAAACTGTCGTTGGTGCATTTTAAACCCTCTGCAGTCATTTTCCATTCAGACATCGTTTTTTGGTTCGAATTTTCCGGCTGGCAATCCCGCAAATTGTAATTCATTAAAAAGTTGTTCAGGTAGCCTTCTATCATCACCACTGTATTTATAGGAAGTTTTAAGGTGAGGTCTACCCGCTGGTCTCGCCATAGCGAACTTGTGCTCAATTCTGAAAATTGCAGCAGTGAATCTTTTTGTATGAATTGATAATTTGTTTCCTGAGCAGCTTTTAAGGCTGTTTCAAAATTCGGCCCCCTGGCGCTAAATTCCTGGTTTAAGCGTGCCTGCGCATTTTCGCTCGGTTCAATGTGTAGCCTGATATTGTTAGGCATATCAAAATTATGCTGGTTGATAATCAGCTTATCTTCGAAATCGCTCCGGTTGATGTTGTATTCAATGCTGTCTTCGCGACTCAGGTATTTTACCGGGTTTAACCGAAGGTAATACACCGAGTCTGGCTGGATTTCAACAACCTGCGAAAAAGTGGCCTCATCTGCAAATTGTCCACCTATTTTCGATCCGTAATAAATCCCCAAACCGATGCCGGCAAGCCAGATAATTAACATGGCGAATGAGCCGGTACGGCTAACCACGCTTTTATTAAATAACACCCGCACCGCGAACAGGATCAGGGCAACAAGCGGAATAAATACGATTACGAAAGCGCTAAATGACACTACAGACCGATACTCGGGATTAACCACATTGTATGGGAACATGCTGAGTTCTGCTGATTGCCAAACTCCTAAAAAAACTAGGAGTGTTACAATCAGGCCAAAAAGCATCATGGCACCGATAAATATGATAAACGCACCGATCACCTTCACAATTACTTTTAATACATTGAGAATACCACTTCCAACGCGGTCTATCATCGGACCGGCCTCGGTGGATGCCCGGTGCAGCCCGTGGCGCAAGCCGTCTATTTCCTCGTCGAAATTCTTTTTAAAGTTTTGGATATTTATGGGCTCTCCCTTCATGGCCATCCTATCTGCCCGGCTAACCGCCCGCGGCATAACGATCCACAAAATAATGTAGAGGATTACGCCGCTGCCACCAAAAAACACCAGCAGCAAAATAATGAGCCTCATCCAGCGGGGTTCAATATCAAAATAATGACCAGCGCCTGAGCAAACGCCGGCAATTACCCGGTCATCCATGTCTCGCATGAGTTTTTTCTCCACTTTCAAAGCCGGGTCAGCGTAAGTGAAGGGTGGTTCGGTGCTGTCTTCCATTTCAAAGTCTGCAACACTGCCCATCCGTTCCGTCACCTCCTTTACGTCAGCGATAATAATAACCTGCTTGTTTTCTGCCGAAAGGCGTTCAGTAAACATTTCTGCCAGGCGGTTTTCAATATCTGTTACGATTTCCTCACTATCGGCCGAATAGGCGAAATGTCTTTTCACATCCGTCATGTAGGTTCGTAGTATTTCATAAGCATCCTCTTCTATGTGGAATACGATGCCGTTAATATTTATGATGATGGTTTTGTTCATGGCTTTAAATTTATAAGGTTGGCGATTTAGGTTGGTCGGATGGACTGTGCCCCGGGCGCCCCTCCATAGAAATTTGCACGGCGTAGGCGAGTTCCTGCCATGTTAAGTCAAGTCTGTTGAGAACATCAAGCCCTGCCGGAGACAATACATAGTATTTACGAGGTGGACCGGAGGTAGATTCCTGCCAATTGTAACTTAAAAGTCCATTGTTCTTCAGGCGGGTTAATAAGGGGTAAAGGGTTCCCTCCACAATCAGCATTTTCGCCTTGCGCAGCTCGCTGATGATATCTGAGGCATAAATCTCCCCGCGGGAAATTATGGAGAGAATACAATATTCAAGTATCCCTTTCCTCATTTGGGTTTGCGTATTTTCTACTATCATAAAACAAAGATATATGTTATCTACAGTAATATGCAATACATAGTAGTGTATTTAATTGTAATATATTTGTTACACTTTGTGGCTTTTGATCTAAGTGGTTGATTTTCAATAGGAATTTCTCCAAATATTGAAATTTAAGTAGGAGTTTATCCCGGGGAAACTTAAGAACTTATCAACGTTGCCTGCGTGTGTAAAAACTTTATTAACATTGGAACTGTTGTACACTAACCCATAATTGCGCTCAAAAATGGCTTCTTTAGGCCAGCATCGCGGTTGCAGTTATTTAAACTAAATCATTAAATGCTATGAAAAGAATTTTTACTTTATTGTATTTCTTCTGTATTAGTACTCTGGCCATGGCGCAAACACGCCAGGTTACAGGTACGGTTACAGACAGAACAGACGGTTTGCCCTTACCGGGAGTTACCGTTTTGGTGTTTGGAACTCAAACCGGGACCCAAACCGATGCGAGTGGCCGCTTCAGTATCGAAGTGCCCGAAGGCCGCACTCAATTACAATTTCGTTTTGTTGGATATGCCAATCAGGCCGTTCCTATTCCGGCAAATAATGTAGTTAACGCTACATTATCTGTAGATGCCACACAGCTTGGCGAGGTAGTGATTACCGCGTTAGGATTGGAAGCAAACCGTGACCGTCTTGGAACCTCCGTTTCATCTGTTAAAGGTGAAGCCATCGGTCGGTCTGGCGAAACCAGCATTTTGTCTGGATTATCAGGAAAAGCTTCGGGTGTGCAGGTAGTGCGCACCACGGGCGATCCGGGTGCCGGATCTTATATTCAGATCAGAGGTCAGAGTACCATCACCGGAAGCACTCAGCCCTTGTTCGTAATTGATGGTGTGCCGGTGTCAAACAGTACTTTGGGTTCTGGAACTGCAGGTGTTGTCCAGCAATCTCGTTTAAACGACATCAACCCGGATGACATCGAATCAATGGAGGTGTTGAAAGGTGCTGCTGCGGGAGCACTATGGGGAACACGGGCCGCTAACGGCGTAATCATCATCACCACAAAAAGAGGAAAGTCAAAATCAGGTAAGTTGAATGTTTCTTTAAATTCTACTTACTCTGTTGATGAATTGAACCGGGAAGTGCCCCTGCAAACCAGCTTTGGACAAGGTACCGGCGGAATTTACCGTTTCAACAACTCTCGGTCATGGGGCGATAAAATTGCCGACCGTCAGGGCGGAGAAGATGTTCCGGCGAGCACTGCTTATTTCTTATTGCCCGATGGAACAAAAAGGTTTCCGGTTGCAAGCGGTACCGCTGCCAATCCGCATGGCGGAAAACGCTCTCAGCAAGTTTTCGACCACGCTACAGATTTATTCAATACCGGTTTTTATCTTGACAACACCCTATCATTAAGCGGTAGCGATGAAAACTCAACGTTTTATTTAAGCTTATCAAACTTAGATCAGGAAGGAACACTAGTTGCCGGAAGTGATTACCACAGACGGTCTGCAAGATTAAACGCCGAACGCAGTTTTGGTGATAAGGTGCGCTTATCTGGTGGCTTGACTTATTCGAATGTAAAATCTGATCGTGCGCAGCAGGGATCTAATATTTCCGGGATTTTCCTCGGAGGATTAAGAACATCGCCAGATTTCAACAGCACAGTGTTTGAAGGAACCTATGTAAACGGCGCAGGCGAAATTTTTCCAAATCGCCAGGTTTCTTACCGTAATCAAATTGGATCTGCTACAAATTCCGGGTATGATAATCCATTCTGGATATTGAACAGAATTGCCAACAATACACGTGTTAACCGTTTTCTGGGTAATTTTGAAGGCCGTTTTGATGCAACCAAATGGCTTCAATTTACAGCCCGTGCTGGTGTTGATACCTATTCTGATTACCGTCAGGAGAATTTTCCAACCATTTCTGCCTCTTTTCCCGGTGGAAGTTTGACTGTTCAGGAGGTTTCAGAACTTCAATTTAACAGCGACGTTTTTGGAAGGGTTAAAACCAAGCTTACAGAAAATATAAACTTCACCGGTTTGTTAGGATTTAATTATAATAACCGGGAGTTTGAAAACACAGGTGCTACCGCCCGTAATTTTATTTTGCCAGATGCTCCGTTTGATTTGAGCAACTCGGCCGCATCTGCTCGTTTCCCGTTCAACTCTAATTCTACTATCCGCACCACGGCAGGATATTCTCAGTTAACTTTTGATCTGTACAATCAGATTTACCTTGATTTCACCGGTCGGGCAGAAAATGCCTCCACATTTGCGAACACGTTCTTTTATCCGTCCGCATCAGTGGCATGGCAGTTTTCTGAATTGCCGGTTTTCGAAAGTAAAAGCATTTTATCTTTCGGAAAGCTTCGCGGTTCTTACGGAGAAGTAGGTGTTCAGCCTGGTCCGTATCTGGCACAAACCTATTTTACATCAGCCGCTTTCGGCGAATCATATGGTCCTGCTCTTGACGCATCTTCAGACACCTACGGTGGAGGTTATGTGCGGAGTTCTTTACAGGGAAACCGAAATATTGAGCCTGAAAGAAAAAAAGAATTTGAGATTGGATCTGATTTAAGATTTTTCAGCGATAAGCTCAGTTTAAGCGGTACTTATTATTCCAATAACACAGAAGGAGCAATTTTTGGAATTGCTGTTCCGGCAACTACGGGCTTTACCCAGCGGAACGATAACGCCGCAGAGATCGAAAATAAGGGGGTTGAGGTTGATCTCGGACTTCAGCTTTACAACAAAGCCGATTTCACCTGGAATGCATCGGCTAACTGGTCTACCAACGAAAACAAAGTAGTAGACTTAAAAGGTGTTACTTCATTCTTTTTGAATGGTTTTGCTGGAACATCTTCCAGAGCTGTTGAAGGACAGCCGCTTGGTGTTTTATGGGGAACGGATTTTAACCGGGATGCTTCTGGAAGTTTGGTTTTAGATGCAAACGGTTTTCCAACCGCGGCACCAAGCGAATCGGTGTTGGCTGACCCGAATCCGGACTGGCAGGCCGGTATTACCAATACCTTTAGTTTTAAAGGTATAGGCCTTTCTGTTTTGGTAGATCATGTGCAGGGTGGCCAGGTTTGGAATGGTACCAAAGGGGCATTGGTTACGTTTGGCACCGCAGCCTTAACTGGTAATGAATCTGTAGCGCCCTCTGCGCTAACCACCTATAATGGAGGAACGATTCCGGCAGGCACAACTTTTCGTGGAGCAGTTTCAGATTTCGGCGGAGGCCCGGTAGCTTTAACTGAAGCCTGGTACACCAGCGTTGGCGGTGGCTTTGGACCCGTTGCTTCACAATTTATGGAGGACGGAACCAGAACCCGCCTTCGTGAAATTTCGCTGAGCTATTCCTTAACCGGCAGCAAATTCAGAAACGCAACTAAACTACAATCAATTGATTTTAGTGTTACAGGTAGAAATCTCGCACTTTGGACTGATTACACCGGTATAGACCCGGAAACTAACTTAACAGGCCCTTCTAACGGTCGTGGGTTAGACTATTTCAACAATCCGAGCACCCGGTCATACTTGTTTTCCGTAAAAATCAACTACTAATCTTATTGTCATGAAATTTAAATTTATATATATCGCGTTTCTAACAGGCCTGATCACTTTGGGATCATGTAAGAAATTAACGGATGATTTGGACGTCAATCCAAATCAACCAACAGATGCACCGGCCGATCTTGTTCTTAATGGAGCAGAGGTGGCCAGCATCTTGGTTTACGAAGGAAATCTGGCCCGAATCGGAGGGATTTTTACGAACTCTTTCAGCGGTTCAGACCGTCAGTACGTTGAATATGAAAATTATAACTCTGTCGCGGCAGATTATGATGATACCTGGGATAATCTTTATTCGGGTGTAATCGCCCAGGCGAAAATCGGCGAAGAAAAAGCCACAGCGGTAAATAACAGGTTGCTGATGGGTATTTTCCAGGTTTTGCAGGCACAGGCATTTGGCACTGCGGCTGATTTATGGGGAGACGTTCCCTTTTCTGAAGTTGGAAAACCCGAAGAATTTCCCAACCCAAAATTTGAGCCGCAGGCGCAGGTTTATGCGGGTGTTCAAACCTTATTAGATAATGCGATTGCGAATTTGAGTGCCAATGTAGGCCAGTCTCCAGGAGCGAAAGATATCTTTTTCCAGGGTTCTGCAGCTCAATGGGTTGCGGTGGCAAACACCTTGAAAGCTCGTTATTTTTTACATACCAAAAACTACGCGGCGGCAATAACTGCTGCGCAAAGTGGTATTTCTGATGCCTCAGACAACATGATGGCACCTCATGGAAATACGTATTCGTCTGACTTTAACCTGTATTATTCCTTTACAGTTTATGATCGTCCGGTTTATTTAACCGCCGATGGTGCTTACAATCCTTCGTTATTAACTGTAGGAGATCCGGCTTATAAAGGAAATGCGAAAACAAATGAGACCGCCCGTTTAAACTATCTTTATCAGGAGGACATTTATGTTGGAGGGTTAGAGTTGAATTCTTTGTCGGCAGACTTTGATGGATCGTCGCCAGAAAATACTGGCTTTTTCGGCTCAGACGCTGCATTCCCTTTAGTAACTTTTGAGGAAAATATATTGACCATTGCTGAAGCTTCTGCCAAATTGAATAACCCTGCTGCAGCATTATCCGCGTTAAACACGTTTAGAGCATTTATGAGCACTGGCGGGTATATCAATTCAGGATATGTAGCTTCCGGCTTACGATATGATCCGTATCTGATCACCGATTTTTTACCGGTTGTCGGAATTGCAAACAAGGGAAATTTATCATCAAATGATGCGTTGCTTAAGGAAATCCTAACAGAAAGGTATGTAACCTTCACAGGTCAAATTGAGCAATTCACAGATGTGCGCCGTACCAAAAATTTCATCGGTATTCCTCCTAAAAAGGGAACTCAAATACCTGCGAGGTTCTTATATGCGCAAAGTGAGATAAATACCAACCCCAATACTCCTGCGGTTGTTGCCGGCGATTTGTTTAAAGAAACACCCATAAACACAACTCCGTATTAAGTAAATATCGGGCAAAAGCTGCCCTGAAAGCATTAAACCCCGCAAACGTTCATATCGTTTGCGGGGTTTTTTTATGTACTTAGTGTAGCATTTACGTTACGATATTGTTAGGTTTTTTGCGAAGTTTTAAATCAATCCTCTATATTTATGATTATTAACCAAAATTAACACGTTATGAAACGAATTTTATCAAAAGTGTTGCTCCTTATGCTCGTCGCCTTTCAGGCGCTTGCTCAGGAGCGTGCCGTTACCGGTACCGTCACCGCCCGGGAAGATGGGCTTCCGCTTCCGGGGGTAAATGTAAGAGTGAAGGGAACTTCGCAAGGCACCTCCACCAGTGCCGACGGAAAGTTTTCTTTGTCGGTTCCTGCAGGAGCCAATACATTAACCTTCAGTTTTATTGGCTACCGATCGCAGGATATAGCCATTCCATCAAACAGGACTATTAATGCCGTTCTGGAGATTGATGCAGAACAGCTATCAGAGGTAGTAGTTACAGCGCTCGGAGAGAGCCGGGAGAAGAAGTCGCTCGGTTATTCTGTCGGCGAGGTAAAAGGCGAAAATCTAACGATAGCGAAATCGAACGATGTAAGTTCAGCTTTGGCCGGTAAAGTGGCAGGCGTTCAGTTGCAAGGTTCTCCAAGTTCAACGTTTGATAATGCCAACGTAATTGTTCGTGGTATCAATGGCTTAAACATCGGTAACCCATTATACGTAATTGACGGCACGCCCACACTGCAGGAAAATGTGATTATGGATAATGTTGAGTCAATTTCGGTGTTAAAGGGCCCGGCTGCAACCGCCCTTTACGGAAACCGGGCGGCAAACGGGGTGATTGTAATTACTTCCAAAAAAGGGTCCCGAAACGGAACTCCGAAAGTAGAATTTAATCTGAGTTCATCTCTGGAAGATCTTTACATTCTGCCTCCTTATCAGAATCAATATGCGGGAGGTTACACATCAAACTCGTCTGCCCCTGGCACTACGTATGATGCTGAGGGCTTCTATATGTTCCGTTATAAGCCAAGCACACACCCGGCAAGCTGGGCCTCGTTTGACGGGCAGCGGATTATTGATTACGGGGCAGACGAAAGCTGGGGGCCCAAAATGAACGGACAGATGTATCGCCCGTACTATTCCTGGTACCCAGGTGCAGATTTCGGCCAGCTCTCGCCGCTGGTCGCTCAGCCAAATAACGTTGAAGATTTTTTCGATACCGGCCGCTTTCTTAACAACAGTGTGGCGTTTAGCGGAGGTACTGATGCCTTAACGTATCGCATTACATACGGAAATCAGAATCGCACGCTGGTAATACCTGGCGCAAAACGCGATCAGCACCAATTCGGTATAAACGGTGCGTATGATATCAGCAAGAAATTTACGGTAATGACTGATTTGGGCTTCACCACAAACAACACCAAGGGCCAGCCTAAGGAAGGCTACACACTTGACGGTTTAAACGTGACCCAGAACTTCAACCAATGGTTTCAAAGACAATTAGACATAGACCAGCTAAAACAATACCGCAATCCCGATGGCTCATTAAGGTCCTGGAATATCGGCGATCCAAATTCAACCGGCGACCCATCCTTGTATCTACAACCCCAATATTGGGATAGCCCCTGGTTTGTAGTAAACGAAAATTACGGTACCACCAAAAGAAACCGAATAGTTGGAAATTTAGGATTTAACTATCGCTTTAACGATGTATTCAGTCTGACTTCTTATGCCAGAATGAACCTGAACAGTGGTAAAGGAGATTTTAGAATTGCTACCGGTGGGTTGCAACAAGATCAGTACAGTTCTAATCAGCTCACCAGTACCGAGATGAATTACGAGACGAACCTTAATTTTAAGAAAACCTTTGGAGATCTTTCTTTGGATGGATTTGTAGGAGGTAACCTTCGTAATAATAAATATGATCTTCTCAATAATGAAACACGCGGAGGCTTAGCATTCCCTAATTATTTTGATATTGCTGCTTCCGTATCGCGGCCATTCGCCGAACGCCAGTTTTTTGAAAAAGAAGTGCGAAGTGTTTATGGTAAAGCTTCTTTTGGCTACAAAAGTTTCTTATACTTAGATGGTACGTTACGTAATGATTGGTCGTCGGCACTTCCTGAAGACAATAATTCTTACTTGTATCCATCGGTGTCAACCAGTTTTGTATTCAGCGAACTGATGCAAGGTAGCGGAATTTCTAAGGTGCTTTCTTTTGGAAAATTGCGTGCGGCCTTTGCCCAGGTAGGCTCAGACCTTGATCCTTATCAGGTAAATATTGCCATCAACAACGGTTCAATTTTCAACGGAAACCCCTCGGCAGAAATTGGTAATCAATACCGTACGGGAAGCATCCTCCCGGCCCTCACCAAATCATATGAGGTAGGTGCCGAGTTTAAATTTTTTAATCGGATAGGCCTTGACTTTTCTTACTACGTAGACAACAACACCAATCAGATTTTAGGATTAGACGTTGCTTCCGCTTCCGGATTTACTACCGCTCAAATCAATGCGGGTAATATCCAGCGTAAAGGCGTTGAGTTAGCTTTGAACGGTTCGCCGTTTCAGGGCAAGAATTTTAGATGGGATGTCTCCGTAAATTTTGCGAAGGCCAATTCAATAGTAAAAGAACTCGCACCGGGTATAAACAATTATATCTACAACACCCAGCGTAATGATTTCCGCATAGAAAATCAGGTTGGCCAGGAGTGGGGAATGATGGTAGGCCGGCTTTGGAAAGTGGATGACCAGGGTAGAAATGTGTACACTGGCACAACCGGAATAAATGATTATACAACCAACAACAACCTCGGGTCCATAATTCCTGATTTTACAGGCGGTGTCTTTAATAGCATGAGCTACAAAGGTATTGATCTGGCGTTTTCAATGGATTTCCAGAAAGGCGGGCAGTTTTACTCGCTAACCAAAATGTATACAGAAGGAACCGGACTTTCTAAATTCACTACCGGTATCAATGATCGTGGAGTAGACATCCGTGATTTCCCTTCTGCAGGTGGAGGAGTTCATGTAACCGGTGTTACTGCGGCTGGTGCTCCGCTTGATACGTACATACCGGCTCGACGCCAGTTTTACACTAATCAGCAACGAGATACCCGCAATGTAATTCTCAGCTCATCGTATTTTAAGCTTCGCGAAGTAAGACTGGGATATAAAATCCCAGCAAGCTGGTTAGGCAGCACGCCCGTTAAAGGAGCCAACCTGGGCGCAATCGTAAATAATGCCTGGCTGATTGCCGCTCCTGCAAAAAAATACGGTATTGACCCATCCGAGCTTGAAGTATTTGGCAGAGAGGGCGGACAGTTGAGCTCAACCCGGCAAGTAGGTTTGAATTTGAGAGTTGAATTTTAATAGTATAGAATCATGAAAAAGATATTAAGTTTTATAATAGGAGCTTCCATGCTGTTTGCAGCTTGCGAGCCCGGAGAATTCGGAGATAAGAATATTGATCCGACGCAGGTAAGCGCCGTGCCTACCAAAGCATTGCTCACCAACGTTTTTAACAGCAGGTCTAATAGTGCGAACAGCACTAATTTAGGCCTGGCAAGTACTGTGTTTGGTGTAAATACATCTACGTTTTACGTGCAACACCTTTCTGAAGGGCCGTATCCGGGGGCATCTTTATACACCGGGCGGAATTTCGACTGGTCGGGATTTTACACCGGGCCCCTTTACAATCTCCAAACGATCATTGACCTCAATGCGGCGGACAGCCCCCTTGCCGATGCCGGTGTAAACGGATCAAAAGACAACCAGGTAGCCGTAGCCCGAATCCTGAAGGCGTATTTCTTCTGGTGGTTAACAGATAGATATGGCGATATTCCTTATTCAGAAGCTTTAAAGGGGAATGCGAATTTCAGTCCGAAGTACGACACGCAGGAAAGCATCTACACCGATTTGTTCAAAGAGTTAAAAGAAGCCGGAGCGCAGATAAAATTGAATGAACCCGGTGTAAAAGGCGATATTTTGCTGAATGGTGATATGGCCATGTGGCAGAAATTTGCCAATACCACCCGTCTGTTCATGTCATTACGATTGATGAAAAACGCCAATGCAAAGGGCGTGGCAGAGATGGCCGATGCTATTTCATCGGGTGTTATAACCAGCAACGCGGATAATATCATGTTTAATTATCTGGGCGGAGACCCAAGCAACTTTAACCCCTGGTATTTTAATTATACCGTTAACCTGCGGAATGACTATGCCATCAGCACAACCATGACCGATTATATGTCACCCAAGAACGACCCGCGGTTGCCGGTTTATGCAGAGGTGTTGAACGGAGAGGTTAAAGGTTTGCCGTACGGATCGGGTAACGCCAAAAACATCCCCGGCAGCTTTAGCCGTATCGGCGATCAATTTCGCAGTGCGGATGCTCCGGCAATGATCTATTCCTATTCTCAGGTATTGTTCACTTTAGCCGAAGCCGCTAAACAAGGGTGGGTAGCGGGCGGCGATGCGCAGGCAGCTATCTATTATTCAGATGCGATTAAAGCATCCTTCGAAACTTACGGCGTAAATGGAAACAGCCATGCCACCTACATGACCCAGCCCGGAGTAGCATACGACCCTGCCACAGGCCTGCAGCAAATAATGACTGAGAAATGGGTTCACCTGTATCTCAACGGATATGAATCATGGACAGATTGGCGCCGCACCGGATTCCCTGTACTCGACCCCGCAGCGGATGGAGCACAAACTACTATTCCCCGCAGGCAGGGATATCCAACCAACGAAAACGCCATTAACGGCGAAAGTTATCAGGAAGCGATTGCCCGTCAGGGTGCGGATAATTTGAGCACCCGCGTTTGGTGGGATAAGTAGCAGTTCATTGGAATTTTAAAGGCCCGGGCAATTGCACGGGCCTTTTTTATTATTCTATCTGTCTATCTGTTTTTAACTAAAGTAACTTCTACCCTCAAATTTCTTAGCCCCATTTGAGGATCTTTGGTTATTACCAGAGGTGATTTGCCGCCCTGGCCCGCACAGGAAATTCGATTTTCTTCGATAGCGTTTTCGGTGAGATATTTTTTTACCGCGATCGCCCGGTTAAAGGAAAGCTGCTGAAGATAGCGTGCGGGAGCAAATACATTGGTATTGGTATGCCCTGTAATTTTAACATTCCATTCTGGCCGGGTTTTCATAAAAAGCAGAAGGCGTTCCAGTTCAGATTTGGAAGAAGACAGGATTTCATCTTTATTCGGAAAAAAGTGAATGTTGTTTAAGACGATTAAGCTGCCGGCCGCGGGTATTACGAGCAGAAAATCCCGCTCCGCATCTGCCACAACAACGGTATCCGTGGTAGCGAAAATATAATCCGGGTGGCAGGCAGAAATGTTGATCGGCCGGTTTACCGGGACTTTCACCTCATAGCGGCCATCGGCAGCATTGGATTTGGCTGCGGCAATACGCACTCCTGATGAATCGTCCTCAACCGTGATTTCTGCCTCCAGGAATTGATTGGTAATCCGATCTTTAACCACGCCCTGCAAAACAACTAATCTTTCAGTGATATCTGGCTTTAATGAGACACTAAGATCAAATCCTTTTCCTCCGTAGATATTGTCGGTAATCAATGCCAGTTTATCGCCCGCTCTGACCTTTAACGCCGATGAATAGTTGTCGCCAGGCCCGGGCCTGCTGAATTTGGCTGCAGCCGAATTATTTAATCCGGTTTTGCTTAACAGAGACGGATTGTTTCGGGCGTTATTACTCCTTATCGGGACCGCCCTATCCTGAAGTATATTTTTTTCGAGATTGGAGCTGTACTGATACAGCATCCAATCATAATCATCTATAACCTGATGAGGCGTTAAATCAAATGTGAGAATTCCGCTGAACGGGATATCAATATTAAACCAGGCAGAGTTACGCTCTTCCCGAAAAATTATTTCACTGCGCCGCGGATTCAGCCTGATTTCTTTTATACTTCCGTAGCCTATTGCAGCGGTATTAAACCGGTAAAGTTGATTGACAGAAATTGTCGAAGCCTTTTTTAAATCTCCGGCCACCGGCACTTTCTCCTGGGCCAGGGCATAGCCTGAAACCAGAAAAATAAACCCGATAAGGAGAGCGTTTCGCATATCATTTTTTATCCACGCTGTATTTTCCCGGTCCGATAAAGGTTAGCCCGATAAATACAACGGCGGCTTCTAGGGCGTGAGAAGCCACACCGAGGCCATCGCCTTTGGATAGGTGCTGCGTGGCGGCTACAATCATGGTAATTGTTAAGAGCAACGTTGCCGGTCTAAAGGCCAGTCCGATTAGTATTAAAAACCCACCAAATGTTTCTGCCGCGGCAGCCATCAAGCCCCAGCCAAGCGGGAAAAAATCAATTCCCAGGTTTTTCATCGCACCGCCCAATGCTTCCCATTTTTCAGGCCCGCCGAGAAGCTTGGGGTAGCCATGAAACATAAACATTACACCTAAGCCCGCACGAATAATTAACAGTCCGGTATTTTTGTATTTGCCGAGATTAGAAAGAAAGGCCATGGTCTAAGTAAGTTAAGGTTACAGTATGATTATCGGCAGTTAAATTTACCGATTTTCCAAAAATTAAAGCGTGGTTATCTGCGATGTGCCCTGCCGGGAAATTGAAACAAACCGGAAAATTATAATCTTTTACATGCTCTCTGATGATTTCAACGGCATCTTTCCCGAACGGGATCTCATTATCTTTCAGATCAGTAAAACCACCTACCAGCAACCCGTTAAGTTCTGCAAGCTTCCCCGAGCGTTTCAGGCTCCACATCATCCGATCAACGGAGTACAGATATTCACCAACATCCTCCAAAAACAATACTTTGTTTTTATAATTCATCTCAGATGCCGAGCCGGCCATCATCAGCAACAAGGTTAAATTGCCACCAATTAAAATTCCGTTTGCACTGCCGGCCCGGTTGGCAGCAGAACTTTTAAACCGGTAATCAAACGGCTCGTTAAAAAGGGCTTTCCGTAGTGTTTGCAGAGATTCCGCGGTGCCATCCGGAATAGTTAGAGGCATTTGGCCATGTATGGTGGCTATTTGGTGTTGAGCCTGAATATCGCTATGAAGCACGGTGATATCGCTAAATCCAACTACCCATTTCGGGTTTTCCGCGAAAGCGGAGAAATCTAAACGATCAACAATTCGAATTGTGCCATAACCGCCGCGGGCGGCGAAAATTGCTTTAACGTTCGGGTCATCTAAAAAGCGTTGAAAATCTTTCGCCCTTAAATCGTCATCGCCCGCGTATTGATGATGATCTGCGTATACCGTATCCCCTAAAACGACGTTCAAACCCCACGATTCGAGCAATTTTACTGCGTCATTTATTGGATGGGGAAGCTTTTTGGCCGGGCAGGTAATGGCCACGGTATCGCCTTTTTTCAAGTAGGGTGGAGTTCTGCCGGTGGTGTTTTGCTGGTTTGCCAAGCTGCCGCGTGTTTCTTTTTGTGAGTATTTTCTGACCTGATTTATCTCTTTTTGATAGGTTTAGATCGTGTTCTGAATCGCCGAAAGGAAAAGCTAATCTGTACAGATTGTTGATCGTGTTGATTCCCCGATCTGCTGGCAGCAAATTACCTAATTACCTATATCTTTGCCAAATTATAAAAACCAGCTCGAAAACAATAATTTCATTAAAATTTGAAAAACGATCAATATAAAAGATATACCGTAACCGCCGCCCTTCCGTACACCAACGGACCGGTGCATATTGGTCATCTGGCCGGGGTATACATTCCGGCAGATATTTATGTAAGGTATTTGCGGATGAGGGGAAAAGATGTTGTTTTTGTTTGCGGTTCTGACGAACACGGCGTGCCCATTACGCTGAAGGCAAAAAATGAAGGGGTAAGTCCGCAAGAGGTCGTAGATAAATACCACCGCCTTATCGGCGATTCTTTCGCAGAATTTGGCATCGCATTTAATATCTATCATCGCACTACATCTCAAACTCATCATCAAACAGCATCCGATTTTTTCACAGATCTTTATGATCAGGGAGTTTTTACGGAAGAAGTTACCGAGCAGTATTTTGATGAACAAGCCGGGCAATTTTTAGCTGACCGCTATATAACCGGCACCTGCCCGCATTGCGGAAACGAAAATGCCTATGGCGATCAGTGCGAGAAATGCGGCAACTCTTTAAATCCTACAGATCTGATTAACCCCCGGTCAAGGCTGTCTGGTAACAAACCGGTTTTAAAAAGCACTCGGAATTGGTTTCTGCCTTTAGATAAAATGCAACCTCAAATAGAAGCCTATATTGATTCGCATAAAGATTGGCGTCCAACTGTTTACGGTCAATGCAAGTCCTGGTTAAATGGAGGCCTGCACCCCCGGGCCATGACCCGCGATTTAGACTGGGGTGTAAAGGTTCCTTTGGCTGGGGCCGAAGGCAAGGTACTTTACGTTTGGTTTGATGCGCCCATAGGTTATATCTCTGCCACGAAAGATCTTTGCGACCCGCATCTCAGCAAAGAAAAGAAGGCGGAATATTATCTGAACGAAGACCTGCAACCTTCCGGGAACTGGCAAAGTTACTGGCAGGATGAGGAAACTAAACTGGTTCATTTTATCGGTAAGGATAATATTGTGTTTCACTGCATTATTTTCCCCGCTATGCTAATGGCGCAGGGGAAATTTAAACCGGCCGATCAGGTTCCGGCGAATGAGTTTTTGAATCTCGAGGGCGATAAAATATCTACTTCACGCAACTGGGCGGTATGGCTGCATGAATACCTTGCTGATTTTCCGGAGAAACAGGATACCCTCCGCTACGTCCTCACGGCGGCGGCGCCAGAAACCAAGGACAATGATTTTACATGGAAAGATTTTCAGGCCCGCAATAATAATGAACTGGTAGCCATTTTCGGAAATTTTATCAACCGGGTGATGGTGCTCTCACACAAATATTTTGACGGGCAGGTGATGACGGGGTCGGCGCATATAGCCGCTGATTTGAACTTGCTGGGTGAACTAACTTCTTATCCCGATAGAATTAGTGCTTCATTAGAGCAATATCGCTTTCGGGAAGGTTTAAGCGAGTTAATGAACCTGGCCCGCCTCGGAAACAAATATCTTGCCGATGAAGAACCCTGGAAAATTATAAAAACAGATCCGGAGCGGGTAAGAACCGTATTGAACGTAGCCTTGCAATTAGCTGCTAATCTGGCTGTGATGGCCGAACCCTTCCTCCCTTTTACTGCTAAGAAGCTTCGAGAGATGCTCAATTTAGCTGATTTAAACTGGCATCATGCCGGAATTTCTGACCTGCTGCAAAACGGTCACCAGCTAAATGAACCGGCTTTGCTTTTTGAAAAGATAGAAGACGCTGCCATTGAACTCCAAATTAAAAAACTGATGGATTCTAAATCACAAAATGAGCAAGTAGAAACTCAGGTAGCTGAGGCCAAAGAAAATTTCAAGTTCGAGGAGTTTGCCGGCATGGATATACGCGTTGGAACAATTCTGGCGGCCGAAAAAGTGGCAAAAACGAAAAAATTGTTGAAGCTGCATGTTGATACGGGCTTAGACCATCGCACCGTAGTTTCCGGCATTGCCGAGTATTTTGATCCGACCGCTATAGTTGGCAAGCAGGTTGCCATTCTGGTAAACTTAGAACCAAGGGAGATTAAAGGAATAATGTCGCAGGGCATGATTCTGATGGCCGAAAATTCGGATGGAAAACTTAGTTTTGTGGCACCTGCAGAAAATCTTTCCAATGGATCTGTCATCAGGTAATGGGATTGCAGCAATCCCACTAATTTGCACATTCGCAATTAGTAAATCTGCACATCAATATGGTCCCGTAGTTCAACGGATAGAATAGGCGTTTCCTAAACTCTAGATGTGGGTTCGATTCCCGCCGGGACCACAGCATAATGCTAAAACCGCTTTTAAACTTCTTTAAAGTGTTTTTTGTTGCTCATATGCTGCACAAGCCCTTGGCAATTGCTGTACAATCGCTATTTCGAATTAATGTGTTGCAAATCTGCTGCACACAAAATTTATGGCAAAACATCTTCCAAAAGATCGCTCGACACGGCGGAAATTAGACTTTACATTTAGTGATAAGTTTGATTATAACTAAACGCTATAACGGCAACTCATTCAAAACCTTCTTTTGTATCCTCCAATTTGGTAGGTACCTATTCATCAGCATGATAAAATTCTTGTTATGATTACGCTCGAGTAAATGGACTAATTCATGGACTACAATATACTCAACGCAATCTAAAGGCTTTTTGGCTAATTCGATATTAAACCATAGCTGATTTGTATTACCGGCACAGCTGCCCCATTTGGTTTTCATGGCTCTGATGCGATAGGCAGGTAGAGGTAAATCTATAATAGCAATATATTCCAGAATCAGTTTTGCCAATTCGTGTCGCAACTGTTTTCTATAAAATTGATATATCGTTTTTCTTTTCAGTGTTATATCCTCTGGATCTTTTACAGTGAGTTGAAGTTTTTTGCCTTTTTTAATCACCCGGTTATTATCTCCCTGTATTACCTCCAACAAAAGGCGGTTTCCGAATAAATAGTGGCTTTCTTGCGTTACATATTGCCGGGGAGTTTCTCTTGCCTGATTATTGAACTTTTGCTGCTCTTTATTAATCCATCCCCACTTGCTGGCCGCATAGATTTTTACTTTCTCTAAATCATAAAAATCCGGCGATGAAATGGTCACCCGCCCATTTGGTGGATGAACACTTAAATGCAAATTCTTGATGGCTTTGAAGGTCACCTCAATCTCCGTCTTTCCAATCCTCAACACCTTCTTCACCATTAATATTCGTCTTTATGCGCCTCAATAATTTTATAAACCTCTTCTACTTTTTGAATATCACTTAATACATTAAATATGGCTTTTTTTACAAGCTTTTGTTTGGCGATATTCTCTCTGAAATCGGCCTGTTTCGCATACTGAATTGCCTTCTCGCAAGCCAAAGTCAGTTCCTCATCTTCTAAGATATGGTAAATTGCTACTTTACCCTTCGTATTTAAAGATTTGGGTACATCGTCTTTCTTACCCTGATTCACCTGCCTGATCAGTTCAGCCATCTCAAGTAAATATTGTTTGTAATCAACCGTTTCCCGTTTACGGCGCTCAATTAACTCCTGCAACAACACCGACATCTGATCAAAGTATTTGGGATCCAGCAAATGCTCTTCTACTATTTTACTCCGAACATTATTTTCAATGGTTTCAGATACGGCTTCTTTGTCTCCTTTTATACCTTTTGGTAAACGATCAATGGCATCACTCATATTAGATTCCATCAGGTCTAACAATGAAATGCCCTCAAATGGTGATATGTTCTCTGATTCTTCAGCTTTAATATACGTATCAATTAAAAAACGCATATCTGCTTCATAAGCTTTTAAATCAATCGTTTCGCCACTTGCAATGCGTATAGACTCTCGTAAGTCTAAATAGTAGTGAAGTTTATCGGTGAATCGCTTAACTTCCGGAGTTGAAAACCCGGCAGCTACAAAATCAGCCTTGAGGTTCGCAAAAGCACGAATATACTCTACTATAGCCTTGTATAGGGCCATTCGTTTGTATTCTGTTGCTTTTAATTCTTCCGCAATTTCGGTATTGCCACAAAAGAAATGAATATATGCCAGATCATTCCCGGGCGAAGGAACGTTTTCACAGATACTTTCCAGTGTTTCTAATGCCGTATATAGACGATCAATTGCAATTTTCAACCGATCCTTCAACTGCACCTCTACCTCTTCTCTGGTAAAGGTTTCACTGTCTAATTCAGAAGTATAAACATCGATGGCATCAGTTACTTTGCCAAACAGCTCCATGTAGTCCACAATGTATCCATAATCTTTATCATCGGTATCTAACCTGTTCACCCGGCAAATCGCTTGAAATAGCGTATGATCCTGCATTTTTTTATCAATATAAATGTAGGTACAGGGCGGTGCGTCAAATCCGGTTAAAAGTTTTGATACTACAATCAGTAATTTCATCCTTGCAGGTTCCTTTCGGAACAACTCTTTTGCATCGCTCTCGTAGGTTTCCGTTTTAGATTTATTGCCTTTCGGATTTACGGCCTTCAATAATTCGGTATAGGTGTTAAAAATAGATTGCCGATCGGTTTCATTATCGGCACCGGTATCTTCTAATGAAACATCGCTTGCATTAGGATTGTAAGAAGTAATAACCGCACATTTGTTTTTAAGCTCGGTTTGGATAAATAGATTATAATATTTGCAAGCTTCGTAAATGCTGGATGCCACTAATATGGCATTGCCCATTTGCGACTTCAAGCGGGTCTTCGTACTAAAATCCATCAAAACATCGGCAACGATCTTCTCCATGCGACTTTTAGAACTCAGCACATGCTGCATGGTGCCCCACTTCTTTTTCAGCTCGTTCTTTTGGAAATCGTTTAAGCCGCCTGTTCTTGCTTCAAACCATTGATCTACTTTTATTTGCGAAGTCAGATTTTGTTGAATCGCCCGGCCTTCGTACAGCAAATCTTTTACGACACCATCGGCAACAGCTTCATTAAATTTATAGGTGTGGATGTACCGGCCAAAAACATCCATTGTAGTTTCTTTATCCTGCTTTAATAATGGGGTGCCTGTAAAACCAATAAATACGGCATTTTGCAGAATTGCTTTCATCACCTGGTTCAATTTACCGCTTTGGGTACGGTGGCATTCATCTATAAAAACAAAGATTTCTCCCTGCGTTGGCAAGGGGTTGTCTTGTAATTCTTTGATAAAATCTTCAAAGTCAACTTCGTTACGGTTGCCGAATTTGTGAATGAGCGAGCATACCAAACGCGGACGGGAAGAGGT
>JBGTBV010000027.1:0-3289 GCA_041749185.1 Daejeonella sp. | reverse complement strand
GTAACAGGAAAAGACAGTTCGGGCAAATCCACTTTACTGCGGCTGATGGCCGGCGCTTACACGGATATTAAAGGTTCATTTCTCATTAATGATCTACCCATCGACAATTATGACCTTGCTTCAACCCGATCACAAACGGGTGTGCTGCTAAATCAACAGGATATTTTTGGCGGTACCGTATGGGAGAATATTGCGCTGGGCAATGAAGACATCAGCAGAGAAAACGTAATCAGGTATTCTGAAATTGTAGGTCTTAATGATTTTATGGGTTCTTTAAAAAATGGTTACGACACCATGCTTAGCCCAACCGGGGAACGTTTGCCAGGTAATATTATCCATAAGTTATTATTGGTTAGAGCCCTGGCCGGTGAGTCTCGTTTATTATTGCTTGAGGAGCCCTGGACTGATGTTGTTGATAATCATCGCACTCAAATTATTGAACTGCTTACCGAGATAGAAAATACGACCGTGATCGTTGTGAGCAATGACGAAGAGTTCGCGGCGAAATGTGATAAGATTATAACCATGTTGGATGGCAGAATTAGTGTATCAGGCACAGCCGCATCTTAATTGAAATAGTAATGAACACCGATAAAATAAAATCGTATTCGCATATCTATCAGCACAACAAAGAGAGCCCTGTAAAAATGTGGTTTTTTATTTGTGTGGCTGTTCTTGTGATCTTTTTGTTTCTGCCATGGACGCAGAATATCCGGGCAAAAGGTTCAGTAACTACGCTCTTTCAGGACCAGCGTCCGCAACAGGTAAACACCATTATCGGGGGCCGGGTTATGAAATGGCATATCAAAGAGGGCGACTATGTAAAGGCGGGCGACACCCTCATTCAGTTAACTGAAGTAAAAATGGAATACCTGGATCCCAAATTATTACAGCGAACCAGAGAACAGCTCGCGGGAAAGCAGCGGTCAGTTGAATACTATAAAAGCAAGGTTGGTGTGGCAGACCAGCAGATTGGCGCTATAAATTCGGGGCTTCAGCTAAAGCTGAACCAATTGAAAAACAAGCTGGATCAGTTGCAGCTGAAGGTACAGGCCGACAGTGCTGACGCGGTTGCGGCTAATAATGATTTTATTATTGGGACGAAACAGTACGACCGACAGAAAGCGATGTACGACAGTGGCCTTGTTTCTTTAACACAGTTGGAAATACGAAATCAGCAGTATCAAAATGCAATTGCAAAGAAAATAAGTGCCGCAAATAAAGTAGCTAACAGCAAGCAGGATCTTACTATTACCCGGATTGAAATGAGTGCTGTGCAACAGGAAAACCTGGAAAAAGTTGCGAAAGCACAAGGCGAGCAGTTTGAGTCTCAAACACAGATTGCAAGTGGACAGGCCGATGTCGCAAAACTTGAAAATCAATACGCCAGTTATAACATCCGCAATGGCATGTATTCCATATTGGCATCGCAAAGCGGGCAAATCATCAACGCACAGAAAGCGGGAATTGGTGAAGTTGTGAAGGATGGTGAGATGATTGCTGAAATAGTTCCTGATAAAATTCAGTATGCCGTTGAAATGTTTGTGCAGCCCCTAGACCTGCCTCTGATTGCTCCCGGACAAAAAGTTCGGTTTCTCTTTGATGGATTCCCGGCCATCGTTTTCAGTGGCTGGCCCAAAGCATCGTCGGGAACTTTTGGTGGGGTGATTGTAGCGGTGGAAAGCAATGTGAGCATTAACGGACAATTCAGGGTTTTGGTAAAGGAAGACGCATCTGATAAACCCTGGCCGAAAGAACTAAAAATTGGCACCGCTGCGAATGGCATCACGTTATTAAAAGACGTGATGGTGTGGTACGAGTTATGGCGAAATATCAATGGCTTTCCGCCCGATTATTACAATAAAACCGCCTCGAAGCCGAAAGACACCAAATGAGTTCGCCAAAATATATTCTCTTTATTGCTGCGGCGCTGGTTTGCAGATCTGGCCGAGCGCAGGATTCGCTGAAAACCATATCTGCCGATCAGGTAATTGAAATCGTGAAGCAATTTCATCCGGTGGCTAAGCAGGCGGATATTTTTATCGAAAGATCCAAAGCGGAAGTTACTGTTGCCAGGGGATTATTTGATCCCTATCTCCAGAACTCAACAGCGCAAAAAACCTTTGATGGAACGGAATACTATTATTACAACCGTCCGGAGATTTCTATTCCAACCTGGTTTGGTGTGGAAGTTTCAGGAGGGTTAGAATACTTATCCGGCGACCGGATAAACCCAGAGGAAACCAGAGGAGAAACCAGCTATTTAGGCGTTAGTGTGCCGCTGGCTAAAGGTTTGTTGATGGATAAGCGAAGAGCTGCTTTGCAAACCGCAAAAATTTTCCGCACTGCTTCAATTGTTGAAAAAAGAAACATTCTGAACAATTTGCTTCTTGATGCAATGACTACCTATTGGAGGTGGGTGGAGAAATACCAAATGTATAATATATTAAGCAACGCCGTAGCAGTTAATGAGAAAAGGGTGAGGCTGGTGAAAACCGGTTTTCTTTTGGGCGACAGACCGGCCATCGATACCACCGAAGCCCTGGCCCAGCTTCAAAATTTTGAGCTGCTAAGAAATGAGGCATTGCTCGACTTTCAAAACACCACGCTGGGGCTTTCCGTGTTTTTATGGACTGATGCAAACTTGCCTTACAACCTACCGGCAGATATTCTACCTGCTGATAATCTGCAACCGTCAACTATCGCTTTATCCACCGTTCCGGATCTAAATATCTTGTTAGACACGGCCAGAAAAAATCACCCCGAGCTTCTTATTTACAATTTTAAGCTGGACGCATTAGGTATAGACCGAAGATTGAAATTCCAGGAGCTGTTGCCTTCCGTTAACCTGCGATATAACCAGCTAAGCAAAGGATATGATCTATTGAGGTCAGCCACTCTGCCCCAATTTGAGAATAATTTTCAGTACGGTATATCGCTCGGTATTCCTTTGCGCCTTTCGCAGGGAAGAGGCGAGTACCGTATAGCTAAACTTAAAATTACAGAAACTCAGTTGCAGCAAGGCCAAAAGCAATTAGAGGTTGAAACCAAAGTAAGAAGCTACTTTAATGAATTAACAACACTGAAAGGTCAAGTTGCTCTTCAGGAACAAGCATTGAAAAATTACCAGGCCTTGCAGCGCGGAGAGGAAATCCGGTTTCAGGCTGGCGAAAGTTCCTTGTTTCTGATTAACGCAAGAGAAAATAAAACATTGGAAGCGCTGCAAAAATTGCAGGAACTGATTGCCAAGTATTATAAAGCGCAAAATGCGTTGAGATGGGCGGCGGGG
>JBGTBV010000026.1:0-2386 GCA_041749185.1 Daejeonella sp. | reverse complement strand
GGTAAAATTTCGCATTAATCTTTTTCACATCCAGAATGTCGGTAAGAAATGCTGTTAACTCTAAACCTTTCGCCCTGATTTGTATTGCCTCCGTTTCGTTATTCTTGGAGTGTAGGTGATCTTTCACGTGTAATACACAACTTCCGGAAGGCGATACGATATAGTCATACCCTGTGAAGACCTCTACAAAATGATCATTGCAGGTATTGGTGAGATGTTCAAAACCTGCATTTGCCATTGGTTGACCACAGCAGGTTTGCTTTTCCGGATAGGTTGCGGTTACCCCAAACTTTTCCAACAACTCAAGGGTGGCAATTCCGACCTGCGGATAAAACTGATCGATGTAACACGGTATAAAGAGAGCAACATTCATAATTACCTCGCCTTGCAGAAGTAATTATAACGGTTATTGTTGAAGATTAGAATTATTTTAAAAGCTTTTGTGTCCGATAGCACAGGACACTATTGCGCACTAAACACTTTTTTTAACAGTTCTGATGTCCGGGCCCCGGGATTTGCCCTGATATTTTTCTCCTCCTTAGCGATCATAACAAACAGTCCTTGAATGGCTTTTTCGGTGGCGTAATCGTCGAGGTTTGGATTAACCTTCTGAACGAATGGAATCTTGTTGTATGTATTCACCAGATCGCTATAGTACTTCGTGGCATTTACCTTATTGAGGGAATTCTGTATAACAGGTTTGAACTTTTCCGTAAGCAGGGGGGAGGTCGTTCGGTTCAGATATTTGGTCGCTGCATCATTTTCGCCTTTTAATATTCCCCATGCATCCTGAATTGTCATTTGTTTTATTGCCGACACAAAAATTGGTTTTGCTTCTTTAGCCGCGTCTTCAGCACCGCGATTAAGGGACTCGACAAACTTATCCACTTCACTACCCAATCCGATCTGCCGTAGTTTGGTTTCGACTTGTTTTACCTCAGGCGGAAATGGAATCTTGATTTCGGGATTCTTATAGTACCCATCCAGTTGTGAAACGAGATCTGATCCTTTAGAGACACCATTTGTTAGCGCCTCTTTTAGTCCTTCTCCAATCTCCTCTTTACTTAAGCTTTCGCCGCTCAGCGTTTTTTTCAATTTATCGAGGTTCAGTTGCGCTACAGCACTTTCGCTAAACACCACCAATGCAACTAAAAACAAAAAATATCTCATACGAAAATTTTATCGTTGAATACTAAAGCAAAGGTTCAATTATTTTTAAAACGTTATCAGCCACAATCTTATGTCCTTCGACATTGGGGTGGATTCCGTCTGCAATATTCAGCTTATCGTTACCTGCAACATCCTGAAGTAAGAATGGGATGAGTGTGGCTTTATTTTTCTTCGCCAGTGCCGGAAATATCTTCCGAAAGCTGGCAGTGTAATCGGGCCCCATATTCGGCGGCACCAGCATTCCAGCTATAACGATCTTTGCCTTTGGATATTTGGTCACTACCTTATCTACGATAGACTGAAGATTCTTTTCAGTCTGGTCAAGTGGTAATCCCCTGAGACCATCGTTTGCCCCTAACTCCAGAACAAACACATCTACAGGCTGTTTCAAGACCCAGTCAAGCCGGTTAAGCCCACCGGCGGACGTCTCACCGCTAAGGCCTGCATTGACCACTTTCGCTGGTTTTCCGTTGTCCCTGAGCTTTTTCTCAACAATAGCTGGAAACGCCTCCTCGGTGGATAGTCCATAACCTGCTGTAAGGCTATCGCCATAAAAAAGGATTACTTTGGGGGCAGGACTTGTCTGAAATACCGCCAGGAATGAAATAATTAACAACTTTTTAACGACTATCGACATAAACTCACATGCTTTTCGTGGAAACTGAAACAATTTTAGAGTAATAACGCTTTACAAGTATAATTGATTAAACAAAAATCATGTCAACATCCATTCTTGAATCACAAAATCTCACAAAAATTTACAAATCAGCTGGCAGGGAACTTACGGTCCTCGATAATGTCACTTTTTCGGTAGTTCAGGGGGAATCAATGGCTATCATCGGTCCGTCCGGGAGCGGCAAAACTACGCTTCTTGGCTTGTGTGCCGGTCTTGACACACCGTCATCTGGGACGCTCTCATTGATGGGATTTAAGTTAAATGCCATGGATGAGGACGACAGGGCATATTTACGTAATCAGTATGTTGGCTTTGTATTTCAGAACTTTCAACTCCTGTCCACCCTCACTGCACTGGAAAATGTGATGGTGCCGTTGGAATTGCGTGGCGAACGCGATGTTGCACCAAAAGCAAAGGAATTATTGGATCGGGTAGGACTAGGTGACCGTTCTCATCATTATCCATCACAGTTGTCAGGAGGGGAGCAGCAGCGTGTAGCTATGGCGAGAGCCTTTATTACAAACCCGAAAATTCTTTTTG
>JBGTBV010000025.1:0-20435 GCA_041749185.1 Daejeonella sp. | reverse complement strand
ATGTATTACAAAAAATCAGAACCGCATAAGGCATCTGTTACTGGCGATACCGTTGGCGATCCGTTTAAAGACACATCCGGTCCATCCATGAATATTTTGATCAAACTTATGTCTATTGTTTCTCTGATTATTGCGCCCCACATTTCCGCAGAATTAACGCAGACCGGTCAAAAAATTGAACCTGCTAAAGAAATAATTCTGCGTGAGATGAATGCATCTCAGGTGGAGAGAGCCGCCATAATTCCCGTTCAAACAAATCAAAACTAAAGGTTGCCAAATTTGCCTGGCCGGAAATTTTTTTGGAATTTCCAGCCAGGCTTTAATTTTCACGCATTCGCAAAATTAACCTTCGCTTCGGTTTACACTAATTTGGCCGAATTGTACGAAGTTTTATTATTAGAATAAAATAATTAGGTTTGGCCACACGCACAAAAAATCACCACACATAGAAACACCTTACTAACTCACCATTATGTTTCACAAAAAATCCATTGAACAATTATTGTTTGAAGCTGGACAAACAGGAGAAGGAACTTTAAAGCGTACTTTAACCAGTTTCAATCTGATATCGCTGGGAATTGGCGCCATCATCGGAGCCGGTTTATTTTCATTAACCGGAATTGCTGCGGCAGAAAACGCAGGCCCGGCTGTCACCATATCCTTTGCCCTTGCTGCTTTTGCCTGTGCTTTCGCCGGATTGTGTTATGCAGAATTCGCCTCCATGATTCCGGTTGCGGGCAGTGCTTATACCTATTCTTATGCTACCATGGGCGAATTTATGGCCTGGATAATTGGCTGGGACCTAGTATTGGAATATGCTTTGGGTGCAGCAACGGTGGCCGTTAGTTGGTCGCGGTATTTACTTGAAATACTCAACAAGTACAATATTGATCTTCCTCATCAATTAATTGTATCGCCATGGGAAACGCTCACATTAGGTGATGGAACTATAATAAACGGCGGCATTATTAATTTACCGGCCATTTTCATAGTGATGATGCTGTCGCTGGTTCTCATAAGAGGTACACAGGAATCGGCGGCAATGAACAACATCCTCGTTATTTTGAAAGTGACCGTGGTGTTGGTTTTTATTACTTTAGGATGGGGGCACATTAATCCGGATAACTATACGCCATACATTCCCGAAAACACAGGCCAGTTTGAAAATTTCGGCTGGACCGGCATCTCTACCGGCGCCGCAGTGGTGTTCTTTGCATTTATCGGGTTTGATGCAGTTTCAACCGCGGCACAGGAAGCGAAAAATCCCCAGAAGGGAATGCCGATTGGTATATTGGGATCATTGGTAGTGTGTACCATTCTGTATGTTTTGTTCGCTCACGTAATGACCGGTTTGGTTAATTACACCGAGTTTGCCAACGATGCCAAACCTGCTGCTACGGCCTTTGCTGTTACCGGTTACGCATTTTTGCAGGACGCGTTAATACTGGCAATTCTGGCTGGCTACACATCGGTTATCCTGGTGATGCTTATGGGACAATCAAGGGTATTTTACACCATGGCGAAAGACGGGTTACTTCCGGGTTTCTTTAGCAAAATACATCCCAAATTCAGAACCCCCTGGAAAACAAACTTGTTTTTTATGGTGTTTGTGAGCCTGTTTGCCGGGCTGGTTCCGGTTTCTGATCTGGGCCACATGGTAAGTATCGGAACCTTATTCGCATTTGTTCTGGTTTGTATCGGCATCCTGGTGCTAAGAAAATCATTGCCCGATGCCATCAGGCCTTTCAGAACCCCGTTTGTTCCGGCGGTACCGATTATCGGAGTGGTAATTTGCCTCTACCTGATGTACTCTTTACCAACGGAAAGCTGGTTGCGTTTAGCCGTTTGGATGATCATTGGTATTGCTATCTACTTTAGCTACGGCAAAAAATATAGCAAAGTGAGAGAACTTCGCGAAGGCAAAATCATCACCAAAGACAGAGAATAGATGATTCCTAATCAAAAAAAGGGTTGCGCTCACATCGCAACCCTTTTTTTTTAAGTTATATTTTGCTTGAAAAGTCAGCAATCTTTGATGTATGTTGTTTGCTGATGCCCGTTTAAACAGGCGATTGCTTTCGAGAATGTATGTCCCGGTGTCAGAAAACCTCTATCCCACAAAGGGATAAAAAATTGCTGCTTACATAAGTTTCTAAAAATCAAGATGATTTCAAATTGAATTACCGATATTTGTATTGCGCTAAATAGCAACATTAAAAAATATGAGTAGACCTACCGAAACCTTTAACAAAAAAGAAAAAGAAAAGAAACGATTAAAGAAGCAGCAGGAAAAGCGGGAAAAAGCCGAGGAGCGTAAAACTTCAAACAACAAAGGCAAGGGCCTTGACGAGATGATGGCTTATATTGATGAGAATGGAAATATCTCTTCAACTCCACCTGATCCTTCTAAAAAGAAAAAGTTTAATCCTGACGATATTCAGATAGGTGTTGCCAAACAGGTTGCCACAGAGCCCGAAGGTCCACGCAAAGGAACGGTTACTTTTTTTAACGAGTCTAAGGGTTATGGCTTTATTAAAGAGCAAGACACGCAAGACAGTATATTCGTTCACATTAACGGGCTGATTGATCCAATAAAAGAGAACGACAAAGTTACGTTTGAAGTAGAGCAAGGCCAGAAAGGTCTCAATGCGGTTTCGGTTAAAAAGGTATAGTAGTTACATAGTTTTATAAAAGCAAAAAGAAGTTTCTGATGATCGGAAACTTCTTTTTTTGTTTTTTAATCGGGTCAGGATTTCTTTTCAGCTTCGCTGTAATTTAACTGAACTTTCGAATCGAACAACCTCTCTCCGCCCTTGATACCAAAATCCAGTGTACGGATTGGGTATGGGATCATAATATCGTTTTTATCAAACGCCGCCTTGATCAACATAATGGCCTCGCTCCTAACCTCCAGATAAATCGGTTGCTCAGGTGAATTTACCCATATCCGCAAGCTGAAATTAATTGAGCTGTCGGCAAATTCCTGGAAATACAAATGGATGGGATCATCTGTTGATCTTCGGGTAATTCCGGAGACCGCTTCTATGGTTACCTTTTTCACCTTTTCGAGGTCATCTCCGTACGAAATTCCCACTACCAAATCCATTCTTCGTTTTTTCAGTTTGCTGTAATTCTCAATGGGATTTTGAAATATTTCCTTGTTCGGGATAAACACCATCTGCCCCTCAAACGTGCGAATTACGCTGTCGCGAAGCCGGATGGATTCTACTTTGCCCATGTAGTCTTTCACCTTCACTAGGTCTCCAATTTCAATTGGCCGGGTAAACGACATGACAATACCGGCAATAAAATTTGAGGCTATATCCTGAAAAGCAAAAGCCAGCGCCAAACCTAAAATTCCGGCACCGGCTAAAAGTGAAGTTACCGCCTTATCCAGGTTCAGAATACTGAGCACTATAAAGATGGTGATGCCAATTCCGAATATATAAACAAAGGAGGCAAAAAGTCCTCGTAGTACCTGATGTTGTATAATTCGTCCGAATACTTTCAAGGCAACGTTCCGGGCAATTTTAGCGAGATAAATTCCTAACACTAAAATCAGAACGGCAATAGCCAAATTTGGCAGCATCCGAATGAATTCTCTGAGCCAGAGTTCAACCTTATTTACAATTAACTCATACGCGTTATTGATCTCCATATTCTTAATTAACTAAATAAACTCAATCTGGTTTAGGGAAATGCACCATTAAGCTTTGGGAGCCACATAAACAAATCGCCTGAGGCCAAAAGGAAGCCAGAAATATCATGGCTTAGCGATAATTCAAACCCGAAAGGCGAATGCAGATCAGTTTAAACTTTGAAACCGCTGAGGGAAGTCAAACATTAATTACAATCGCTCTTCGTCCCGCTGATGATTCTCCGGTTCGGAATCCAGGTGATTAAGATCTTCCTCAAAATCTTTTTGATCTTTTCTATTCCTGATCATCAGAAACGCCAACAGCAGAATGGCTATCAACGCCACTGCGCCGGCAAAAGCATAATTTATTTCCATAACATCCGGAGTTTGCTTCACAAAGCGACTGTCAAAGGTGGTAAAAAACAAATTAAAAAGCTTCCTGTTGCTTTATTAAATACATTCAGTTCACTTTAAACATTATAATATGCGCCACAATTTAAAAAGTCTGATTGGTTTCCAAATTGGAGCAACAGACGGAGATATAGGAAAAGTAGAGGATTTTTATTTTGATGACCAGACCTGGACCGTCAGATATCTGGTGGTGAAAACCGGAGGATGGCTTTCGGGCCGCGAGGTTCTGATTTCTCCCATCGCTGTTCAACAACCCAACTGGAACGAAAAGATTTTCCCCGCTAATCTTACCAAAGAACAGGTAAAACACAGTCCGGATATTGATACCGAAAAACCGGTTAACCGCCAGCAGGAAACCGAACTTTATAACCATTATTCCTGGCCTTATGAAGTAGACGGCGGCGCCGGATTTTACGGAAGCGGCATGGGCATGATGGGCATGACAAGTCCGGCAATCCCGTTTGAGGAGGGTGTTGCGGCAAATGAAGATCATTCAGAATCAGGGAACCCGCATTTAAGAAGCCTGGATGAACTTAAAGGTTATACTCTGCATGCACTGGATGGAAAAATTGGGGAATTGGAAGATATCATTGTTGATGGCGAAAGCTGGCAAATTAAGTATCTGGTGGTTGATACCGGCAACTGGTTTCCCGGAAAAAAGGTGATCATTTCGCCGCAGCAGATCAAAAATATTGATTGGGCAGAATCAGAAGTGGTTGTTAACTTAACGGAAGAAGCGGTAAAAGAAAGTCCTGAATATGATCCTGAAGTTCCGGTACACGAAATTTATGAAACCAGTCTGAACAATCATTACGGCCGTTTTATTAAATAAAAGATTTGCTTTTTGTAAGCAGGAGAATTAAAGTTATTTTTTGGGCTAACGCCGGGAAATATTGATCGCTTGTCCGTGTGCTAAAGCAAGTGGCTCCATTCAATCCCGTTTGATATTTCCCCAACGCTTATATAAACAGGATACTTCTGCGGAGCCTGACTAAACGGAATTGACTATAAAAGAGATTGAACTGTACTGAACTGGTTCGTCTGCAACAATTTAGGACGCAAACTACCGCCTTGTTCATCAAATTATTATATTGCCGGTTGTTAAATAATTAAACCGGAATAATGAACATAAAGAAAATCTTACAGGTATTCACCTGCCTTGTTTTATCCTTGCAGGCCAGCGCCCAAACCGAAACTCCAATGATTGCCATTATCCCCGAGCCGGTCTCGGTTTTGATGAAAGAAGGCATGTTTACGTTGCCTGCTAATGTGATTATCCAAACAAGCAAACATCCGGAACTTCAGCAGGCATCGGCATTTTTAAAAGAGCGATTTTCTACCGCCGCAGGCAAAAATGTAGAAATTGTGAATACAACTTCTGCCAACCCAACAATCCGATTTATATTAAACGCAAGCGAAGACACAGAGATCGGTGCCGAGGGTTATCGCCTAACGGTTTCCCCTCAAAATATTCAAATCAGGGCGAATAACCCGGCGGGCATTTTTTACGGTGCACAATCACTGGTTCAACTTTTTCCTAAAGAAATAGAAAGCCTTGAATTGGCCAGCGATGTCAAATGGACCGCTCCGGCAGTTGCTATTGTTGATTATCCACGGTTTGGATGGCGGGGCTTAATGTTTGATGTTTCCCGGCATTTTTTTACAAAAGACGAGGTCAAACAATACATTGACGCAATGGTGCGCTATAAATACAATCTGCTTCACCTCCACTTAACCGATGATGAAGGTTGGCGGATTGAGATTAAAGGCTTACCGCGATTGACTGAGGTAGGCGCCTGGAACGTAAAACGGGTTGGCACCTTCGGCGATTTTATACCGCCCACAAAAGATGAGCCCCGCAATTATGGAGGCTTTTACACTCAGGAGGATATCAGGGAACTTGTAATTTATGCCAAAGAAAGGTTTGTAGATATCCTTCCGGAGATTGATGTACCGGGCCACAGCCTGGCAGCCGTAGTTTCCTATCCCGAATTGTCATGCACCGAAGGCGTAGAGAATTACAGCGTTCGCTCTGGCGAGCAAATTATGGACTGGTCTAAGGGTGCGCCGCCAATTGCGTTGGTTGATAACACGCTTTGCCCTGCAAATGAAAAGGTCTACACATTTTTAGACACGGTGTTCGGCCAGTTGGCAGAACTTTTTCCGTTTGAGTATATGCATATTGGCGGAGACGAAGCCCCGATTAATTACTGGCAGAAAAGCGAAGAGATCAAGCAATTGATGCGCAAGGAAAACCTGAAAGATATGCATGCCGTTCAGGGTTATTTTACCAAACGTGTTGAGAAAATTGTCAACTCAAAGGGTAAAAAAATGATCGGCTGGGATGAAATATTGGAAGGCGGACTTGACCCGTCTGCGGCCATCATGAGCTGGCGGGGGATGAAGAGCGGCATTGAAGCGGCGAAGGCGAAACACGAAGTAGTGATGAGCCCGACCACTTTCGCCTATCTGGATTACATGCAGTCGGACCGTATTATGGAGCCCTTGGTATACGCTTCGTTGCGTTTAAGCGATTCGTATAAGTTTGATCCACTGCCCGAGGGAGTAGAAAAGCAATACATAAAAGGCGGTCAGGCCAATTTGTGGACCGAGCAGGTTTACAACATGCGCCAGGCAGAATATATGACCTGGCCGAGAGGTATGGCCATCGCCGAATCGTTATGGTCTCCCAAAGAAAAAAAGAATTTTAGCGATTTTTTCAATCGGGTTGAGAATCACTTTGAACGCCTTGATGAAGCTGAAACCAAGTTCGCACCAAGTGTTTACGACCCCATTTTTTCTGTTAAAGCCACCGCCAACAACCAGATGAGCGTGCAATTAGATACCGAGATAGAAGGGCTTGATATTTACTACAGTTTTGATAACTCGTATCCCGATCGTTTTTATCCGAAATATACAGAGGCGTTAATCCCGCCTGTTGATGCCAATCAGTTGCGGGTAATTACGTATAAGGGAAAGGAGCCCGTTGGTCGGATGATCAGCATGCCCATTAAAGAATTAAAAAGCAGGCTGCCCAAGGCCAAGTGAAATTTATAAATTTGAAGCGGGCTTTTTTGCGAAGGCCCGCTTTTTTTCCATCTCATTAATCAATGAAGGCGTTTGTTATTATTGTAATTATCATCGCCGTACTGATGATCATCCGCTATAAAAATATCCGGTGATAACCGGCTTAAACAGCAATTGGCGGCGCTGTTAAAATCTCATTCAAACGCTCAATTTTTTCAACAGACGGCTTCAATGTGAATATCCCTGTTGTAGCCCCTTCGCGTATTCCCCGTAGAAAGAGGTAAATCACTCCGCCAAAATCATCCGCATAGCTAAACCCCGGAACGCGGCTTTCTAAATACTTTTTAGCCGCCAGCGAGTAGATTAAATATTGAAGGTGATAATTATTCTCATTCATCGCCGCTAAAAGAAACGACTCCTGGAAATGTTCCAGGCCGTCTCCCAGATAGTTCGATTTCCAGTCTAAGACAAAATATTTACCCTGAACCTCAAAAAACAGATCAATCTTACCGTTCATCACGCCTTCCAGCTCGGCTAAATCCCGTACTCTCACTTCGGCGTGCGCATCAGAAAGCTCACGGAGAGCCCCCACCTGAAACGGCGAAACCGGAAAATCAAATTCAAATTCCGGGATGAAACTTCCTGTGGTTATACTTGCCACTGTAAATTCAACATCGTTTGTATGGATAATTGTATTGAGAATATGCCGGATGAAAATGCGCAACATCGGCAAATAAAGTTCCCGCTGTGACGGGGCCAAACGCTTCACAGCACTTTTCAATACTTTCTCCCATCCGTTATGGTTAGAAAACTGGATATTTTCGAAAATAAAATGGAGCATATTGCCTGTTTTCGCACCTCTAATTAGTTGTGCGAAAATAAAATGCTCATAGCTGTCGTCGTGTTTGCCCGCACGACTTTTCAGACCAGGTTGTTCAATAGGCTTTAAAGAAGAATAGCTCAATTTTTTCCAGTTTTGATGAGCCAGCGAGAACCGAACTTTCGGCCTTTCTCTTTTTGGTTTCTTTGCGGAGTTTGTTCCTTCGTAATAAAAATCAGGCGAAAGAATTTGTGCTTCTGTAAAAGCTATCAGGTTTGATGGTTTGATTTTTTGGGCATCCACAAATACAGAAAGAGATGACTCTTTGGAATGCGTGTTGCGATAAATAAAGCACTTATAAACGGCCCTGGTAACCGCCACGTAAATTAACCGTCTGTTTTCCTGCTCTACCTGCTCGCGGTGAGCCACTGTTTGTACATCACTCAAACTGGTTTTGGGTGCCGAAACATATTCGCCGCTTTCCTCCTCACGGAAACTGGCCTGTGGGAATTTCGAATCTGTTTTTAGGTCCAGAAAAGGAGCGAAAACAATAGGATACTCCAGGCCTTTGCTGCTGTGGATAGTCACAATTTTAACAGCCTCTTCATCGCTTTCTATACGCTGCTGAAATTCATCGCCTTCAGTATCAGTTGTTTCTATACCGCGTTTAAGCCAGCTAATTAGTTCGGGCGGGGATAATTTTTTCTGAGTCTGCGTTTTATGCAGAAGTTCCATTAACTGATACAGATTGGTGATCACGCGTTCGCCGTTTTCGGCCTGTGCTCCGGTTAGAATCTCTTCCACGTTAAAATCGGCCATAAAGCTTTTAAGCGCAGAATATATCCCGTTTTCGTCCCAAATTAATTTGTAGTTTCTAAAGAGCGCTATCACCTCTTCAACTTCCAGCTTTTCTAAATCGGCAAGCCCAAAGTTGGTGAGTGCTGAAAACAAAGCCCGGTTAATCGTAGAGCGTGAGATATCAAGCATTGAGATTAAAACATACAACAATAGCAAGGCCTCGTCAGACTGCAAAACTTTTGAATCATCAATACTCACCGCCGGTATTCTCAACCTGGCCAGCCTGGCTTTGATTTGTTGTCCTTGCTTTTTGGTTTTCACCAAAACTCCAATATCCGAAGGTTTTATCCACTGCCTGATATCGCCGCTTTCAATTTCGAACTCAAGCGGATTTAGAAGCAGAGCGATTTGTGCGCCTAATTCGTTAACAATGGCGTTAATGTTAGGCAGTTCGGTAATAGAAATTGGTGTTTCGATCTCCCCTTTTCTAAAAATATATTTTTGGCTGATGTCGGGCGACTCAACCGGGATATAGTTAATAGAATCAGCAGCGTACTGGAAGTAAAATGTATCAAAATCAGGCGTGGGCTTAAAGAAAGCGTTCATGGCTGTGATCAATCCGCCAGAAGATCTAAAATTTTGGTTCATGCTGTAAAGCTGGTTTACAGATTCCCGGGCTTTAAAATAGGTGAAAATGTCGGCCTTTCGCCATGCGTAGATAGACTGTTTTGGATCTCCGATATAGAATAGAACAGTTTCTTCGGCGAAAGCCCGGTTAAAGATCTCGTATTGCAAACGATCAGTATCCTGAAATTCATCTATAAAAACAGCCTTATACTTTCGCCGCAAAGCCTCCACCAACACCTGGTTGTTCTGTTTCACCAACGCATCATGCAGTTTCACAATCAGATCGTCAAATGACATTTGATTGTTGCGAAGTTTGAAATCAGTTACACCCTTTTCAACGGCGTTAATGGCCATGCAAGATAGCCTGCCCAGCGCTTGTTGCAGGGTTTGCGCCCGTCGTTCTGCTACCAGGCCGCATTGCTCAAGCCTTTCCAAAATATCCGGAAAAACTTTCTGCACGTTACTTAGACTTGCTTTTGCGGCAATAAGGCTAATACTTTCCTTTGGATTTTCGCCAAAGTCTAATCCCATTTTTCTGGTATATGAGTTTGTTGCAGAAATTGCGTCTAGCTTTTTAGCATTATCAGTAACGTACTTCAGCAGACATTGCTGGAGTTCAGATTCCTCAATTGCAAGATTTTCTAATACAGCAAGCAAAGCGGTGGAATCCTCGTCGCAAAAATTGTAGTCTTCTCCCGGCTGATATTCTAGATAACGTTTACCGCTTAAGTGATCTGTTACTATCGTTTTTAATCCTTTCCGGGACAAGAGAGGTTGTAGCCCGGCCAATAGTGGCGTGGGTAAGCTTGTTATATTTCTGCGCCAAAACAGGTTCACTTCGCCGGTTAATATCGTATTTATATCGGGCAACATTTCGGCGCCAAACAATTGCCGGGTTTCAAACGCAAATTCATTTAAGGTTTGCTGGCAAAAGCTATGGATGGTTAAAACCGAAGTTTCGTCCAGAAACAAAACAGCATTACGCAAAAGCTCAAGCACTCTTTCTTTGCCTGCTTGTTCGCTGGCTTTTTCAACAATACTTTGAATATTTCGGTCATCAATCGCCTGTCCCTCGGCGGCCTGGTTCGCCATCCTGATAAACAAACGGATCCGCTCTTCCAGTTCGGCCACGGCGGCTTTGGTAAAGGTTACCATCAAAATTTCTTTTACGGGCACCGCATTCTCTACAATCAGCCGGAGTACCAAAATGGCTACCGAGTAGGTTTTGCCCGTACCGGCACTGGCTTCAATTAAATTGCTTGACTGCAAGGGAACGCTTAAGGCGTTAAAGTCTTTGTATGGAACCTGCATATTCTGTTATTGGTAGTACTGCGGAAATAAACCGGCCAGCGGACAAAGTACAATTTCAATATTTTGCTTAAACCGTTCGGCAATATCTTCACCGCTAAAAAATCCGCTTTGATATTCCTTTAAAAGATACCGGTCATTGCAGGACGCTTCACCCTCAAATGTTGTTTTAAGGGCCGCGGCAAAATCCTTTTCATATTTCTCCATCCTGGAGATGTTAATCTTAAAGTCGGGATAAAAAGGCAATATACCCCGATGGCCTTCGCTATAAAGTTGCAGCAGTTCTTCAAGTCTGCCTAACGCCAGCTCTTTGCTCATAACTGTCCCGCTGAATGCCTCCCCTTTGATCGCAGAGATAAAAATCAGTTCCAGAGGCAAGCCGCTAGCGCATGCGACCAGATATTTAATATAAGCCTCAAGCAAATATTTGGTCTCATTTTTAGACCAGGATAAAATTACCAGCCTGCCGTTATACACCCCCCCGAGCGTGCCTGTAATTGTGATATGGTCAATACTCAGCTCCAGTGGAATAATCTGTTCGGTTGCACCGTTTGTTGCCGCGGCGAAAAGGGCTTTCACAGGTTCTACCTCCGCTACCAGCTCATCCATCAGCACGTCAGCCATGTTTTTTAAAGGTAAAACGCCGGTTTTCACCAGCTTGTTCCGCAAGCCCTGCAGCTCTGAGAGATCACTTTTTAGAAGTGACTGTTTCAAATTCCAAAGCTCAAGTTTATTAAGTTCAAACTTTTCATAATCGCTCAAAAGCAAATCGACTTCACTGTAATTGATCTCATAAACCTTCCGGTAATATTCTTTAAAAGGATTTTTAAAAAAACTGATCAGGTTGCTCAGTGATATTTCGCTAAAATGAATCGTGTTGGGAGTTGCAGCCGCAGATTTTAAAATATTCAGTTCCCGCTTTTCATTTTTCGAATAATGATAAAGGCGGCTATCGTCTGCGTTGTACTTTCTGCTGAAACTATGCAAAGGGTGCCTGGTGATTATTTCTTCGGCCCGGTGTTCTTCTGTTTCAAGTCCGGAAGTTACATAATTGATCAACTCGTCTACAAGCGCAGAGGGCGGTATAGTGCTGTTGTCTTTGCTGCTCATCCCGATAAAGCTGATGTACAGGTAATCGCGAGCCGACAGTAACGTTTCTAAAAAAAGGTGTTTATCATTTTCCCTCACGTTGCGGTCGCCTTTTCGTTTCTCTTTTTCCATCAGGTTAAAACTTGCCGGATATTCTTTCCGTGGAAATTTGTCAAAGTTTAGTCCCAGCGTGGCCACCACCTTAAACGGAATGCTTCGCATAGGGATGAGCGAGCAAAAAGTGATGCCACCTGCGGCGAAAGATCCCGAACGGGAACTCTGACCGATTGACTGCAAAAAATGGCCGCTAAAAACTTCGTAACTGATCAGGTCTGTGAGCACGTTGTGCAACAGATTGTATTTTTCCAGCTCAGAAGCCAGCAGATCATAATCATCGTCCTGATCGTCGCCGGGCTCAATTACTAAATTTGAAAGTACCTTCTCAACATGTAGCACCCAATCACTAAGTGTTCTGGCGTGTTGCCTTTGTTGGAGAGAATCCATCAATACCGTTGCAAAATGCACAAAGCGTATTACCTCTGTTGAGGCGGACCCTTCTACCATATCCAGCGGGAACAAACTATAATCATCCGTAAAATACTCCTCTTCGCCGCTCATGCAAATACCGTACATTATACGCTCAATACCATATTTCCAGCTAATAAATACGCTTTCGTCTGTAAGGTTACCGTGTATGCCGAACCGGATATTTGCCCGGTCTGTTACCTTCCGGAGAAAATCAACGTCGCTGATGCCAAACCGGCTGCGAATATGGGCGGAGTCTAAAATCTGAATCACATTTTCTGCAGTAAAAGTTTGCTCTGTGATGCCCAGCACCAGTTGCAGGGCGGCAATCAGGCTGTCGCCGGATGCATAACTCTCATCAGCAATGGTGTATGCAAAAGTGTAAGGCGCATGATCAAATACAGCCTTAATAAAAGGTGCATAGGCATCTATATCGCTAACCATCACCACAATATCTCCCGGCGAAAGCCGCTCCTTCCTCCTATCAATCAGGTTAATCAGAAAGTTATACAAGACCTCCACCTCCCGGGCAGGTGTATAGCAGGCGTTAATTGTTACAGATCCGTCTTCTAAATCATTCAACGAAAGTTTATTCCGCCCGGCGCTATCGCTGTTGTAAAAAATATCTTGCTGTATCTTATGCAGAAGTGTGTCTGCCGCCGGTTCCTCTATACCTGTTTCTTCGTAAGCGTTCAGCAGCTCGTCATCCTGAAAAAGCAACCCGAATGTATTTTGAATTACCCTGCCCCAATTACTGAGCAACACATTGCCGCTAACATTTTCTGAGGCAGCAATAAGACCACGTGATTTAAGCGTTGCCAATTGCTTTTCGCTGCGATCGTCAAACCAATAAACCGAAGGTGCGGGATTGAGTAAGTAAAAATGAATGTCAATAACGCGGCCGATATGGTGAATAAGCTGAATGTGGTAGCCTGTGGTGACCGACAGGCCGAAAATATAAATAGCGGGCATTTTGAGCCGTAGCGAATTTCTCTTTTCGGAATCCGCAAGTGCTTTAATAATGAAATCCCCAGTAAGTGTTTTATCGGGCAAACGCTCATCAGACAATTGCTTTGCCTTGATCCACAAAAACTTTTGCCATTCCTGATTATTAACTTCACCGCTATGGGCATTATTCCATTTCCTGATCATCTCCGGGCGGTAAATCTGGTACTGGTCAAACAAGTCGGCCAACTTTTCGGCCAGGGCCATGCGCTTGATGTCCTGACCTGCACGTCCTTCTGCGTAGTAGTCTGCAATAAATTTAAATTTCGTCTTGAATTCCTTTTCGTTTAAAATTTTAAAGAGCAGCCAGCTTTGGCTATCTGCCGATAGCGCATCCAGATACGGACCGCCCATAATATTGTAAACCAATTGCACCAGCTCATTGGGCTTCAGGAAACGATAATTTGCTGCGATACCCAGGTTAGACGCCATCTGTAACTTCAGCCAACTGTTCATCCCTTCTGTTTGCGTAACCAGATAATGCGGCTGAAAAACAGGCACCTTTCTGCTTGTCAAGTCAGAGCACATTTGCAAAGCAAGGTTTGCCAGAGAGTTAGACGATTTTAAAAAGAGTGACATACCAGATTCCGTTTTAAAATTAATTTACTCGTTCCCTGCGTCTGACAATCTTTCTGCTATTCCAGATGCCCGATCTACCTGATGGGCTGCGGCTTGTGCAATAACAGTTGCTGCCGCCTGTAAAATTACTTGCGTTTTCGCACGCGTTACAGCCGTATAAAGCAGCTGCCGGTTTAACACTGCAGCATTGTCGGCGGCGGGCAAAATGATTAGCACGCGATCAAATTCAGAGCCTTGACTTTTATGAATAGTCATGGCGTAAACTGTTTCGGCATGCTGAATCAGTCCGGGGTAAATATCAAAAAGCTCGCCTTCGCTGTTTTCAAACCAGGCTTTCAGCGCACCGTTTTTATCCTTTCGGATGATGCCGACATCACCGTTAAAAAGTTTCAATGTGTAATTATTTCGGGTAATGATAACAGGCCGGTGTTCGTAGAATTCGCCGCTGAGGCGAATCAATTTGCGCTGGATGAGAAATTTTTCAACGTTCCGGTTTACTGCATACAATCCGTGCGGGCCTTCTCTCAGTGCACAAAGTATCCTCAGCTTTCCCAGCTTAGCCAGCGCAGCTTTAATATCCGGCTCCCGAATGTACTCCGCGTAAGCGCTGATAAACGTTTCAAATACTTTATTATCGTAATCCGGATCGAGTTGTACCTGACCATTAACATTGGTCTCAGCGAATTCGGCTAATGTTACCTGATCATTATGCAGAACTGCCCGGCTAAATCTTCCGATGCCTTGGTTCCCGGCAAACCGATGACTGTATTGCAGCTCAATTACATGCTGAAAAAGAAGGTTTCCATTTGGCTGTTTTACGTTTTTTAATGTTATTTTCTGTTCTGCCTTATCTATAAAGCTGTTTAGAAAATCCGCACGTTCGAGGCTAAAGACGTTTAGTTGAGCCTGCGCCTGGCACAGATCGCCGAAAAGGCTGCCCGCTTCTACAGATGCGAGCTGATCTTTATCGCCAAGCAAAATGAGCCGCGTGCCTGGGCCAATCGCATCCATTAATTTGGCAAACAAAGCAACGTCTGCCATAGACGCCTCATCTACAACAATCACATCGTAGTTCAGCGGATTTGTCCGATTGTGCTGGAAATACGGCGAATCCGGCACAAAACGCAGTAAACGGTGCAGTGTAAGGGGTTGAAGACTTTGGAAGCTTGCCGCGATAGTTTCCTCCATGGCAACAGCCGATGACTTCAGGGATTCGGCCATTCTCAGAGCTGCCTTGCCGGTGGGAGCTGCCAACGCAACTTTTAAGTTTGAATTGAGATTAAAAAGTAGCGCTAAAAGTCGGGCTACGGTTGTGGTTTTGCCTGTGCCGGGGCCGCCTGTAATGATACAAAAGTTGCTTAATGCCGCCGTTAACGCCGCTACCAATTGCCAGTCTGTTTCTGTAGCAGCGCCATCCCGGCCACAGAAGAGCTCAGAAATTATTCCCCGGTGCTTTTTTAATTCGTCTATCCGCGTTGCCGAAAATTCTCCCTCTCTTGCAATAAATTCGCGGATGCGCTCAACGATGATCGTTTCATAGTTAAAATAGCGCTGCATATACAGTCGCTTGTTAAAGAGGATAAAAGGTTGTTTGGGTTCGGAATCTAAAGCAACCTGAGCCTCGGCTAACAATTCCTGTTCACTCATCCGGATTTTATGAAAGTTGGGCGGCAATTTCTCCATTTCCTGTTCCACATCTTCAAGTGGTAAACAAATGTGACCTTCGCCCAGCCGCCGCGAAACGAGAAAGGCATAAGGTTTCAAAGCTTCACTTTTAAAGAACGATGCGAATTGCTGATGGACGTCGGTTAGTGTCTGCATTTAGAAATATTGCGGCTATATGAATTTAAACGGCCATAATGAGGTAATAGCCATCAGACTATTTCCAATTTAGAATTACAAAGTCCTTTGTTTGGCTAACCGCTGTTAAATTTGTGTTCAGATAGCTGGCAAATAATGGATGGTTTTGCTGAATATCAGTATAATGGATGTCGGCTATGCCGAACCAATCGCCGCCTTTTTTGCGCAATTCCTGCAGGGAGCGGATAGATTCAGAATCATCGTCCGGGAGTTCGATGGGTGCCCACTGGTCGGCAGGCGGAAATACCCAGCCTTTTGCGCCGCTATAATAAATGGCTAAAGGATCACCAATGTCATACGCAATTGTGATAACGAGATCGCCGGGTTTTACCAGCTTGCTCAGTGCCATTCCCATTCGGTACGTGTCAATCGCATCACGGTCCCGAAATAAATAGCCCTTCATCAGCTTCACGTTAAAAGCCAGCATAAAAATAATTAGCAATGCTATTCTGATTTTTGCAAGTCTTTTGGAAAAAGGCTGGATATTGTAAATGACTACCAGGAAACGACCACAAAAAACCGCAATCACCGGAAGGAATAAATGAAAATTCCAGGGATTTTTTACAAGTTCCTGCGCCCCAATAAGGTAGTAGAATGCGCATCCCGCCAACAAATAATGAAAAAACCAGGGTATGCCTATCGGGCTGAACTTTGCCGCTAAACGCGGAGGAGGAAAAAGCAAACCGAGTATTAAAAGCGACATCGCAGGCAAACCCAGCAACCAGTATTGAAATATATCTTTTACGTTTCTAAGGAAATAATGGCTGCTGATAAACTGTTTAGGTTCATTCCAAATCCAGTTTCCAGATCCCGCAAAATGGTAAGGCGGATAGTTGAGGGAAAGATACCTCGCCCATAAATAGTATGCGATAACCGGAATTAAAACCAGTATCGCAGCGATAAGCACCGGTTTTAAATTTGTAAGTTTTAATTGTTTGCGATTGTCAAAAACGATAATAAGCGCATAGAGCATCGGCAACGCGATGATCAATCCGGGAATTTTAGAAAGAATGCCCAGGCAGCCGGCCAATGCCGCCAGAATTAAATGTCGGTTTTTCTGCTGAAACAGGTATAGCACAAAAAGCCACATACAGGTGGTAGTTAATGAAACCATGGCCGGATCGGGCAAAAATGAGCGATCTGTGAACGCGGCACCGGGCAAGATGGCCATCATGGCCGCCCCCGCGATTGCGTGTTGCCGGCCCCAAACCAGCAGGATTAATTGATAGAGTGCGAATATTCCCCACATCCCAAAAATAATCGGGATAATCCTCCCGATGATATCGTACTGACCGAACACTGCGTAGGCCAGCGCCGCCAAATAGCTTACCGTTTGGAACTCCCTTCCCTGATAACCCGGCCCGGGCCCGTTCCAGCTTACCTGAGGATAAAGTATGTTCCAATCAACCTTAAAAAAATTCTCGGCCATCATGGCGGTGCTTGTTTGCCGCCAGCTAAATACATCAACAAAGGGTTGTGTTATGTTCTGCAAGCGCATTAATAAGCCGCCGATCAATATTAACATTAGCCAGCCGTGGCTGGAAGCAAATATTCTGACTTTCTCTTTAAACATTTATGAAGAGTTTTGTTAGTGATGAAAAATACAAATAATCTGCGTAACCGAAACTAATGAGGGGCTGTTCATAAGAACACTCATCAGGAATCTGTTCAAATTTTTTCAGAATATTGTTTAAGAAAAATAAATTGATCTTAAACAGGCGTTGCTTTTATGTTGCTGGAAATGAAAATTTTTACGAATATTGACCTCAAAATTAAAAATACTTCCATCACCATTTTCTATACCACGCGTTCAAGAAATGATTTCCAAAAAAAAAGCATCCGCAGGCCAAAAAACTGATTCAGGAAACGTTGATCCGCATCTGATCTATGAATTTTTAAAACAGACTCATGGAATTAGCGTGGCACTTTCAAAGGGACCGGAACACATTTTTGAATTTGCGAATGATGCCTATATAGAGATAGTTGGCGATCGAAACCCCGTTGGCATGACCGTTCGGGAAGCATTTCCGGAGCTGGACGGGCAGGGCTTTTTCGAAATTTTGGATGGGGTTTACGCCACAGGCGAAATCCACCATGGAAACGAAGTTCCTGTGGTATTGAAGAACGCCAACGGGGAAGTACACACCGTCATCGTGAACTTTACCTTCCAGCCCTTCCGCAACGAGCAGCAGGAAATTACAGGAATTATGACCCTGGGGTATGATGTTACCGAACAAGTTAACGCCCGGCAGCGGTCTAAAGAAAGAGAAGAACAAACCACGTTTGCGCTGGAGGCTGGCGATATGGGCACTTTTGACTACTACCTGCAAAGCGGTGAGTTGGTCTGGTCAGCTAAGTCTAAAGAGCTTTTCGGCTTGCCAGCCCACGCTAAAATTGATTATAAAACGTATTTAGACGCTATTCACCCCGACGATAAAGTGGCGAATGACATTCTGACGGACCCAACCGGTGCCGTAGACAGCAATGGAAATTTTGAATCCATTTACCGGAGTATTGGCATTGAAGATGGTATTGTTAGATGGGTACGTAGCAAAGGCCGGTTGGTGAGGGACACTGCCGGACGGGCAATCAGGCTAACCGGAATTATGCAGGATATTTCGGCACAGAAAAGCACCGAGGAAGATTTGATCCGCTTTAAACACATGGCCGAAAATGCGATTGATCCTTTCATTTTAATGCGGCGGGACGGCACGTTTGCCTATCTGAACAAAGTTGCTTTGGAGCGATGGGGATATGATGAAACTGAAGCGGAGGCCCTGCGTGTGCCAGAGGTTGACCCGGTTTTTAACGAGAACGTATTTAGTTTATCTTTTGATGCGGCTGCCCGGGGCGACATTCATAAAGTAGAAACCATCCACAAACGAAAAGATGGTAGCACCTACCCCGTTGAGGTGCACATGGGCGGTTTAAAACTCGATGGAAAACCCCACATGTTCGCCATCGCCCGCGATATTAGCGAAAGAAAGCAAGCAGAAAGTTTATTGAAATATCGCACAGCATTGCTCGAGGCCCAAAGCGAAGCGATACCTGATGCCATTTTGGTGGTGGACGGAAACGGAAAAATGATTTCCTTTAACCGGCATTTTGTTGATTTATGGAAGATACCCGAAGAAGTGGTTAAGGCCAAGGACGATGGGGCCGCATTAAAATATGCCATGACACAACTGATTGATCCGGAAGGATTTATTGAAAAGGTTAAGGCATGTTACAAAAACCAAAGTAAATCATCTCATGAGGAAATTGAATTTAAAGACGGCCGGATCATAGACCGTTACGGTTTTTCTATCGCGGGCTCCACTAACGAATCATATGGCTGGGCCTGGTATTTTAGAGACATCACCGAAAGGAAAAATTTTGAAAGAAGCATTTTAGAATCTGAAGAACGTTTCAGGCTTATGGCCAATCTGATGCCACAAAAGGTTTGGACTGCAAACAGCGCAAATGAAATCACCTATTTCAACCAGCGCTGGCTGGACTATACCCGCTTGAGTTTTGAAGATTTAAGCGACACAGGCTGGCAAAGTCTTGTTCATCCGGATGATTTTAAAAAGAGTTCAGCCGTTTTTAAAAAGGCCTTTAACAGCGGCACCGACTTCCAGATAGAGCACCGCCTTTTGATGTTTGATGGAACTTACCGCTGGCATCTAAGTCGCGGCCATGCTCAAAAAGATAACTCAGGAACTACTCAGATTTGGATTGGAACCAATACCGATATCAACGATCAAAAACTATTTGCCGCCGAGCTGGAACAACAAATAGAGGAACGGATAAAACTAGAAAAACAAAAAAATGATTTTATCTCTATGGCCTCCCACGAGCTAAAAACCCCTGTTACCAGTATTAAGGGGTATACCCAGTTCCTTAAAAATAAATTCGCGAAAGAAGGAAATGCCGAAGCGGAGCTATTTCTTTTTAAAATGAATAACCAGATAAATAAATTGACAGACTTGATAGGCGATCTGTTAGACGCTACCAAAGTAACGGGCGGCCGGTTAACTTTTGATCTGGAAATGTTTGATTTTAATGATCTGGTTGCAGAAATAAGTGAGGAGATGCAACAAACTTCGCTGAGCCACCAAATTATTAGCAACCTTTCGGCTTCTGAAAAAGTATATGGCGACCAATCACGAATTGGCCAGGTGATGATCAACCTGATAACCAACGCCATCAAATACTCACCCAAAGCAAATAAAATAGAACTTAAAACCCGCATGGAAGATGGCAATATTTGCTTTTCAGTCCGCGATTTCGGTATCGGTATATCAAATGCCAATCAGCAACATGTGTTCGATCAGTTTTTTAGAGTGAGCGGAGAAGTAACCAATAATTACAATGGCATGGGCCTCGGCCTTTACATTTCTCATGAGATTATTAAACGGCATCACGGCAGTTTGACCGTTAAAAGCTCTGAAGGCGAAGGCTCCGTTTTTGAATTCTGCTTACCAATTGCCAAATTAACAAGTTAGTCTGTTATGCATTGGGAATTACCGTTAAGTTTTCCGCAGTTTGTTGGGTAAGTTAGGTTTCAATTAAAATCGCTAATATTATTCCCGTAATTAAACTAACCCGAAGTTTTGACCTTCCTGATCATCTTTTTGTGCATTGCCGGCCTGGTGTTACTGATTACCTGGGCTAAGCTAAACCCATTTCTGGCGTTTTTGATTGTTTCTATTGCCACCGGGCTGTTGCTGGGAATTCCATTCAACAACATCGTTGGCTCGGTACAAA
>JBGTBV010000024.1:0-2917 GCA_041749185.1 Daejeonella sp. | reverse complement strand
ATGCCCATCCGCAAACTCGAGGTCTGCTTAACGCCGGCCTTACTTCACCTGTACGATATCCGCGAAAGCGTGGTGGTGGTTATTGATATATTCAGGGCCTCGTCGTCCATTTGCTTCGGGATTGAAAATGGGGTAGAAGCCATTATTCCGGTTGCAACCGTAGAGAGTTGCGAATCTTACCGGCACACCGATTATTTGCTGGCGGCCGAACGTAACGGCGAAGTAGTTAAGGGGTTTGATTTTGGCAACTCGCCATTCGCATACTCGGCAGACAAGGTGCGGGGTAAAACGGTTGTACTAACCACCACAAACGGCACGCACGCCATCAATGAATCTCGCGAAGCAAAAAAAATCGTGATTGGGTCGTTTCTCAATCTTAGCGCTATCAGCACATGGCTGATGGAGCAGGAGCATCATGTGCTGCTGCTGTGCTCGGGCTGGAAAAACAACTTCAACCTGGAAGATACCTTATTTGCCGGGGCGGTTGTAAGCAAATTGAAAGGGGAATTTAGTTTGGACGATTCGGCCATCGCAGCCGAAGATTTGTATATCGCCGGAAAAAGCGATCTGAATAAGTATCTTGAAAAGACATCGCACAGCGAGCGACTTAAAAAATTAGGCATTGAAGAAGATATCCGTTTTTGTTTGAATGTGGATACTACAACCGCCATACCGGTTTTAGAAGGCGACCGGCTGGTAAGGCTGAAACTGAACTGAAGCACTTAGAGCGGGGAAAGATTCGGGCGGAGGATTTTATATTGCTTATTACCCCGAGTTCAGTTCTTAATTTATTGAATGGTATGAATTTGGGCGTTTTAACACGCTGTCCGCTATATCTTTTTCCTCGCCCCCGGGCGAGAAAAAAGGATGCCGCTCCCATCGTTAACGCACCCGATAAACTTAATAGTACTGCCCGTAAAGTTTAAACGATAAAAATTAATCAAACTCATAAGCTTTTTTATGTGAGAATAGTTATTTCAATTTCTCATTGCGGTGGTGCCTTTCGCTGTCGCGGATGCTTTTTTTCTCAAGATTTCTTTTAAAAGCGCCGCTCAAATCCACGCCCGTTTGGTTGGCCAGACAGATTAACACGAATAATACATCTGCCAGTTCATCGGCCAGGTCGGCTTCCTGTTCCGTGCCTTTAAAAGATTGTTCACCGTATTTCCTGGAAATAATCCGGGCGACTTCGCCCACTTCTTCGGTTAAAACGGCCATGTTGGTAAGTTCGCTGAAATAACGAACTCCAGTGGAATTAATCCAGGTGTCTACGGTCTTTTGAGCTTCTTCAATCGTCATGTCTATTCGCGATTTTTGGTGTCAATAAAAATGGTTACAGGCCCGTCGTTCAGTAAGTTTACCTTCATATCGGCGCCGAATACTCCGGTTTCTACCTTTGTTCCGGTAAGTTTTTCAAGTTCCAGTTTCATCTGTTGGTATAAGGGAACGGCTATTTCGGGCTTCGCAGCCCGTACAAAACCCGGGCGGTTTCCTTTTTTTGTTTGGGCGAACAAGGTGAATTGCGAGATGAGCAGTATGCGGCCCTCCACATCGGCCAGGGCTTTATTCATCTGCCCGGCCTCATCATTAAAAATGCGGATGTTCGCTATTTTCTGGGCAAGCCATAACATATCGGCCTGTTCATCGTCGTTTTCAACTCCCAGCAAAACCAGAAAGCCGGTTTTAATTTCTCCGGTTATTCGCTCGTTTACGGTAACCGACGCTGCGGAAACCCGCTGGATAATTGCTCTCATTTGAAATGTGGTAATTTTTCTGATAGTGTTATATGGCATTCTGATAACTCCGGGGATTTTAATATTGACCTGAGTTCATTAAATTTTTATCCATTGCGGAATATCTATGGCCTGTTCAGGTGCGTGTTAAAACGCCCAAACTATTGTCAATAACTCTCTTTTAATAATTTAATTCGGGCTAAAAGGTAAATGTGACTGGTAATTCGCTTATTCCATCCCAAAATCTTCGGTGCTCATATTTCCACATTGTACATTCATAACATTTCCATTTTCCTTCCCGCAGGCCTACTTCCTGGTTTCATTTCCATGGTAAATACTCAGGTAACTATCGTACCGGGATCCGGCAATTTCATCATCGGCGACAGCCTGCAAAACAGCGCATCCGGGCTCATTAATATGCCGGCAGTTGTAAAATTTACAATCGCCCATGCGCTCCCGTATTTCCGGGAAAAGCGGCCCGAGTTCGGGTTTTTCAATGTCTATCACACCCAGTTCGCGAATGCCGGGCGTATCAATCAGATATCCGCCAAAAGGCAAAGTGAACATCTCGGCAAAGGTGGTGGTATGTTTCCCTTTGTCACTCCAGTCTGAAATTTCACCAGTTTTTAGATCAAAGCCTGGCAGCAGCGCATTGATCAGCGTTGATTTGCCCACACCGGAATGGCCGCTTAACAAGGTTACCTTATCTTTTAAAAGCATGGATATTTCCTGAATGTGGGTTTTTTGCAAGGCCGAAACGCTGTAACAGGGGTATCCTGCATCCTGATAAATGGATTTATAGCTATCAAGAATTTCCAGTCCCTCTTCACTAAACAGGTCCAGCTTATTAAATATAAGCGTAGCCGGAATGTGGTAAGCTTCGGCGGTAACCAGAAAGCGATCAATAAAGCCCAGCGAAGTGCGGGGCGATGCCAGGGTGACGATCAAAAACGCCTGGTCTAAATTGGCAGCTATAACCTGGCCTTGTTTGGAGAGATTGACAGATTTGCGGATGATGTAGTTTTTTCGATCATGCAGGTTTGTGATCACGCCCGTTTGCTGGTCGGGCTCCAGCTCGTAGTCAACAACATCGCCCACCGCCAGCGGATTGGTGGTGGTAATGCCCTTTGTTCTGAACTTTCCCTGGATGCGGCTGTCAATTTCCATGCCCGCAGGCGTAAGAA
>JBGTBV010000023.1:0-4149 GCA_041749185.1 Daejeonella sp. | reverse complement strand
TAATCGGCCTGGTCTTCAAAAACATTTCCGAGCACGTTTTGAGCCTGTATTAACGATTCGGGGTTAGATTCCAACAGCAACAGATATTCCTGTATCAGCATAATTTTATCTTTCCGAAACCGGTACAGGCCGAGGAGGTCAAACAGAAAAGCTTTTTCGTCGCCTAATAATTTTCGTCCGGTTTGAAAAGTCTTCACAGACATATCGTATGCCTCTGCCCGGTAAAAGGTAATTGCCAGATCGCGGATAGCGGCTTCATCTTTCGGCATGCCGGCAATTAGTTTGTCAAACCAATCGGCGGCTTTCTCTTTCTCGCCGCGTTCCATAAACACCCGGCCAACATCTATAGAATAGGTGTAATTTTTCGGGTAGCTTTTCGCCTGTTTGCGGGCGAGCTGCTCTGCCTCATCATAACGTTTCAAATTTAGCAGGCTGTTAAAATACGGATCGTAGTAAGCGATGTTTTTAGTTTGCTCAAAAAGCTTTTGATACAATACAGCTGCCTTTTCAAAGTTCCCAGACTGAAAAAACTGAGCGGCCAGGGCATCATCATTCTGTTGCGCCTGTGCCGTCAGCACGGAAAACAAAAGGAAAAAGCTTAAAAAATAAATTTTCATGATGCTAAATATACCCATAAATGGGTTTTGCTACCGCTGGAATTATTTCTGAAGTCAGGATGATAACGAAAAACCGGGCTCTGCGATTCGCATTCAACATGTATTTTAAATGTTACTATTATTGATGTTGATACCTTTCGCCTTTTAGTATTTTACATGGTTACTTTGCTTTTTATTTTAGATTGCGGTACCCGGTTGAAATTGATTAGGCAGAATTGAGGTTTCTTTTCAATTCTAAAAGCCATATTACAGAACGATTAACGAATGAGGATATTGAATTTAAGATTATGGATAATAGCATTATTATTTTTAGGCTCCTGCGGGCCTGAAAAAAACGTTGGCAAAATTCCGGTAGCCGATTTTTTTAAAAATCCGGAGAAGGCTTCGTTTCTGATTTCGCCCGATGGAAAGCATATATCTTACCTTAAACCTTACAAAAACAGGTTAAATATTTATGTTCAACAAACAGACGGAACACAAGTTACCCGCCTCACGTCTGATACCAGCAATAACATTGCTTACTACTTTTGGGCCGATAATGAAAAACTTCTTTATTTAAAAAACGGCGGGTCTTTTTCTAACCTGGCCCTTTATACGGTTCGTAAAGATGGTACGCAAGCCCGAAATCTCATTGACTATCAAAACTCCAAAATCAGGTTGATAACCAGCGGCAAAGCGTATAACAACCAAATACTTGTTGGTTTGAATAAACGGGATTCAACGGTTTTTGATGCCTACCGGATGAATATCGCCGATGGCTCGTTGGCTTTGCTCTACCGCAACCCCGGTAACATTACCGAGTATTATGCCGATCAGGCTGGAAAATTGCGTTTGGCTTTAACAAGTGATGGCGTGGATGAAACGCTTATTTATCGGGATTCTGAACTGGAGGAATTCCGCCCGGTAATGAAAAATAACTTTAAGACGTCCATTTCTGTTTTAGGATTTAGCAGAGACTCCTGTATTTACATTCTCAGCAACCAAAACCGCGACAAAAAAGCGCTTGTTGAATTCGATTGCAAATCCGGAAGGGAGCATCGGGAAATTTACAGTCACCCGTTTGTAGATGTTACAGACGGTGCTTTCTCTGACGCAAAGCGTAAGATGATTTTTGCGGGATATGAAACTTGGAAACGTGAGCGGCATTATTTGGATAGCGACACCAAACGAATGTTTAAAAGGCTTGAAAATCTGCTCCCGGATACCGAAATCAGAATCGCCGATCAGGATGTAGCCGAGAAAAAATTTATTATCCGATCTTTCACCGATCGTAATCCGGGAACCTATTACCTCTATGTAAAAGCAGATAGTTCCTTGCAAAAATTGAGCGATATCAATTCTGAATTGAACAAGGCGGAGATGGCTTCGATGAAACCGGTAAGTTTTAAAGCACGCGACGGTCTCACCATTAACGGGTATTTGACGCTTCCGGTTGGCAAGGCCGAAAACAATTTGCCGGTGGTGGTTTTACCGCACGGAGGCCCTTCTATGCGAAACACCTGGGGTTATAATGCCGAAGTCCAGTTTTTGGCAAACCGCGGATATGCGGTTTTCCAGGTTAATTACCGGGGGTCTCTGGGTTATGGAAAGGCTTTTTGGATTGCGGGTTTTAAGGAGTGGGGCGGCAAAATGCAGAACGATATCACCGACGGCGTGAACTGGTTAGTTGATCAGAAAATAGCAGACCCCAAAAGAATTGCTATTTACGGCTCTAGCTTCGGCGGATTTTCTGCCCTCCACGGTTTATGCTTTAATCCTGGGTTGTATGCCTGCGGCGCTTCCTATTCGGGCCTGACCAACCTTTTTACCTATTTAAAAGGGATTCCGCCATATTATAAGCCTTATCAGCAGATGTATTTTGAGATGGTTGGCAACCCGGAAAAAGATGCCGATTATTTCAGAAACACCTCGCCTATCTTCCATACCGATAATATTAAGGTTCCTGTTCTGATCGCACAAGGCGGAAAAGATTCGCGGGTGAATGTGAATGAAACCAATCAGTTTGTAAAGGAACTAAAGAAACGAAGTATCCCGGTTACCTACATCCTGAATGAGAATGAAGGGCATATTTTCAGAAATCCGGAAAACCGAATAGAGTTTTACGAGCAGCTTGAAAAATTTCTCCAGGAAAACCTGGGCAAGAATGAATAACCATGAAGGGTGAGCAGCGCTATCGTAAAAATTTCTCTCTGATCATTGTTTTCCTGGTCTTAATTTCGGTTTCGCTGGTTATTGGTTTGATGCTGGCCTACAATCTCACCAGCAAGAATGTAGAAAATGAATTCAACTCCAGCAAAATTGAGGTGTTGGACCAAACCGTTAGTTCTTACAATAACTTTTTTCAGAATAAAATTCCGCAGATATCTTTTTATCAGGGATTTTTAGATTCGGTATCGGTAGCAAAATACGCAGATACCATCTTTGCCAGTTTCCCGTTTGCCGAGCGTATTGTTTTTTATGATACCGGTATCAGCAATCACCCTATATTGGACGGCATAAGGGTAAACAATTTTTCTATGGGGCCCAAAGCGGTATACCAGTTTGGCCGTAGCATTGCGCCAGATTCTGTTGTGCTGTTTAAGATTAATAGCGCCAATTCTTTATCCTTAAACGCCGGAGATGAGTTTAACAAAATCGCTGTCAAATTTGCCGGCTTTATTGAATCTGCTGATACCACCAAGGCCTTGAGCAGCGAGGATGTTTTCAATATCTCCTACAGCATCAACTCAAAACGTATTACCTATATGAATATTCCGCGGCCGGAAGAGCTGCGTATATTTAAGGAACTGATGTATACAAACAAGTCACTTTCGCCTGTTTACGAGCAGGATATAGTTACTTTCTATCTCAACCCCTATAAAGTAAAAATACATAATCCGCACCCCGAGCTTTACCAGACTATTGAAATTAAGCCGCTGGTCTACGAGTCGTTAGAAAATCACCCCGGTTTAATTAGTACAGATACGCCCCTACCCGGTGCTTTCTCAGATTATAAGCTTTATTTCAGAGCAGAAAAACGCTTTTTGGCTATGGAAGTAAATAAGCGTTTTTTGCCGGTAGCAGTTAGTTTGCTGCTTATCTACGCTGTGCTCATCTTAATTGCTTATCTCATCTTTAAAAATCTGAACATTAACAGCAAACTATTTAGCCTGCAATATGATTTTATAAATAACCTCACCCATGAGTTTAAAACTCCCGTAAGCGTAATAAAAATAGCAGGCAACAATATCAGGAGCGCCGCCCAGCTCTCAGACCGGGAAAGGTCTCATTACGGAAAAATCCTGGATGAAGAAGCCGACAAGCTGAATGACATGATGAACAAGCTTTTGTCATTTACTCAAATTGAAAATCGGGCAATTAAAATTAAAGAAGAAGTAATAAATCTGGAAGTTTTTTGTCAAAACATCGTGGATGCCTATCAGATTAAACATCCTGATTTTGATATCAGGTATCGGATTGAAAGTATCAGCCAGTTTAGGTCTGACCCGGTTCTGTTGGGAAGTATTTTTCAGAACCTGATTGATAATGCCTA
>JBGTBV010000022.1:0-5766 GCA_041749185.1 Daejeonella sp. | reverse complement strand
AACAGGTTCTTTTTCTTCAACTTCAGTTACTTTCATTTCGGGCTCCGGCTGATCCTCTTCTGCTTTTTCATCTTCGGGCATTAACGGTATTCTGTTAATCTGATCAGAAACAGCCGGTTGATTATCATGTGGATGTGTTTTCTGAAAAAAACCAGCAAACAGATCGGCTTGTGACTCAGCTTTGGCTTTTAATACAGGTTCCAGCACAGATCCTTCTTTTTTCTCATTTATAAAGGTGTTGGCCACCTCAACAGGCTTAACCAGAGGCGATTTGTCTGGCGTAAGCATCGAAATTTTACGCAACTGGCTTTTTTCTACGGCACGCTCTTCCATAGTTTGGAAGCCGGTAGCAATAATGGTTACTGATAATCCTTCTGCCAATGATTCATCAGTACAATTACCCCAGATCAGATCGGCAGCTAAACCAGCCTCTTGCTGAATAAAATCTGTAATGATACTTACTTCATCCATGGTTACTTCTTTTGTACCCGAGCTGATGTTTAACAGGATGTATCGTGCACCTTCAATTTCATTATCTTTAAGTAATGGTGAAGCAAGGGCACCTTCAACCGCTCGTAAGGCACGGTTTTCTCCTTCGGCAGAAAAACTCCCCATAATGGCCACACCGCTTTCTTTCATTACGGTCCGAACGTCTTTGAAATCCACGTTCATGTAACCCGGAATGGTAATAATTTCGGCTATTCCTTTAGCTGCCGTTGTTAAAATATTATCCGCCTGGGCAAATGCCGACCCAAGTGTAAGGTTTCCAAAAATCTCGCGTAAGCGATCATTAGAAATAACCAGATAAGAGTCTACGTACTTTTTAAATTCATCCAGGCCTTCTTCTGCCTGCAACTTCCGGCGCTTCCCTTCAAAAGAAAACGGCGTGGTAATAATGCCAACAGTAAGTATGTCCAGTTCTTTAGCCGCTTTCGCGATGATCGGACTAGCGCCTGTTCCGGTGCCGCCGCCCATCCCGGCAGTGATGAAAAGCATTTTAGTATTGCTGCCCAGCATCTGCTTAATGTCCTCAATGTTTTCTATAGCTGAGTTTTTCCCCACTTCTGGGATGGAGCCGGCACCCATGCCTTCGGTTAAACTTGCGCCTAATTGCACTTTATTTGGTATGGGGCTTAACTCTAATGCCTGCGCATCGGTGTTGCAAATAATAAAATCAACACCGGTAATTCCCTGACGGTACATGTGATTTACGGCATTGCCACCGCCACCACCAACACCAATTACTTTGATAATTGATGATTTTTCTTTGAGCATTTCAAACTGCATAGCCTATTATATTTAGATAAATGGGAGCCCCGTTGAGGGTTCCGATGGTAATATTAAAAAATTTTCAACAGTAGTTTTCCACACATGTTGAGTTTGTTGAAAAGTAAGTTTTTGTTGAAAATTACCTTAAGTAATCTTCGTCTTTCACATCATCTTTAATAAAGCGGGCGCCGGTTTGTAATAACCTGTCGAACAAGCCGATACTCTTTTTAGGTTTGCCAGCGGCGAGAGTTACATCCGCAACGGTGCTCCGATTATTTTTGCTGTTCTCAATTTCCTGTTCACCGCGTTGTATCCCTTTAATCAGCAGCCCAATGCCGGTTGCAAACAACGGGCTCTTTAATTCTTCGTACACATTTTTAGGCAGGGTTTCGTTTTTGGCCAGATGTTCATTCGGGTAACCAACCCGGCAATCCAGACCGGTGACAAACTCCACCAGTTGCGGCAGGTGCTTTAATAAAGCGCCACCACCTGTAACTACAATGCCCGCAATTAGTTTACGCTCATAGCCAGATGATTTGATTTCATAATAAACATGTTCGATGATTTCTTCCATACGGGCTTGAATTACATAAGCCAGATTCTTTACAGAAATCTCTTTATGATCGCGGCCGCGTAAACCCGGAACGCAAATGATCTCATTATCTTTATTTTCATCTGCCAGGGCAGAGCCAAAACGTGTTTTTAAAGACTCGGCCTGGTTACGCATAACCGAACAGCCTTCGCGAATATCCTCGGTAACGCTGTTTCCGCCGAAAGGAATTACCGCAGTGTGTCTTATTATTCCTTCGTGAAAGATAGCGAGGTCTGTTGTTCCCCCGCCGATATCCACCAGCACTACACCGGCTTCTTTCTCTTCGTCGCTTAATACCGCCTCAGAAGATGCCAGGGGCTCTAATATCAAATCCTGGGTTTCCAGTTCTGCGTTGCCGATACATTTCAAAATATTTTTTACCGCACTTACGTGGCCCGAAATAATGTGAAAATTGGCTTCCAGCCGAACGCCGGCCATCCCGATCGGGTCTTTTATGCCCGGCTCATTGTCTACCGTAAACTCTTGCGGCAGAACATGAATAATCTCCTCGCCGGGAGGCATAACGAGTTTAAACATATCTTCAACCAGCTTGTCAATATCCTTGCTTTGTATTTCGGTATTGAGTTCTTTACGGGTTAAAATGCCGCGGTGCTGCAAGCTTTTAATATGCTGACCGGCAATGCCCACGTTTACAATCTTTACATCAACGTTTGATTGTGAGCTCGCCTCTTCAACAGCCTGTAAAATTCCCTGAACAGTTTTTTGGATATTGGTAACCACTCCGCGGGTAACGCCAGCTGAAATTGTTTTACCAATTCCCAATATTTCAATTTTGCCGTGATCGCTGCGACGACCCACCGTTACACAAATCTTCGTAGTGCCGATATCCAGTCCTACTACTATCGGAGAGTTTTTTGCGGGAGTAGAAATGCTTTTTTCCATATTAAACACGTTAATTTTTTGTTGTATCCTGATTGGTGTTGGTTAAGCTGTCGGTTAGTACTACTGCCTTTTCTGGCCTTTCTGCTACCGCAGCAATGTCTGTTTTTAATGTGTCGGTATTCTTTTCGGCAATTACCTGATTGGCATATTTAATATTGATGGTTTTATAGGTATCCCACCCAACCCTTGGAAGTGCCTTTTTATAAAAAAGGTAAAGGTTATTTAATTTCACTTTCAAAGAATCTGCGTTTCCTAAAATAATTTTCTGACTGCCAACCCGCGGGATCATCTCTATCTCGTTTTTCAGGTTTACGTACAGTTGCTCAATTTGATTGTTCCAAAGGGTATCTGTATAAATAAAGGCGGCGGTTTTGTATAAATCGCGGGCAATATCGGTTTTCAGGGTGTCCACACGCCCATCAAAATCTTCGTAGATCAGCCCGTTGGCGATGAGCACATTGGCTGTGAAATTTTCAGACAAGGGCATTTTAACACCTTCCCTATCCACATAAAAATCCATTGATGCAACGTTTATGATACGCAAAATGGGTTCTCGCTGGCCAATCTCTACTTTCAGCACGCCGTTCATATCTGCATAAACTTTAGCAAACCGAATAAACGGATTGGCTTCCAGGTTTTCCTCTAATCGCTGAATATTGATGGTGTTCATTTTTCTGCCGATCAGGGCTCCCCCGTCTGATAGCAGAATACGATCTACCTCGGCACGTTCAATCAAATTCTGGTTTCCCGGAATAAGCACCCTTACATTGCTACAGATCATCGAAGTTTTTTCCGCCTCAATAAAACTCATTAGCAATACCAGGCCGCTAAGCGAGGTAAGCCAGGCAAAGGACATTAAAATCGCTTTCCAATTTATCCGCTTAAGCATTTTCAAGTATGAGTTTTAGGGGTTTAACCAGCGTATCAATATCGCCGGCGCCAACGGTAAGTAACAATTCGGGCGGGGAATTTTTAACCATTTCTAACACTTCCTCCTTGCTGCAAACCGATTTATCAGTTATTGAGATTTTGTCTGACAGCATCCCGGCCGTAATACCTTCTAACGGCTCCTCGCGGGCCGGGTAAATTTCCAGCAAGAACAGCTTATCCGCCACCGATAAAGCCTCGGCAAAACCATCTGCAAAATCCCGGGTACGGGTAAACAGGTGCGGTTGAAAAATTACGGTTAACCGCTTGTGCGGATACAGGGCCTTTACGGCCGCAATACATGCGCTGAGTTCTGCGGGATGATGGGCATAATCATCAATATAAATACAATCGTCTGTAACTACCTGATACTCAAACCGACGCTTAATGCCCTCAAACGCCGCTAATCCCGCTCTGATTTTTTCGGGTGATATTTTCAGCATCAGCGCCACTTTTATCGCGGCCAGCGCATTTTCGATGTTGTGAATACCCGGCAGCGAAAAACAAAGATTTTGAATATTATCCATACCGTCGCGGAAATCAAACCAAAATTTGCCATCTGCCACCCGCACTTTTTCGGCTTTTACATCGGCACTGTCCATGGCGGCATAAGTAATCCCTCCGGATAAAGGCAGTGCGGCCTGATAGATCAGCGTTCCGCCCTTTTTTACCTGCCCGGCAAACAGCTTGAAAGTTTCTGTCAGTTGAGCGGCATCTCCATAAATATCCAAATGATCGGCATCCATCGAAGTGATGATGGCAATATCCGGATGAAGCGTTAAAAACGAGCGATCGTACTCATCGGCTTCCACAACCAGCGTGTTGCTCTGGCCAATTAAAATATTGGTTTTGTAGTTGGTGGCAATGCCGCCCAGAAAAGCTGAGCAATCATAACCGCTATGCTTAAGCAGATGGGCTATAATTCCGGAGGTGGTGGTTTTACCATGAGTGCCTGCTACGGCAATGGTAAACATTCCTTTGCTGATAATTCCCAGCACTTCGGAGCGCTTTCTAATCTGAAAACCCCCGGATTTAAAGTGCTTAAAAATAGCGGATGTTTGTGGTACCGCGGGTGTATATATAATTAGAGTTCCCTTAGCAGGATGATGCAGACTGGCCGGAATGAGAGACACGTCATCAGAAAAAATAATGTCAACCCCTTCGGCAACAAGTGCGTCTGTTAAGCTTGTAGTTGTTTTATCATACCCGTTCACTTTAACACCGCGTTGGTTAAAATAGCGGGCAAGGCCGCTCATGCCAATACCGCCGATACCGAGCAAATAAACGCGTTCTACGTTCTCCAATTTGATTATATGGTCTGGAGTTTGCATTTTCAATTATTCGTATTTGCTATTCTAATCACTTCTTCGGCAATAATTTCATCGGCTGCGGGCAAAGCCAGTTTGGCAATCTGCTCGCTTAAAACCCTGCATTTACCGGGGTTACCTACCAGGTTTAGAGCGGTATCAACCAGATCATGTTCGGCGACCGAATCGGCCACCATCAGCGCCGCCCCTTTCCCGACCATGGCCAGGGCGTTCTGGGTTTGGTGGTCTTCGGCCACATTGGGCGATGGCACCAGGATAACAGGTTTGGCAACAACACAAAGCTCGGCAATGGTGCCCGCTCCGGCCCGTGACACAATCACATCCGCGGCAGCGTAACCTAACTCCATCTTGTGTAAAAACTCAAGTATCTTAATATTTTTATGCGCTTTGCCTTGCATCTGTTCGCTCACAAACTGGTAATAGAATTTTCCGGTTTGCCAGATCAGCTGCACGTCTGCATCAATAATTTTATCAAGCCCGGCCAAAAAACTTTTGTTTAAAGTGCCCGCACCTAAACTGCCGCCCGTAATTAGTATGGTTCGCTTGTGCGGAGATAAGCTCAGAAGCTCTGCTGCGGCAAACCGTTTATTCTCAATATCTACCACCTCCTTGCGGATGGGGTTACCGGTAAGCATAATTTTTGATGGCGGGAAGAATTTTTCCATCCCCGCAAAAGCCACGCAAATGCGCCTGGCTTTTTTACCGAGCCATTTGTTGGTGATGCCGGCAAAAGAGTTTTGTTCCTGA
>JBGTBV010000021.1:0-39434 GCA_041749185.1 Daejeonella sp. | reverse complement strand
TCCCCGAACATCCGAGTTCAGCATCATCCGGATGAGCCGAAAAAACAAGTAAATCTAATTTCATGCAGGGGCGTTTATGAGTCGAAGAATCCGCTTTTTCATTTTAGCGGAGCCGGGTTTTGTAAAGGGGTAAAAGAAATCAACTACTTCTCCGTTGCGGTTTATCAAATATTTATGGAAGTTCCATCGGGGCGAAGCACCAACATGGCCATTTTGCTTCTTATCACTCAAAAACCGATAAAGCGGGTGGGCATAGCTGCCTCGTACCCTTATTTTTTCGAAGACCGGAAAATGAACGTTGTAATTTTTTTCGCAAAACTCGATGATCGCCTCGCCGTGCAGGGGCTCCTGTCCGCCAAAATCATTAGAAGGAAATGCCAAAACCTCAAAATTGTTACTTCCTAATTCATCCCGGATGGCTTCCAGTTCTTTAAGCTGAGGAGTAAAACTGCAATCGCTTGCCGTATTTACAATCACTAAAACTTTATTTCGATATTTTTTAAGACTCACCATTTCGCCGTTCATTTGCTGAACCTCAAACTGATGCACCGATTTTTCCTCCATGCTAATTATATATATAATAACCTGTGCTCCGAATGATGTTTTCGATATCGCGGTCTTCTTCGGGGTCGTATTTATTTTTCAGGTTATTACCGAAAATACGTGCCACACTTTGATAAAAAAAAGCATTGACACCTCCTTTCATATCTTTAAGCAGATCATAACTACTGTTGCCTGTTTCGCGGTCAATAAGCTTGATCAGAATTCCACCCTGCGTAATGGTAAGGTTTTTTATCTCTTTATTGAACATATCTTTTATCTCTTTTTCAAAAGCTTTAATCAGTTTTCGCTTGTCTCGGCGGGTACTTGTAACGGCCATGTCGCGTTGCAATTGTTCATACCGGTTACGGGCAAACATCGCATAGGGCAACACCCTTAATACGTTGTAGCGTAGCCGGTTAAACTTAGCCCGCTCAAGCGGGGTTTTAAAAATGCGTGTGCTGTTAATTACCACATCCGAGAGCGGAAACCAGGGGATGAGTTCATCGTTAATATTGGTTACAGAAACCTTAATTGTATCGTTCTGTCCCTTCTTAAACGGATCATTTTTGATCTGGCCAATAGCTGTTAAAGAGGTCAGGATCAAAGAAAAAATAGCCGTAAGCCTGAAAATTTTCATAAATTTAAGGATTGTAAAGTTACAGCTAAAAATGTATTTATTAATACCGGCAGTTTTAGAAATGTAACCTCTTACAGCCAACGCTTTTTTTAAAACTGCTATTGTATACGTATGGATGATCGGAATAATAATTTCTTTCCCGTGGTGTGGTTTCATTGTAAATAGCGAAGGTGCGTACCGGCGTAGAGGAGCGGAGTTAAAAAAGGGTGGCGGGCTAACGCTGTTGAATATCTCAAACATGGTTCTCGGTAAAGTTCTGGTTGTTTTATTTTGAAAAGCAAGTTCCAATACTCTTCGGTCATTTCAGTCCCGCTATTCGTTCCAAGCCTCGCCTGAGGCGAGGGCTTTCCACTCCTATCGGGTTTAGCTAACTTAGTGCAGCATTTTATCGTAAGTTGAACGGTGCGCCGGCAATGTAGGTTGCACTCGCACGAGAATATATCAAAGTCCGGCCTTAAACACCGGGCGTTTGTAAACTAAAATATAGAGTACCAATGAACAATTTAGTGATTGATCTGGAAGCTGAAAAGAAAGAAATTCTGAAACGATACCGGGCCCTCCTTAAAGCCTGTAAGCCTACCATGCAGAAAGGTGATAAAAGCATGATCAGGCGAGCGTTTGATATGGCTTTAGAAAGTCATCAGGATATGCGCCGCAAGTCTGGCGAGCCATACATTTATCATCCTATTGCCGTGGCGCAAATTGCCGCCGAAGAGATTGGCTTGGGTACAACATCTATTGTATGTGCCCTGCTTCATGATGTTGTTGAAGATACAGACATTTCCCTGGAAGATATTGAACGCGAATTTGGGAAGAAAACGGCGAAGATTATTGACGGGCTAACGAAAATTTCGGGGGTTTTTGATTACAACAGTTCGCTGCAGGCAGAAAATTTTCGTAAAATGCTGCTCACGCTTGCAGATGATGTACGGGTAATCCTGATTAAGCTGGCGGATCGTTTGCACAACATGCGCACCATGGATTTCATGCCTCGCGACAAGCAACTGAAAATTTCATCAGAAACGGTTTACCTGTATGCTCCATTGGCGCACCGCTTAGGTTTGTACACCATGAAGTCTGAATTGGAAGACCTTTCTATGAAGTACATGGAACCGGAAACATACAAATCTATCGCCCGACAGTTGAATGAGAAAAAAACTGAAAGAGAAACATTTGTAGTTGATTTTATAAATCCGATAAATGAAATTTTAAATGAACAGGGCCTGGCGGCCGATATTTACGGCAGGCCTAAGTCCATTAATTCTATCTGGAATAAGATGCGGAAGAAAGAGATACCCTTTAGCGAGGTTTATGATCTTTTCGCGATACGGATTATCTTAAACAGCAAACCGGAAAATGAAAAATCTGATTGCTGGAAAGCGTATTCTATAGTAACTGACCTCTATCGCCCCAACCCCGACAGGCTTCGCGACTGGGTGTCATCGCCCAAGGCAAACGGTTACGAATCTTTACATACCACGGTCATGGGACCTCGCGGACAGTGGGTAGAAGTACAGATCAGAACGCAGCGGATGAACGAAATAGCCGAGAAAGGTTTTGCGGCCCACTGGAAATATAAAGAATCATCGGCCGATAGCGGGCTTGACCAGTGGATACACAAAATACGCGATCTTTTAAGTAACCCTGAAGCCAACGCACTGGATTTTCTGGATGATTTTAAAATGAATTTATTTTCTGATGAGATTTTCATTTTTACACCTAAGGGAGCGCTGATTCAACTTCCGGTAAACGCTACCGCCCTTGATTTTGCTTTTGAAATTCATACCGACATCGGCGCAAGCTGCATTGGCGCAAAGGTAAATCACAAGCTCGTTCCGCTGGCATATAAGCTGCAGAACGGAGATCAGGTAGAGATCATCACCTCCAGCAAACAAACGCCTAAAGAAGACTGGCTAAGTTTTGTGGTTACCGCTAAAGCAAAATCAAAAATTAAATCGGCGTTAAAAGAAGAGAAGCGCAAAGTTGCAGAAGAAGGTAAAGAAATTTTAGAACGCAAGCTCAAATCTTTAAAAATAACCTATAATTCAGATAACCTATATAAGCTCACCTATTATTTTAAGCTGCCCTCTACGCTGGATATGTTTTACAACGTAGCCCGCGGAACCATTGATTTGAAGCAACTCAAAGAATTCGCAGCGTCAGAAAAAGTGGTCGAGAGCAAGCCGGTAAGACCAGAAGCATCTCCGGTTGATGTTTTACTCAAAAAGACGAAGGGCAAAGACAACGATACGCTGTTAATTGGCGAGGATCTTCAGAAAATAGACTATAAACTTTCAACCTGTTGCAACCCAATTCCTGGAGATGATGTTTTTGGCTTTGTAACAGTAAGTGAAGGGATAAAAATACACCGGACCAATTGCCCTAACGCTGCTAAATTAATGGCCAATTATGGTTACCGAATTGTAAAAGCCAAATGGGATTCTCAAAAAGAGCTGGCATTTCTAACCGGCCTGCGAATTACCGGCATTGACGATGTAGGGCTAATTAATAGTATCACCAGCGTAATTTCCAGTGATTTTAAGGTCAACATGCGTTCAATTACTGTTGACAGTTATGAGGGGATATTTGACGGGTCTATCATGGTTTATGTTAATGATACCGGCCATCTTGATGATCTGATAGAAAAATTAAGAGAGGTAAAAGGGGTTACAGCCGTTACCCGGTTTGACTCGCCCGAGTCGGTTGATAAAGCATCGTGACCCAGAAAAAATCATTTCTTTTGATTTTTTAAATAAATTTGCCAATCCTATATTGATATTATGCCTCCACAAGAGACCATTTCTATGGTGAAGAAAATTTTTGAAGCGCACCTGGAAAACAAAAGCCTCAGAAAAACGCCCGAGCGCTTTGCCATACTCGAAGAAATTTACTCCCGCAATGATCATTTTGATGTGGAATCTTTATATATCCACATGAAGAATAAAAAATATCGGGTAAGCCGGGCCACGGTTTACAACACGTTAGAACTTTTATTATCATGCGATCTGGTTACCAAACACCAGTTCGGTAAAAACATAGCGCAGTTTGAAAAATCATACGGATACAAGCAGCACGACCATATTATTTGTATGGATTGCGGCAAAGTGGTGGAATTTTGCGATCCGCGAATACAACAAATACAGAGCATGATGGGCGATATTCTGAAGTTCGAAATCAAACACCATTCGTTGAATTTATACGGAAATTGCGAAAAATTGAAGGCGGGCCATTGTGATGCCTACGCTGTTAAAGTTTAGGCAATGGAAAAGCAAATTCCACATCTTAGCAAACAGGCGTTCTGGGACACGAATATGGAATCAATTAACTATAAGGAGCATGCACGGTTTGTGGTAGAGACGGTGATAGAACGTGGAACGCATGAAGATTTCATCAATCTTTTAGATTTTTCTGGATTTAAAAATGTAAAACAACTTGCCCTAAAAGCGATCTGGCTTTCTGATATAAGTATTAACTTTTGCTGCACCTTATTTGGAGTAAAACCGAGCGACTTTAAATGTTACGAGAAGAAACGGTTGAACCAGCAACACTGGAACTTCTAAAAAAAATCATTTCAAATCCTAAGCTAAATCATTTTAGATTGGTAGGCGGTACAGCACTATCGTTACTTTACGGGCATCGTAAATCAATTGATCTTGATTTATTTACAACTCAAATCTTAGAAAAAGAATTTTTGTATCAAACACTATCAGAATTATTTTATCCTTTTTCCTCCCGGGAAAATAAATGAAAGGCCATACTGCAATGCTCAATTCAAAATATTAAAGTCGATTTTGTGTCTGTTAAAGATCAATTTGTGTATTCACCTATTATAATTGACGATATCCCCTTTGCTCACATTGAAGATTTATGCGCCTTAAAATTAAACGCCATTAACGGCAGGGGCGCTAAAAAAGACTTTTAGGATGTTGAAAAAAATTTGCAGAATTTTTCTCTTAAAAATCTTTTGAACTTTTATCAAAAAAGATACCCTTATGACGATACTTTTGCGGTGATGGGTTCAATAATATATTTTGATGATGCAGATCAGGAACCGGATCCTGAAATATTAGATAATAAAAGTTGGAAAGAAATAAAAAAAAATATTACAATAGCTTTTGAAATTATTACAGAACGAAATTAAATAAATAGGAATGGCAGTTGACGTATTATTAGGCCTCCAATGGGGCGATGAAGGAAAAGGTAAAATTGTGGATGTTCTAAGTCCGGAATACGATCTGATTGCCCGGTTTCAGGGCGGGCCAAACGCCGGTCATACCCTTGAATTTAACAACCAGAAGTTTGTACTGAACACCATTCCATCGGGTATTTTTAACGATAAGGCCATGAATCTGATTGGAAACGGGGTAGTTATTGATCCGATTACTCTGAAAAGGGAACTTGATAATTTAAAAAAAAGCGGATTTGACCCGGTTTCAGATAAAAAACTGGCCATTGCCCGTAAAGCGCATTTGATTCTTCCAACTCATCAACTATTGGACGCCGCTTCTGAAACCAAAATGGGCGTTGATAAAATCGGCTCCACTTTAAAAGGTATCGGGCCAACCTATATGGACAAAAGCGGGCGCAACGGCCTTCGTGTTGGCGATACCATGCTACCCGATTTTAAGCAAAGGTATGATCGGCTGGTAGCAAAGCACCGATCTATTTTAGCGCCTTACGGCGATATTCCTGACTTTTCTGAGAAAGAAGCCGCCTTTTTTGAGGCTGTAGAATTGTTAAAAACCATTCCGCAGGTAGACTGCGAGCATTTGGTGAACAAATATTTAGCCGAAGGGAAAACCGTGCTGGCAGAAGGTGCGCAGGGTACTATGCTCGACATTGATTTCGGTTCGTATCCGTTTGTAACTTCATCAAACACAACCTCTGCGGGTGCTTGTACCGGCTTGGGTGTAGCTCCCAAAAATATCGGCCACGTGATTGGAATTTTCAAAGCCTATTGCACGCGGGTGGGAAGCGGTCCCTTCCCAACTGAATTGGAAGACGAAACGGGAGAACAACTCCGAAAAACCGGTAATGAGTTTGGCGCAACAACCGGCCGGCCCCGGCGCTGCGGTTGGATTGACCTCCCCGCCTTAAAATATGCCATTATGCTGAATGGAGTTACGCAAATGGTAATGACAAAAGCAGACGTACTTAGCGGTTTTGAAACCATATTCGCCTGCACGCATTATAAACATCAGGGCGAAATAATTGATTATATGCCTTATGATATCAATGCGGTTAAGCCAGAACCTGTTTTAGAGGCTATTCCGGGTTGGAATGAAGACCTCACTGGTATCCGCTCTCCAGAACAAATCCCAGAAAGATTGCGGAACTACATCGAATATTTAGAGCGCCATTTGGGGGTTCCGGTAAAATATCTGTCGGTTGGGCCAGATCGGCTTCAAACTTTGACGCTTTGTTAGTTAGCATTCTGTCTGGCAAAAATTATCGCTTTTGCCCAATGAGAACAAATTTTCCTTTCGATGCACGCATCGTTGATGCAAATCTTTTTTCACTTGACTGTACGGCAAAGTTTAAAGCTGATTAATTTTTAATGCCAGGCACCTTCGTTTATCGAACAGAAAATCCCGGAAGCTTCAAAACCAGGGCTTTATTATGGGCATCGGGTTTTGAAACGGCCTGCTATTTTGATTCCAATAATTTTACAGACCCTTACTCGGCCTTTGATGTGTTGATTGCCGCCGGCACAAAATCCATTTTGAAGTGCCAGTCCGGAAATGCTTTTGACCAGCTTGGCCGTTTTTTGGAAACTTGTCAGGGTTACCTCCCCGGTTTTTTTTCCTACGACCTTAAAAACGAAACCGAAGATTTAAGATCAGAAAATCCAGATTTTCTCCAGTTCCCCGACCTTTTCTTTTTTGAGCCAAAACACCTGATCATCATCAAAAAAAATAAGATCACCATCCATTCCGGGGAAGCGCAGGAAATTGCGAAGGCCATTGAGCAGATTGAGCTTCCTGAAAAGAAAGCCGCAACAGGTGTTACGACTATAAAAACTCGATTTAGTAAACAGGATTACATGGCAGCGGTTTATGCGCTTCAGCAGCACATCAGGCTGGGAGACATCTATGAAGTTAACCTTTGTCAGGAATTTTATTTAGAAAATTTTCAAATTCATCCGTTGGCCACTTTCCTCCAACTCAATAGGTTATCTCCGGCACCGTTTTCAAATTTCTTCAAAACAGGTTCGAGTTACATCATATCTGCCACGCCCGAACGCTTTTTGAGCAAGCGTGGATCAAAACTGATTTCCCAGCCAATTAAAGGAACAGCAAAACGCCACCTGGATATTCATCGGGACGAAAATTCAAAAAATGAGCTTCGCAAAAGCGAAAAAGAGCGTGCCGAAAATGTAATGATTGTTGACCTGGTGCGAAATGATCTCACCAAAAGCGCAGTTCCTGGCTCGGTTAAAGTAGAAGAATTATTCGGTATCTACAGTTTCAGCCAGGTTCATCAACTCATTTCTACGGTTGTATGCCAGGCCGACGCCCGGTTTAGCAATGCCGAGATTATCAAAAATTCGTTTCCGATGGGATCTATGACTGGTGCGCCTAAAGTTAACGCCATGAAATTGATTGATCAATATGAACGAAGCAGGCGCGGCATCTATTCTGGAGCCGCCGGCTATTTTTCGCCCTCCGGCGACTTTGATTTCAATGTGTTGATCCGCAGTCTGTTTTTCAATTCAGCCACCGGCTATCTCTCATTTCAGGTGGGCAGTGCGATTACAATAGACTCCGACCCGGAAAAAGAATACAAAGAATGCTTGTTGAAAGCGGAAGCGATTTTAGAAGTTTTGGGCGCCAGGGTATAGCGTGCAATTACCGCTTATAGTATTTTCTGGCTTCGGGTAAATTTCTTTTGATCTGAGCAATACGGGTTGCATCACTTGGGTGCGTACTTAAAAACTCCGGTGGAGCACCTCCGCCCTGTTTAGCCGCTGCCATGCGCTGCCAGAACAAGACAGCATTATCTGGATTGTAACCGGCCATAGCCATAAAAACCAGCCCCAGTCTGTCGGCTTCGGTTTCCTGCTTTCGCGAATAATTTAATATTGCCAACTGGCCGCCAACTCCATAGAGTTGTCCGATAATTTGTTGGGTACCCTCAGACCGGCCTCCGGCGGCAGCCCCTACCACACTTCCTCCCAATTGTGCGGCGGTCATCTGCGAAAAGCGTTCTGCAGCATGCTGGGCAATAGCGTGTGCAATTTCATGGCCCATTACGGTTGCTAAACCGGTTTCATCTTTGGTGACCGGTAAAATTCCGGTGTAAATGGCAACCTTGCCACCGGGCATCGCCCATGCATTAATATCTTTACTTGCTATCAAATTGAATTCATACTGGTAATTGTACTTATCTCCGTAACCGTTGTTCTGCATGTATCGGCTAATTGCGCTGGCGATTTTTGAGCCTACATTCTTAACCTGTTGTGCCTGGGCCCCGCTCCGAACTACTTCCGTTTTTGGATCACTTAAAAATTGGCGATATGCCGTTACAGCTTCCTGCCGTAAAGCGGCATCGTCCACCAAACTTAACTGGCTTCTTCCGGTTAACGGCACCGTAGAGCAAGATACAATGCTTATTGAAAGGATAATTACGGATACGTATTTAAGCTTTTTCATGTTTTGCAGTTATTTTATAATTTTTTTTTTAAACAAATACACCTTGGACTCTTTACCTTTTAACAACCGCTCTATATTCTTTTGGTGAGTAACCAATATCAGCACGCAGATAGACATACCGTATAAAATAACCGAACGGATGGGGGACTGAAAAACAAAAATGATGCTAAGCGGAAAAGTGAATCCGGATAGGATTGAGCTAAGCGACACATAGTTTGAAATAATCAGAACTCCCACAAAGACAAGAACGCAAAGCATGGCTGCTGGAAAGTGTACTGCCAATATCATTCCAAACAAAGTAGCGATTCCTTTTCCACCTCTAAAGCCGGCAAAAATTGGGAACAAATGGCCCATTACAGCTGTGATTCCCAATGCGAGCTGGTAATTTGCAAACTGTACGGAACTATGCGGACCGGTGACCGAAAGACCAATCAGATAGGCCAGATTTGTAGCCGTATATCCTTTAAATATATCAAGGAGCATTACGGCCAGTCCGGCTTTTTTACCGAGAACCCGAAACGTATTGGTCGCCCCGGCGTTACCACTGCCGTACTCCCGCACATCAATTCCATAAAATGCCTGACCAATCCACACGGCCGTCGGTATAGAACCGAACAGATAGGCGGCAATTAAGGCTGAAATGGAGAAAATAGAAATCATTGAGATACAATAATATCAAAAAAGCCTTTGCCTAACGGCCTATGCATTCACTAAATTATACATTTAGCGCTTTTAAGCTCATATCCAGGCTTCTGAAAGAATGGGTAAGCGCACCCATGGAGACAAAATCAACGCCGCACTGCGCAAATTTCAAAACATTCTCCAAATTGATGCCGCCAGAAGCTTCTGTTACCATTCGTCTGTTGATTAAGATTACTGCTTCTGTTAGCTGATCGGTAGTGAAGTTATCCAGTAAAATGCGGTCAACACCCCCTGCCTGGAGTACCTCATTCACCTCGCTAAGGTTTCGCACTTCAACCTCTATAGGAAGATCGAGCCCCGTTTCGCTCAGATAACTCTTAGCCGCCGCTATGGCTTTTGCGGTTCCGCCGGCATAATCTACGTGGTTATCTTTGATGAGGATCATGTCAAACAAACCAAAACGATGATTGGTGCCGCCACCAATCTTTACCGCGAGTTTTTCAAAGTAACGCAGGCCAGGTGTTGTTTTACGGGTATCAAGAACGCGGGTACGGGTGCCACTCAACAGCTGTACAACCTGGTGGGTAACTGTAGCAATTCCACTCATCCGCTGCATAAAATTTAAAACAAGTCGCTCCGCTGCGAGTAGGGAATGTACACTTCCGGACACGTAAAATGCAATATCTCCATTCTTTACGCGGGTTCCATCCTGCAAAAGAACTTCCACCTTTAACTGAGAATCCGTCTGCTTAAAAACTTCCAGGGCAACCGCTACGCCGGCAAGAACTCCCTCGTCTTTTATTATACACTGAGCTGATCCTTGTTTGCCCCCGGGTATTGTAGACAACGAGGTATGGTCTCCATTGCCAATATCTTCCTGAAGCGCCTGCCTTATAAATTCCTCAATAAGTTTTGTATCAAATTCCATATGGTTTTTTACGAAATCAAAAGTATAAATACTTAAGGAAAGGATGCAGCGCTTTTATCAGGGGAGAAACCGGAAGAAAAGAGGTTAACTCTTATCAAGTTCAATCCGGATTTCTGTGATGAGGAATTGGCCTCCTGTGTCTTTAAGCGAGATGGTTGTCCTGAAATTGCCGTTTTCCGTTTTTAGTTGAATAACGGCGAAACGATAGTTAGGATTAGAATCTAACCTGTGGATAATCTCTGCCGAAACAGGGACATGCTTATTTAAAAAATCTTTTAATACACTTTCGGCCTGAACTTTCGAATAAACATTTTCCTCATTCAACAAATTAAACTCAACGGTAGAGGCAAAATATCGGGCTACATCACGCGTATTACCAGATTTGATATAAGTGGCCAGATCGTTTACAATATCCGAATTTTGGGCGCTCGATAATTGAGGCGACCAAAAACAGATGAATAGAAGAAGTAGAAAGGTGGGTTTCATTATTATGGTTTTCCGAATTTTAAATGCGGAACTAAAAAAGTTTAAAATATTGTCAACTGTATGGTAGTTCCTCATAATGCTTAGAGCCAAAATGATGCCACCGGCTAAAAAAAAACTCATTTTCCAACTGCCTGTGTATATTTGTACCAATGAAAAAGAAAGCCATTTTGTTAATTTTAGATGGATGGGGTTATGGTAACCATGACCAGTCTGATGCCGTAAGCCAGGCTAAAACGCCATTTTTTGATTCGTTAATTTCCAAATATCCGAATGCACGGCTGAAAGCTTCCGGCGAAGCCGTTGGACTTCCGGAGAGCCAGATGGGAAATTCTGAAGTTGGGCATATGAATCTGGGGGCTGGCCGCGTGGTTTATCAGGAATTGGGGCGCATTAACAAAGCGGTGAAAGAAAATGAGTTTGTAGATCATCCGGTTTTAACCGAGGCATTTACTTACGCGAAGCAAAATAACAAAGCAGTGCACTTGATAGGGCTCCTCTCAAATGGTGGGGTTCATTCGCACATCAACCATTTAAAAGGCTTATGCGATGCTGCACAAGCCAATTCGGTAACCGATGTTTTTATACATGCGTTTTTAGATGGTCGGGATACCGACCCAAATTCTGGAATCGTGTTTTTACAGGAGCTGGAAAATCATCTTGAATTTTCAACTGGGAAGATCGCTTCTGTAATTGGTCGCTATTACGCGATGGATCGCGATAACCGGTGGGAACGTGTGAAGAAAGCATATGATTTACTGGTACACGGGATCGGGATAAAAAGCAACGATCTGCTCAGTTCGGTGCAACAATCGTACGAACAAAACATTACCGATGAGTTTCTTTTGCCCGTTGTGCGGGTTGATGGAGCCGGTAATCCGCTAACCACAATTAAGCCCGGCGATGTGGTGGTCTGCTTTAATTTCCGAACAGACCGTGGCCGCGAAATTACCGTGGCGTTAACCCAGCAGGGTTTTCCGGAATTTGAAATGCGTCCCCTGCCTTTGCACTATATTACTATGACGGGTTATGATGATTCGTTTAAAAATGTACAAGTGCTTTTTAAAAAGGACGATTTGAGTAATACATTAGGTGAAGTACTTGAAAAGCATCAAAAAAACCAAATAAGGATTGCCGAAACAGAGAAATATCCGCATGTGACGTTCTTTTTCTCAGGCGGTCGGGAACGCGTTTTCGAGCAGGAAAAGCGGATCATGATCCCTTCTCCTAAGGTTGCTACCTATGATCTGCAGCCGGAAATGAGCGCAATTGAGATTACCGGCGCTATTTGCGCCGAACTGAAAGACGGGTGGCCAGACTTTGTCTGCCTCAATTTCGCCAATCCGGATATGGTTGGCCATACCGGCGTATTCAACGCGGTTGTACAGGCTGTTGAAACGGTAGACGGTTGCTTAAAGCTAGTAGTTGAATGCGGGATTTTAGCAGGGTATTCGTTCATTATTTTGGCCGATCATGGCAACGCTGATTTTATGATCAACCCGGATGGTTCTCCCAATACCGCACATACCACCAATCTGGTTCCGGTTATTTTAATTGACGAGGACTATCATCGCATTACAGACGGAAAGCTTGGCGATGTTGCTCCGTCCATACTCACGCTAATGGGCATCCCCGTACCCGAAATAATGACCGGGGAGGTCATCGTTTCCTGATGAGATACCTTGCCATCGTCTTATCAGTCTGTTTTCTATGGGGGTGCGATGCCCCCAAAAAAAACACCAGCAATAGTTATGCTGATGTGAAGGGCTTTTTTTCTTCGGAAGCCAAGCGGCTTCAGAAGCTAAATCCAGAAGTGAAAAAGATTGTATCGCGGAATGACAGCCTGGAATCTAAAATCATCAAAAATATCGATTGGCAAGCAGAGCTTGGGCTGTTCTCCGAATCAGACATTAACAAGCCGGCCTGGAAAACGAGTTATACCGAGAGCAATCAAGCACGGACAACGGTTTACACTGCCCTGGATGACGATTTACGCACCAGAAAGATTATTCTGCTTAAAAGCCCAGGCGGCAAGATAGTAAAAGTGCAGATTTTTAATTTTACAGAAAATATACTGTACAAGTCCTCAGAACGTCTGCTTTACATTCCAGATTCTGTATATGAAATTACCAAGCAGCAAAAGGTTTGGCTAATAGGCCAGAACCGATATTTGATAAAAGGATTATTTTAAAAAATTTAGCTTGCCGCTGGAGATAAGTTATTTGATATTATCAAGATAGCTACGGGCATTGTCTAACTGCGCAGAAATATCTTTGCGGCCTGGACTAAAATCCAAAACTTTCTCAAAATCATTAATACAAGCCGTAAACGCTTCTACCGCTTTGGCTTTGCTGTAGAATTTCGGAATCTTCTGGCCTTTCAAAATCCCGTAATCGCGGTAAGCGATTGCCCGGTTTTGATAAAGTTTAACGTCATCAGGTTCCAGCTCAATCGCTTTTGAGAAATCGCGGATTGAAGCTAAAAGCAGTTTTTCCCGCTCTACATTTGATAATGATTTTGTGTCTGTAGCCATAATGCTACGGGCCTTCCCACGGTAATAATAAGCGCTGTTTTCTCCCGGTTTTAACGAAACGAGCCTGTTAAATGTAGAAATGGCCTGCTGATAGTTTGAGGAATGGTAATAAGAATATCCTAGCATGTAAAGCGTATTTACATTGTTTGAATCTGTGGAGATGGCTTTTTCCAGATGAGCTACCGCGAGCTTGAAATTCCCGTCAATCAACGCCTTTTGGCCCATTCTCTGATAAGAATTCTGGGCACTAACAACACCGTTCAAAAAAATAAAAAATATCAGGCAGGCAGTAGATCTCATAGGTATCAGTAACAAAATTAATATAGCATAGTTAACGCTGGCAAGTTACTATTATTTCTAATTTGTATTAATTTAGCAGACCACCAACGGTTATTTTTTATGAAACAACTCTTTACGATTCTCAGCGCAGTGCTTCTTCCCCTGCTTGTATCAGGGCAAAACGATTACAATCAAAATCAGTTTCAGCAATTGGGAGAAATGCTTCCCACACCAAATGTTTACCGCACGGCATCGGGCGCACCCGGCCACGAATACTGGCAACAGAAGGTAGATTACGATATGCAGATTACGTTAAACGATGAGAATCAAACCCTTAGCGGAAAAGAAAAAATAACCTATTTCAACAATTCTCCAGATGCGCTGCCATATTTGTGGCTACAGTTGGATCAGAATATATTTAAACCGGATGCTGATAGTTATCTGACTGAAACAGCTTCGGCACGCACCATTGGCAAAACCATGGATTTTAAAGCTATGGAAACCTTCAACCGTCAGGAATTTGAAGGTGGTTATACTGTTTCTTCTGTGATGGATGCTTCGGGCAAGCCGATAAAGTTCACCATTAACAAAACCATGATGCGGATTGATCTCCCAAAACCTCTCGCTTCAAAAGCGCAGGTGATATTTACGGTGGATTGGTCGTACAAAATAACGAACCAACGTACCCATAATGGGCGCAGCGGTTATGAATACTTTGAGAAGGATAAAAATTATCTGTATGAAATGGCCCAGTTCTTCCCTCGTTTGTGCGTTTATAATGACGCCGCCGGATGGCAGAACAAACAGTTTTTAGGTTCAGGCGAGTTTGCGCTGGAATTTGGCGATTATAAAGTGGCCATCACAGTGCCTGCCGACCATGTGGTGGCGGCCACCGGAACTTTGCAGAATCCGAATGATGTAATGAATAAAACATGGAGTGATCGGCTTGAGAAAGCGAAGACAGCTACCCGCCCGGTTATTATCATTACTCAAAAAGAGGCCGAAGCAAATGAAAGTGGTCGTGCTAAAACAACAAAAACCTGGATTTTCCAGGCAGACAGCGTACGGGATTTTGGCTGGGCTTCATCACGCAAGTTTATTTGGGATGCCATGAATGTGAAAGTTGGCGGTAAAAACGTAATGGCGATGTCTTTATATCCAAAAGAAGGAAATCCGCTTTGGGAACTTTATTCTACCCAGGCCATCGCCCATACTTTAGAGGTTTACTCCCGTTATACAGTTAATTATCCTTATCCGGTGGCCTGGTCTATTAACGGCCCGGTTGGAGGAATGGAATATCCGATGATCTGTTTTAACGGGCCGAGGCCCGAAACCGACGGTACGTATACTCCGCAAACCAAATATGGCCTCATCGGGGTGGTGATCCATGAAGTGGGCCATAATTTTTTCCCGATGATCGTTAATTCTGATGACCGGCAATGGACCTGGATGGATGAGGGGTTAAATACCTTTTGCCAGTATCTTACCGAGCAGGAATGGGAAGAGAAATATCCGTCACGCCGCGGCGAACCGCGGGATATTGTACCCTACATGTCGGCAGACCAATCGGTGCTTGATCCTATTATGACTAATTCCGAATCAGTTATACAACTCGGCCCGAACGCTTACGCCAAACCCGCTACCGCCTTAAACATTTTACGCGAAACGGTAATGGGTCGCAACTTGTTCGACTTTGCTTTTAAGCAATATGCAGAGCGATGGGCGTTTAAACATCCTGAGCCGGCCGATTTTTTCAGAAGTATGGAAGACGCCTCGGCGGTAGATTTAGATTGGTTTTGGCGAGGCTGGTTTTACGGAATTAAACCGGTAGACATCGCGTTAAATAATGTAAGCTTGTATACAATAGATTCGGCTAACCCCGATTTGGAAAAAACCAGGCTTAAAAACCTGCGGGCCCAGGACGATCTGTCTATATCCGAGCAACGTAACAAAACGTCTATTGCTAAATATCGTATAGAAACTTACCCGGAACTGGCAGATTTTTACACCCGGTATGATGCCCTGGAGATAACTGATTTCGACAGAAAACAATACAAGCAATATTACGATGACTTAGACCAGCGCCAGAAGGACGCGTTAAAGGCTGGCGTGAATTATTACATTTTAGAACTGGAAAACGTGGGCGGACTGGTCATGCCGGTGATTGTTGAAATGGAATACTTAGACGGAACGAAAGAAGTTTTGCGTATTCCGGCCGAGATTTGGCGCCGCAACAATAAAAATGTTTCGAAATTGGTTATTAGCTCAAAACCCGTGAAACAATTTACGCTTGATCCGTATCAGGAAACGGCAGATATTGAATTGAGCAATAACTACTTTCCGGCGAAAGCCGTTGACTCAAGATTTCAACTTTTTAAGCAACAACAACAGAAGCAACCTAATTTGATGCAACTTCAAAAATCAGGAAAGCTGTAATTAATAAGGTTCATTTTGCCTGGCTTAAGCCTGAAATTTAATGGTTTACTCCAGGCAATTTACACGGCAGTGGCAGACAATGGCTGCCATGAATACCCAACCGCGAAACAATTCTTGTATCTTTGGACATGAAAAAAAAGCTGCTTATTTTCTCGCTTATTTTGGTATGTGCAAACTTCGCGGCAAGCGCCCATAAATTTTATACTTCATTAACGCAGATTGAATACAATGCAAGCAACGGGAACGCTGAAGTAATTATAAATCTATATACAGACGATTTAGAAGCCGCTGTTTCCGGGTATGTTAAACGAAACGTTAAAGCCGCCGACAAAGATTTTGAGCGGCTTGTTTACGCATATTTAGATACCCGATTTCAATTAAAAAATGTTAAAAATCAGCCGCTTAAAAATGAATACATCGGCACCGAACAAAAACGGGATATGCTTAGTATTTTTCTTGAAATCCGCAATCCATTGGGCCTAAACCTTAGCTCTTTAATGCATATTGTGTTGCTCGAAACTTTTAATGAGCAGACAAATATTGTGAACGTTAAAAGCGGAAAAATCAGGACATCGCTTGTTTTTAAATCGGGAGCACCTAATGTGCAAACTGTGAATTTAGGCTCCAAATAAACAAGATATTTTATCCGCAGAACTTGCCAGCAATTTTTGATTGGCACAGCGCTTGCATCCCCCATTGCTTGCCCGTAATATCCGGGCTTCTAAAAAATTCACTGTCAAATTGACGTTTTAAGAAAATAGATGAGTAATTACGACACCTTTGATTTTAACCGGGCACTCCCACTAATAAACGAGGACACAGAGTTTTTTCCGCTGATGTCTCAGGAAGATGAGGAGGAGATGAATAATGAAGAAACTCCAGAAATACTTTCCATACTACCACTTCGCAACACCGTATTGTTTCCGGGAGTTGTTATTCCTATTACCGTTGGCCGCGATAAATCCATAAAGCTTATTAAAGACGCTTACCGTGGCGACCGCATGATCGGTGTGGTCAGTCAGCGTGATGTTGCTATTGAAGATCCTGCTTTTGACCAATTAAATCAGGTGGGCACTGTGGCCCTCATTATTAAAATGTTGCAGATGCCCGATGGTAATACCACGGTCATCATCCAGGGTAAACAGCGGTTCCGGTTAGATGAAGAGGTGCAGAGCGATCCATACATTAAAGCAACCACGTTAAAATTTGAAGAGATCAGGCCCAAGGCCGACAAAGAATTTAAAGCAATTATGGCTTCTATCAAGGAGATGGCCATGCAAATAATTCAGCTTTCGCCGAACATACCGAGCGAGGCAGGCATCGCGATAAAAAATATTGATAGCCCTTCTTTTTTGATCAACTTCATTTCATCAAATATGAACGCCGATGTGCCGGCCAAGCAACTGATGCTGGAAGTCGCTAATCTACGTGATCGTGCTAAAATGGTGATGGAGCACTTAACCATTGAGTTGCAAATGCAGGAACTCAAAAACCAGATCCAATCAAAAGTGCGGGTTGATCTGGATAAACAGCAGCGGGATTATTTTTTAAACCAGCAGCTTAAAACCATACAGGAAGAATTGGGCGGCAACTCGCCAGATCTCGAAATAGAAAATATACGAAGCCGGGCCGCAAAAAAGAAATGGTCTAAAGAAGTGGCTGATCATTTTACCAAAGAAGTAGACAAAGCGGGGCGCATGAATCCGGCTGCGGCAGATTACTCCGTGCAGGTAAACTACCTGGAACTACTGCTTGAACTGCCCTGGAATGATTTTACCAAAGATAATTTCGACCTGAAGCGTGCTCAACGAATTCTCGATAAAGACCACTACGGTTTAGATAAGGTTAAAAAACGGATCATAGAATACCTGGCCGTGCTGAAGCTGAAAAATAATATGAAAGCGCCTATACTTTGTTTGGTAGGCCCTCCGGGAGTTGGAAAAACTTCCCTCGGCAAATCCATAGCGAAGGCTCTGGGCCGCAAATATGTGCGCATGGCATTAGGCGGAATTCGCGATGAAGCCGAAATTCGCGGTCACCGCAAAACGTATATTGGTGCCATGCCGGGTCGTATTATCCAGTCTATAAAAAAATCGGGTGCTTCAAACCCCGTGTTTGTTTTAGACGAGATTGATAAGGTTGGAAATGATTTTCGGGGAGATCCATCATCAGCCCTTCTGGAAGTTTTAGACCCCGAACAGAATTATGCCTTCAACGACCATTACATCGAGGTGGATTATGATCTGTCAAGCGTGATGTTTATCGCCACAGCAAACTCATTAAGTAACATTCAGCCCGCCCTGCTGGACCGTATGGAGATTATAGAAGTGAACGGTTATACCATTGAGGAAAAAATCGAGATCGCCAAACAGCATCTTTTGCCAAAACAAAGAGAACAGCACGGCTTAAAATCCAAAGATATTTCGATCAAATCCTCGGTTATTGAAAAAGTGATTGATGATTATACCCGCGAATCGGGTGTACGCGGACTTGAAAAACGTATTGGATCACTCGTACGCGGCATTGCTACTAAAATTGCCATGGAACTGGAACACAGTCCGGTAATTGGCAAAGCCGAAGTGGAAACCATTTTGGGAGCGCCGGTTTACGACAAAGATCTGTACGAGGGTAACGAAGTTGCAGGAGTAGTTACCGGTCTTGCCTGGACGCAGGTTGGCGGCGACATCCTTTTTATTGAAGCCAGCCTTAGCCCCGGCAAAGGAAAACTTTCTCTTACCGGAAATCTCGGGGACGTAATGAAAGAATCGGCATCTATTGCGATGGCTTATTTGAGGGCTCATTCTTCCCGCTTTGAAATTGATCATCGCCTATTTGACCAATGGGATGTACACGTTCATGTGCCGGCAGGTGCCACGCCTAAAGACGGTCCGTCTGCAGGAATCACCATGTTAACGGCTTTAACTTCGGCATTTACTCAGCGGCAGGTAAAACCTAACCTGGCCATGACTGGCGAAATTACCCTGCGAGGCAAGGTGTTGCCCGTTGGCGGGATAAAAGAGAAAATTTTGGCTGCTAAAAGAGCCAACATTAAGGAAATAATTCTTTGCAGATCCAATCAGAAAGACATTTTAGAAATTAAGGAAAGTTATATAACCGATCTTAAATTCCATTATGTCACGGAGATGAAGGAAGTAGTGGATCTTGCATTGATCAAGGAGAAAGTTAAAGATCCGCTTAACCTGACCATAAGGGAAATTGCACCGGTAATTGCGAATTAAATCAGCGTCTTCCGACGCTTTTTTTTTGTCTGATAATTGATATCTTCATCCGCTAAAAAAAATCATACATGAATACGCATTTTATTATTCTGCTTGCACTTACCGGTGTATTTTTTGCATCAAAAGCTGATGCTCAGCACAGTTCTTCAAGCTTGCGCTCAGTTTCTAACACAAAAGTAGTGCCTCCCTCAGAGAACGAAGTACGTGCTCAAAATGTGTTTGTAGAAATTGGCGGACAGGGGCTTCTCTTTACTGCCAATTATGATACACGCTTTGCAAACCGCCGCGATGGCCTTGGCGGGCGGGTTGGAATAGGATACATAGGTGGCGGTGGCGAAAGCGCCACAACAATTCCGTTATCGTTAAATTACCTTCTTGGAAACGGTGGCAAGCATTTTTTCGAAATCGGTTTAGGAGCCACTGTAATTGCTTCGAAAATTGAGGGTTCATTTTTCTTCCCGGACGGCGATGAGGGAAATATTAATAAAAACAGCAATTTAATTGGTACAATGAGTTTTTCATACCGCTTGCAACCTATTAATAACGGCTTCTCCCTCCGGGCGGGCCTAACTCCGATTTTTGACAAAGAATTTTTTATCCCCTATTTCGGAGGTTTGAGTCTGGGATATACATTTTAAAACTTTTAATACCCAAGGCAACTCAACAGATGTATTCACGATTTTGTAAGCTGGCTCTCATCCTGTCAACCATCGCTCAATTTAGCGTTGCCCAAACTCCGGGCTATAAAAGCGAGTTTGGTTTCCGAACCGAAAACGACGCATATCTCACGGTAGGTCAGGATCGGTATTACACCAACGGTTTGTTCATCACCTTCCGCCATGCTGCAAATCAGCAAAGATTAACGGAAAACATTAACAAGCGGATATGGGAAATAGAGGCCGGTCAAAAAATCTACAATCCAATTTCGGGGCAGATAAATGATCTTGCCAAAGTTGACCGGCCGTTTGCCGGATATTTATATGCCGGTGGAACAATACACTGGCTTTTTCAATCAGAAAACAGCTTAAAATTAAACGCACAACTGGGCACTATTGGGCCTTCATCATTGGCCGAAGACGGCCAGGTTTTGCTGCATGATGTGATTGGTTTTTATGAAATACGGGGTTGGGAAAGTCAGGTTAGGGACGAAATCGGTTTAAACCTGAGCGCAGAATACAACCGGTTCTTAACCCGGTCGGCTTCAAAAAAGACAGATCTTTCATTCAGCTCAGCTCTTCGTTTGGGAAATACCTTTTCCGGCGCAGGCGTTGGCTTGCTTTTCCGAGCCGGCACTTTAAAACAATTTTTTAATTCGGCAAGCTCATCCGCCCGAATTTCAAACAACGCCGAAGAAAACGATGCCTCAGAAAAAGAAATTTTCTTTTACGCCAGGCCAGGTTTGGATTACGTTCTTTACGATGCCACTACGCAGGGTGGCTTGTTCAGCGATAGAAAAGGCCCCATCACATTCGATACCAAATCGCTCGTGTTCAGTCAGCAGCTTGGGCTGATGTATGCCGTAAACCGTTGGACGATAGATTTTTCCCTCCTATTCAAATCCAGAGAAATTAAAAGCAGCGCAAAGGCCCATCAATACGGTTCGGCGGCATTTTATTACCGATTTAATTAGGCTTCGTTCAGAGTTCCGGCCCACGCCGGTTAATTTTCTTTATCGCGTTTTGCAATTTGTTATTGAGCCGCTTTTCCTTTGCAGCCTTTCCGGGCCTGGTTGCTTTTCGGGCTTTCTGCTGGTGGAGTGCCCCGGCAAGCAATCGCATTAATTTTTCTATACCCCGCTCTTTGTTCAATAACTGGCTCCGCTCTTCTTCAGTTACCACCTGCAAAATTTTTTCGGAGTTTATCCGGTTCGCCAACTTTTGCTGCAAACGTTGCTTTTGTTCATCAGAGAATAACAACGACTTGTCAATATCAAAATTCAGTTCAACCTTGCTTGATACCTTGTTTACATTCTGCCCGCCTTTACCACCACTGCGGGATGTTTTAAAGGTTAATTCTTTCAATAAGGCTTCTTTGGAAATAATCACTGATGGAAATATTTGGTTTAAAATGGATACACCCAGGCGCAGTCCGCAAATTATAAATAGCAAATTTAACGGCAAACATTAACTTTGCTTCTCAATGAGTAAAAATATTGTTGTAGCCATTGATGGATATTCATCATGCGGAAAAAGCACATTGTCTAAAGCACTGGCCAAAAAACTGCATTTTATCTATGTTGATAGTGGTGCGATGTATCGGGCCGTTACACTCTTTTTTATTCGCAATAAAGTCAATGTCCAAACAGACGATGAGGTTGAGCAGGCGTTACGGGATATACACCTCAATTTCCATTCCCGCGATTACCAAACACATATTACCTTAAACGGGGAAGAAGTTTCTGATGAGATTCGCCAGATGGCTGTTTCTGAAAACGTCAGCGAAGTAAGTGCCTTGCGCTTGGTGAGGAAAGAAATGGTGAAGCAACAGCAGCGAATGGGCAAATCAAAAAACGTGGTAATGGATGGGCGTGATATCGGCACAACGGTTTTTCCGATGGCCGAAGTTAAAATTTTTATGACCGCAGACCCGAATATCAGGGCCGAGAGACGGTTTAAAGAGCTGCAGGCCAAAGGCGAAGAGATATCTCTTGAAGAAGTTTTTGAAAATATCGCCCATCGTGATTTTTTAGATACCACCCGGATGGAAAGTCCGCTGATCAGGGCGAAGGATGCTATTGTGCTTGACAACACCACACTTACAGAAAATGAGCAACTGGAATTTGCCTTAGAGCGGGTCCATCCGTTTTTATCTTAATCGGTTATGGACCTGCGATACCCAATCGGCAAATTTGACCCGAAGTCAGCATTAGATCTGCAAGATATCCGCTCGGGCATTGCGATAATAGAAATGTTTCCCGAACAGATAAGCACCGCAGCACAAAATCTTGACGATGATCAGTTAAATACGCCATACCGGCCCGGCGGCTGGACTCTGCGGCAGGTAGTTCATCATTGTGCAGATAGTCATATGAATAGTTTGATCAGGTTTAAGCTGGCGCTTACCGAAGACAAACCAGTTATCAAACCCTATTTTGAAGACCGCTGGGCAGATTTACCAGACAGCTTGCAAATGGAAATCCATTCTTCGCTCCTCCTGATCTCCTCCCTGCATAAAAGGTGGGTTTTTTTGCTTCGGCATTTAGCCGAAAAAGATTTTCAAAAAGTTTACCTGCACCCGGAGTCTGGCAACCAATACCGGCTTGACACCGCCATTGACCTGTACGCCTGGCATTGCCGGCACCATCTGGCGCACATCACCGAATTAAAATCCCGGAAAGGATGGCCTTAAGGTGAATATCGCACACGCAACCTTTAAAAACTCATTCTACTTAATAAAAGACTAAACCTTTACAGTAGCCTGAGGTTAGTTGTATGGCTGCAAATATGTACTAAAAACCGATAGTGTAAATATATTAGCCGGTCCCCAATTTGATTTATAAGAATTAATGAAAATTACACTGTTTACTTTAGGTACCCGCGGAGACGTTCAGCCCTTCGCTATTTTAGGCGAAGCATTGGCAAAACGAGGCCATGCTGTAACACTTTGCACCGCAAAAAATTTTAAACAACTGGTAGAAAGCCATCACATTGATTTTCACCCTGTAAATTTCGATTCAGAAAGCATGATCAATTCCGAACATGGAAGACAGATTATGAAAGTGAACCTTTTCCACCTGAAGCGAAACCTGAAACAGTTTGTCTATCCGGTAATAAAATCGTCTTTAAACGAATTTTATAAGGTGGCACAGGAAAGCGATCTCATTATTTACCGCACAAAAACCCTGGCTGACGTATTTCTCAATCAGCTTGACTGCAAAGCTATACGGGCGGCTGTGGTTCCGGCAACAGAACAAACGTCTGCTTTTTTAAACCCAATAATGAGCGGATTGAGCATACCCGCTTTTTTGAATCGCTGGAGCTACCGTTTTAATGATTTGCGTTTTATGTTTTTCAAAAAACCGATCGAACAGTTTCGGCAGCAGCATGGATTAACTGAAAACGCTGGCAATGAAGCAAATATCCCCGGTATTTTTGGAATCAGCCAGCACTTTTTAGCCCGCCCGGAAGATTGGGCAGCAAATCAGCAACTCACCGGTTTTTGGTTTTCGCAAAAAAAATCGGTGCTGCACGCCGACCTGGAAAGCTTTATCAATAATGGCAAATCGCCTATACTGATTACTTTTAGTAGTATGCCTGTAGACAGTGCTTTAAGCGGATTGATATTAGCGAGCTTAAGACATTTTGATGAACGCTTTATTATTATAAAAGGTTGGGGCGATTGGCAAATAAGTGAAAGCAGAAATCTAAAAGTTATTGAGTCGGCCCCCTTTGATGCGCTCATACCGAGGGTTAAAGCCGTTGTGCATCATGGCGGATTGGGAACGACAGCAGAATGCCTCCGTGCGGGAAAGCCTATGTTTATATGCCCGCCTGTTTACCCTTTCGGGGATCAATATTTCTGGGGTAACCTGGCTTATAAAAAAGGTGTGGGAATAAAACCGGTTCCCCTATCGCGTTTAACGCAAAAAAAGTTTATAGCCGGTTTAAAGCAGCTCATTAGCAACGAGGATATTTATCGCAACAGCCTATTGATCGCTGCGAAAATTAACCTGGAAAACGGTGTTGAAAAAGCTGTTGAAGTGATAGAAGAAATTATCAAAACCGCTCCGCTGCAGGTCTCGGCTTAACCGGAGAGCTCAAAATTTGCTCATAAACCAAATCAATCTTCGTCTTCTTTCAACCCTTTCTGCTCCCGCAACTCCTCAAAAGAACCATACATCTGTTCATCGGCAGGCTGGTCTTGCGTGCTTTCCCGCTTGCTTTTGCCGGTCTTAACGGCATCAACACGCTCATTATCGTTTGCATCGGTGTTCTTCTTTATATCATTTTGCTTACTGTCAGGCTGCTGGCCCATGGGATCTGGAGTTTGCATAATTTTTTATCTAAACTACAACCTTCACAACATTTGGTTTGCGGAAAAATCCGTTATAAGACCTGCGGAAACAAAGCGTTAAAATTCTTTTTGATTAAAAAGGGATTTTTTTACCTTTGCAGTCCAATTTAATATTGGAACAAAGGAGAAAAATCAATTAATGGCCAAAAAACTAGAAGCTGAAAAAGAGTTAAAAGCTAAACAGGCAGAACTCGACAGCGATGAAACTACTGCGGTAAAAGCAAAAGAAAACATTGAATCAGAAGCTGATTCGACGTTCATCAACGAAATTAAATCAAAAACGTTGATTACCCCTTCCGGCGATTTCGACTGGGATGCGGACGACAAAGGTTTTGGAAACTACAGCGATGAAGACCGAGAGAAGTTGGAAGAAATGTACGCAGGTACGTTTAATTCTATCAACAAAGGCGAGATCATTGCCGGAATAGTTGTTTCTATAAACAACAAAGACGTGGTACTAAACGTGGGATTTAAATCTGACGGTTTGGTTTCCCTATCTGAATTTCGCGATACACCCGATTTGAAGATTGGCGATTCTGTTGATGTATTTGTAGAATCGCAGGAAGACGCCAACGGACAACTGGTATTATCCCGCAAACGGGCAAAGACCCAGCGTTCATGGGAAACTATTAACGAAGCGTTGGATCAGGACAAAATCATTACAGGTTATGTGAAGAGCCGCACAAAAGGCGGACTGATTGTAGATATTATGGGCGTTGAGGCCTTCTTACCAGGATCTCAGATAGATATTAAGCCTATCCGCGATTACGACATTTATGTTGGTAAGACGATGGAATTTAAAGTTGTTAAGATCAACCACGAATTTAAAAACGTAGTGGTATCGCACAAGGTGCTGATTGAAGACGATCTGGAAAACCAGAAAACAGAAATTGTAGCCAAACTTGAAAAAGGTCAGGTACTGGAAGGAACCGTTAAAAACATCACTGATTTTGGTGTATTTATAGACCTTGGCGGTGTTGACGGTTTGCTGCACATCACCGATATATCCTGGGGCCGTATCGAGCATCCGCGTGAAGTGTTAAACCTTGATCAAAAGATCAACGTGGTTGTTTTAGATTTTGATGATGAGAAAAAACGGATCGCATTAGGATTGAAACAATTAACTCCGCATCCGTGGGAGGCTTTGGATACCAACCTTGAAATCGGCTCGACTGTAGATGGCAGGGTTGTAACCGTGGCTGATTACGGTGCTTTCTTAGAGATTACACCGGGTGTTGAAGGATTGATCCACGTTTCAGAAATGTCGTGGTCGCAAAATTTACGCAACCCACAGGAGTTTTTGAAAGTTGGCGACGAGGTAAAGGCACAGGTGTTAACTTTAGATCGTACCGAGCGTAAGATGAGCCTGGGTATAAAGCAATTAACGCCCGATCCATGGAAAAACATTGCGGACCGTTATCCGGTTGGCAGTCAGCACAAAGCGGTTGTGAAGAATATGACCAACTTCGGCGTTTTTGTTGAGATTGAAGAAGGAATTGATGGTTTGATCCACATCTCTGATCTTTCCTGGTCTAAAAAAGTTAACCACCCGAATGAGTTTACTAAGGTTGGCGAAGAATTAGAAGTGGTTGTTTTAGAACTTGACGAAGCGAACCGCAAGTTAAGTTTAGGACACAAGCAATTGGAAGAAAATCCATGGGAAACGTTTGAAACCATTTTTACCAATGAATCGATTCACGAAGGAACCGTTTTAAAAGTAACAGATAAGGGCGCCGTTATTGCTTTACCGTACGGTGTTGAGGGATTTGTTCCTACCCGCCACATGGCCAAGGAAGACGGGTCTACCATTAAAGCTGAAGAAACCACCGATTTCCGAATCATTGAGTTCAATAAAGATTCTAAACGTATTGTTGCGTCGCACGCCCGTATTTGGGAAGAGGCTAAAGCAGAAGAGCGCAAGGAAGAAATGAACCAGAAGAAGAAAGATGCGAAGGCAACAATCAGCGCTGTGAAGAAAGTAAAAGACTCTGTTGAAAAATCTACTTTAGGAGATTTGGGCGTTCTCGCACAATTGAAGCAGCAAATGGAAGGTGCTGAAAATAAAGCTAAGAAAACCAAAGATGCTGAGGATGCTGCAGACGCGGCAGATTCCGAAGAATAGGTTTTTGTAAATGATCAAGTTAAAGCCTTTCCGTTTTTCGGAAAGGCTTTTTTATGTTCAAAAATTCTGAATAGCTCGCTTCCGGACGAACAAGGTGAGGAAAACAGACTTCAGTCTAAATCCTTCAACCAGCGCAATAGTTGTCCAACAACCTGAAATAATGTGCGCATCATTCTCCTAAAATTTTCTATTTTTGCCCAAATCCAACCAAGATGCAAACACTTACCCTGCTTGACGGTCAGAAATTCCAGATCACCATTCAGCGGCTTTGTCATCAATTAATAGAAAACCACAACGACTTCGCAGATAGCGTCATACTTGGCATCCAGCCCCGGGGAATTTACCTGGCCAACCGGATCACTTCCGAACTGAAAAAGCTGTTCCCCAATTCAAATATTATTGGCGGTAATTTAGACATCACCTTTTTCAGAGACGATTTTAAAGAAGAAATTTTAGTCCCCAGCAGCACTGAAATTAATTTTATTATAGAAGGCAAAAAAGTGATTTTAATGGATGACGTGCTGTGGACCGGGCGTACCATCCGCTCGGCTATGGATGCGATGCAGGCTTTCGGCAGGCCCGCCAAAGTAGAATTACTCTCCCTGGTTGACCGGCGTTACTCACGACATGTGCCTATTGAAGCAGATTATATCGGGATAAAGGTGGATACGATTGACTCACAAAAGGTAAAAGTTAGCTGGAGCGAAACCGATGGAGAAGATAAAGTGATTTTACTATCAGAAAAATAATGCCCGAACAAGCGCAAAGACTCAGCAGCAAACACCTTTTAGGCATCAAAGATCTGAGCGTGGAGGATATTAATCTGATACTTGAAACCGCCGGAAACTTTAAAGATGTTATTAACCGTCCTATTAAAAAAGTACCGTCCTTGCGTGATGTTACCATCGCCAACATTTTTTTCGAAAATTCTACCCGTACTAAACTCTCTTTCGAACTGGCCGAAAAGCGCCTTTCGGCGGATACGGTAAACTTCTCTGCTTCCTCTTCTTCTGTTAGTAAAGGAGAAACGCTAATTGATACCGTTAACAATATTCTGGCTATGAAAGTAGACATGGTGGTAATGCGGCACCCATACGCAGGGGCCGGAGTGTTTCTGAGCAGGCACATCAACGCACAGATTATCAATGCAGGCGATGGTGCTCATGAACATCCTACCCAGGCCCTGCTTGACGCATTCTCTATACGGGAAAAGCTGGGCGAAATAGCGGGCAGAAAAATAGCCATTATAGGCGATGTATTGCACTCAAGGGTGGCGCTTTCTAATATATTGTGCCTTCAAAAATTAGGAGCTGAAGTAATGGTTTGCGGCCCCACAACCCTTACACCCAAATACATTTCTGCGTTGGGCGTAAAGGTGGAGCACAATCTGATGAAAGCGTTGCAATGGTGCGATGTGGCCAATATGCTTCGAATACAATTAGAGCGGCAGGACATTAAATATTTTCCATCCCTGCGTGAATATTCAATGATGTATGGGCTAAATAAGCAAATTCTTGACTCACTCGACAAGGAAATTGTAGTGATGCATCCCGGGCCAGTTAACCGTGGCGTAGAGATAACAAGTGATGTTGCCGACAGCAAGCAATCAATTATTTTAAATCAGGTTGAAAATGGCGTGGCCGTTCGGATGGCGGTTTTGTACTTACTCGCAAACCAACGCGGATAACCGGTAACCAAAAGATTGAAGTATTTTAAGTTTACTATTTCCTTTATCTGAAATCTAAAATTCTTCATACCATCCTGCCAATATTCCCGTTAAAATGGCTGTTTTCAACACATGTTAATTTCTTTGTGTTAGTTTGATCTAAGGCTTTAAAGTATTTTTGCTATTACCAGTTTTGAATAAATATATGTTTAAAAAACACCTCTGCTTCACGCTACTCCTTTCAATTTCTGCACTTCAATCGTACTCACAAAAAACTGCCTGGTTCACCGTCAATCAATCTTACAAAGCGGGGCTTGAACTTTTGGACCACGGAAAGTTTGCCGCCGCATCTGAGCAGTTTTCACGCGTTAAAAGCTGGCAAATCAATCCGGAAACGAAACTTACAAGCGAAAGAGAGATTAGTTTGTTAAAAGAAAATGCTGAATACTATCAGGCATTGTGTGCTTTAGAGCTTGGCAACCAGGATGCAGAGAGCAAATTTTTACAATTTATCGCCCGGTATCCAGTTAATCCGAACGCCAGGCTGGCATACTATCAGGTGGGTCGCTCCTATTTCCAACAAAAAAATTATCCTAAAACTATTGAGTGGTTTCGAAAAATAGATCAGAATTCATTAAGCGCAAAAGAAAGCGCAGAGTATCGCTTCAAGCTTGCCTACGCCTATTTTGAAACCAAAGATTATATTAATTCCGAACCGCTGTTTGGAAAACTGAAGGATGAAAGTTCAGAATATAAAGAGCCATCTACCTACTATTACGCTTACTTAAACTATTTAAGTGCCGATTATAAAACCGCATTACGCGAATTTGAAAAGCTTCGCGGTTCAGAAACCTATAAGAATTCCTATCCCTATTACATATCGGCGCTGTATTTTTTAGACAAACGGTATGATGAAGTGCTCAGCTACGCAATCCCTGCGCTTAAAACCATTGATCAGCAGTACCAAACAGAAATGCTGCGTATAATCGGAGCTTCCTATTTCGCTAAATCTGATTATAAGAATGCCGGCGACTATTACTTGCGGTTTCAGCAAAATGACAAAGGCAAAACTCAAAACAATCAGGATAACTACCAGATCGGCTATACATATTATAAGCTTAAAAACTATGCGAATGCCGTTAAGGAATTAGAGAAGCTGGAAAATCCGGATCAGTATTTTCAAAGCGGAATGATCGCTCTGGGCGAATCATTTCTAAAAACAGGCAACAAGCAATCTGCACGAAGCGCATTCTTCAAAGCTTCTAAGCTAAACTTCGATAAGTCCTTACAGGAAGAAGGTTTGTACAATTACGCCAAACTATCCTACGAACTCGAATTTCATCAGGTGGCCCTGGATGCTGCTCAGGAATTTATTAAAACCTACCCCCGCTCCCCTCGCATTGATGAGGCAAAAACCCTGCTGGGAGAAATTTTGCTTACTACAAAAAATTACAAAGACGCGATATATATCCTGGAAAGCATTCCTAACAAAAACCAGGATGCCAAGGCGGCCTACCAAAAAGTAACCTATTACCGGGGGCTCGAATTTTATAATGAAAGGGCTTTCCAGAATGCCATTTCTGTTTTCATCCGATCAAACTCTAACGCCGTTGACCCGGATATTGAAGCGCTTTCAACCTACTGGCTTGCCGAAGCAATGTTTGAAGTGCGAAAATTCGGCGAATCTGTTAGCAACTTTGAAACATTCTTATCCTTACCTGCGGCCCGGAAAACAGAGGTTTATAATTTCGCCAATTATGCCCTGGCCTATGCTGCTTTTGAAAACGAAAGTTATGCCAAAGCCGCTAATTATTTTCAGCGGTTTATTCAGAGTAATGAACGCGACCGAAACACCATAAACGATGCCGTGGTTCGTTTGGCAGATTCTTACTTTGTTCTGAAGAATTACGGCAGCGCACTCACCAACTACAACCGGATAATTGCCGGATCTACCGACGACCGGGATTATGCGCTATTTCAAAAAGGCATGATCCAGGGATTGCAAACCCAAAACGACGCAAAGATTGCTACCCACCAATCGTTGTTGGCGCAGTTTCCGGGCTCTAATTATGCCGATGATGCCGGCTTTGAAATCGCTTATACCTATTTTGTAAAAGGGGATTTTGAGAAATCTAAAACCGATCTTTCGGCGTTAATTCAGAAATATCCGCGAAGCAGCTACGTTCCGCGTGCGCTGGTTACCATTGGTTTGGTTCAATATAACCAGGACCAGGACGATGCGGCCCTGGTTACATTTAAACGCGTTATTAAGGAATATTCTACTACCGACGAAGCAAAACAAGCGCTTGAATCTATCAAAAACATCTACCTTGACAATGCCGATGCGGAAGGATTTTTGAGTTACGCGAACACCACCAGCATTGGTAACCTGAGCACATCCGAACAAGATAATTTTACGTTTCAGGCTGCCAACAACCGCTATTTAAAGGGCGATTATCAGGGAACATTTGAGGCTGTAAACGCCTATTTTGATAAATTTCAAAGAGCAATTAACGAGAAGCACGCTAAATTTATCAGGGCCGAAAGCCTTGTTCAGCTCGGCAGGCCTGATGAAGCCATCCCTGATTATGAATTTATTCTGAATGACTGGACCAGTGAGTACACCGAACGGGCACTGATCAGCATATCAAAAATATACCTCAGGCAAAATAAATACAACGAGGCCATTGTCCACTTAAAAAAGTTGGAACTCACTTCAGAGTACAAAGCCAATTATGGATTTGCCCTCAACAATTTGATGGAGGCTTACGCCAATATGCAGTTGCCAGACGAAACCCTGAAATATGTTAAGCTAATCCGCGAATCTGAGAAAGCTTCTGAGGAAGAAAAACTGAGGGCCGGATTGTATGCTTCAAGAGCCCAACTGCAATTGGGGGATACAGCCACCGCAATGAAAGGTTTTGTGTCTGTTTCCGAACAGACAAAAACAGTCGCCGGAGCAGAAGCAAAATACAATGTAGCAAATCTCCAATACGTTAAAGGCGATCATAAAACTTCGCTGCAAACGGCTTTCGACTTAACTAATAAGATGCCCTCTCACGATTATTGGGTGGCAAAAACCTTTATTCTGATCGCAGATAATTACATAGCGATGAAAGACGCTTTCCAGGCCAAAAGCACGCTGCAGAGCATTATTGAAAATTATGAGGGAAAAGAGGAAGACATTTTACCGGTGGCCAGGGAGAAACTCAGACAGTTAAACGCAAAAAACTAAGTATTTCTAAAAGAAATCTCGGTGCAAACCAAAAAATATTCGAATGAACAATAACGCGATCTATAAATTTTTAATATATCCGCTATCCCTTTTCTGCCTGGCGATACCGGCATTTGCGCAGGATCAAAAAAAAGATGCTGAAAAACCTTCTTTAGCCGAAGAGATTGAGGTAATAAGGCCTTACAAACCCATTTTAGCCGAGGCGGTAAAAATTCGTCGCAGTCCCGATTTGAGCGATAACAAAACATTTAAGCCCGTTTTAACCTACACTATTCTGGATAAAAAGCTCGAATTAAACTCGAATATCAAAGAGTTGCAGGCTCAAAAATTAGCCGCAGAGCAAGCTCCTCAATTGTTAAACAACTACGTTAAAATTGGTGCCGGAAACCTCAATAGCGGTTTGGGCGAAGTCTATTTAAATACCGGCCGCGATGAAGCCCTGCAAGCCGGATTATTTATCAAACACCTGGCGCAACAGGGCAGCATAAACCGCCAGCAATTTTCTGAACAAACTATTTCTGGCTTTGGCCGAAGCATTGGAACCGATAAAACCTATTCCGGGGCTATCGGCTATAACCGCCGGTCTACTTTTTTTTACGGCTTCAACCCTGACTTGCCGGTTGCTGCCGGCGATCCGCTTAGGCAACGTTTTAACCTGCTGGAAGCCGAAGGCGAATTACTGAGCAGCTACTCCGAGGCTGAGGATCTGCCTAATTATGCGATTAAGCTAAACGCATACCTGCTTTCAAACAACAGTAACAGCCGCGAAAATAATTTTGCCTTACAGGGCCACGTTAATTTCCCGCTCGGCAATTTCCAGATTGGCGTGGGCGCTTCTGCAGATTATACAGGCGCAAAAGATTCCTTGTTTGATATCCGCAACAACATTCTTCGCGGCAACCCCTTTCTAAAATATCAGGGCGAAGGTTTCTTTTTAAATTTAGGTCTCAATGTGGTACATGAGTTTGGCGCCCAGACCCGGACCAATTTACTTCCGGCGGTTACCGCAGAGGCTTCCATAGCAGCAGACTACGCGGTTTTATTTGCGGGCCTCACCGGCGATGTTTTAAAGACTTCCATAAAAGGATTAACAGACGAAAATATCTATCTCGGCAAAGATTACATGATCAGAAACGCACTTGAAAAGGTGAACATTTACGGCGGTATAAAGGGAAATGCCGGTGCCGGCTTTGGTTACAAAGCGAAGGCATTTTATAAAAGGATTGAAGACCTTCCGCTTTTTGTGAACGATCCGTTCAGAGTGAGCAGGTTTAATGTGATTTATGACGAAGGTGTAAGCAAGGTAGTAGGCTTTGAAGGTGAAGTGAATTTCAAAGCATCAGATATTGTTGATATAAGCGGCAAAGCCGAGGCGCTGAGCTTTAGCACAGCCACAGAGCAGGAAGCTTGGTTTAAACCCGGCTTGCGCCTGAGTTCCAATTTAAGAGCAAAGATTAACCAAAAGTTAAGCATCGACGCAGAATTTTTCCTGAACGGAGAGAGCAGGGCCCGGATGGTTAATATCACTCCGATACCAGAGCCGCAGGAAAGCATTGTGACAATTAAAAGCTTTGCCGATCTAAGTGCCGGGGCGCAATACCAGATTAATGATAAAATCGGAGTTTATCTCCAAGCCAATAATATTTTCGGGAAGCCGTATCAGCAATATCTGTATTATCAAAAACTTGGCTTAAACATTTTGGGCGGATTTAATTACTCGTTCTGATTAGATTACCCAATTTTGGAATTATAAATTATCTTTGCCCCGATGGACGTTAGCCCCTATATTGCCGAACTATTGCGTCATAATGATGAGGTAAATGTACCATCGCTCGGAACTTTTCATAAGCAACGAAAAGCTGCATTTTACGATCCTTTACTGCAGGGTTTTTTCCCACCATCCCATGGTCTGGCATTTCAGGAAACGGAAGATAATGCCAACCTCGCCCAGTTTATCAGCAAACAAAAAAGCGTTTCTGCCAATACCGCCAACTACTTTATAGATAAGTTTGTAGCACAAACAAAATCGCAGCTCGAGATTTACGGCTACGCAGAAATCGAATCATTGGGTACGCTCAAGCGAGCCGGCGAAGGTTACATCTTTATTGATGCCGTCAATTTTGATGAAGAAGGAGATTATTACGGACTAGAGCCTGTGCAGCAGTTGCCGGAATTAGAAAACCCGGCAGGAGCAATTGCGGCAACGGAAGATGAGCAACCGAAAAATATCGGCTCTGTTGAAGAAGATGATCCGGAAGCGTCATTTGAAATAGAAACCGCAGAAGTGCGACGGATGAGCGGCGCCACTAAATTGGTGCTCATCGCCGCATCATTGATTTTGATTGGCGTTGTTTCTTATCTGATCTATCCGCAGGCATTCGAAGTTTTCAGACAAAAGAATCAGCTTCCTGCACGGGAAGCAGAAGATAGACAAGCTGTAAAAGCACTTCCGGTTAAAACCATGGCCGACTCGGTTGCAGAAGCCGACACGATCTATCAGGAACTGGCAAAAGAAGGTTTTGAAGTAGAAAAACCCCGCGACACCATTGAAGTAAGCACCCAGGCGCAAACAGTGATTACTCCCGAAGTTAGTTTCGAAATTATCGGCGCCGCTTTCGCCCGCAAAGCCGATGCCGACCGGTTTGTAAAGCAACTTACTGATAAGGGCGTTTACGCAAAAATTGTTGAGAATATGCCGGGGTCAAAACTTAAAATTAGCCTGGGATCTTTCAATACCGAAACTGCCGCCCAACAGGAATTAATACGCGTTAAAAAAGAACTAAACAAAGATGCCTGGATTGCTCGGGTTAAACCTAAAATAAACAACTAAAACTCAATGTTACTATTACAAGCAGACACCATAACCCAATTCACTGACACCGCCGCTGCGGTTACACAAGTTGCTACGCAGGCAGAGGAACTACGATTTATTGATCTTCTTTTTAAAGGAGGTTGGGTAATGTTGCCGCTCGCACTGCTGGCTTTTATCGGCCTGATTATTTTTGTTGAACGATACTTAACCATCCGCAAAGCCTCTTCTGATGAGTCTAACCTGATGCAGCAGGTGAAGCAAAGCGTCATGTCGAATAAACTCGAATCGGCTATAGCCATTAGTCGGAATAGCAATACCCCGCTCGGGCGGATGCTTCAAAAGGGCCTTTTGCGTATTGGTCGGCCCATAAAAGATATTGAAGGAGCCATTGAAAACGTTGGAAAGCTGGAAGTATCCAAGCTCGAAAAAAATATTAGCATTTTGGGCATTATCGCCGGTATTGCTCCCATGCTGGGCTTCGTAGGAACCATTATTGGCGTAATCACCATTTTTCATGATGTATCTCTAAAAGGAATTATAGAAATAGGAACCATTTCTGGCGGATTGTACACCAAAATGATTACATCGGCCGCAGGCCTCATCATCGGTATAGTTGCTTACGTACTTTACCATATCCTTAACATTATGGTTGACCGCATTATTTTGCGGATGGAAACAGATGCAATTGAATTTATAGATCTGCTGGAGGAACCGGGGAAATAGTTGGGGGGTATCAGCTATCAGCAATCAGCTTTCAGCTCCGGGGCTTTCGGCTAATACCTGATTTCTGAAAGCTGAAGACTGAAAGCTAATAAAAAAATAGAAAATGAATTTAAGAAAGCGAAACCGACGGCCCGCAGTTGAAGTGCATACATCGGCATTGAATGACATTATGTTTTTTCTGCTGCTGTTTTTCCTTTTGGCTTCGGCGGTGGTTAACCCCAATGTGGTCAAACTGTTTTTGCCGCGGTCAAGCTCCGGGCAGGCCATGCCACAGAAAACCATTAACGTTTCCATTACCAAAGATCTCACCTATTTTGTTGAAAAACAGCAGGTACCTTTTGATCAGCTTTACCAGCGTATTGAAGCCTATCAGAAAGCTTCGCCAGATTTAACGGTTATTTTGTTCGCTGATCGAACAATAGCGATAGAAAACATCGTTGATTTAACAGACATCGCAAACAAGCTGAAAATTAAACTTGTTCTTGCTACAGAAACCAAACCGTAATGCAGTACGCTCAACAAGAACAGAACAATTATCCCAAAGCCGTGATTATTTCAACAGCTATTATGGGTGTGTTTTTATTGCTGAGTTTTTTGATCATCGCCAGTAGGGCAATGCCGCCTGAAGATGTAGGAACAGGCGGCATTATTGTCAATTATGGCACGTCTGTAATTGGCATGGGCGATGATTATATGAGTGTTGACGAACCATCTGCCGCCCCCGACGCAAACAACACCCCGCCAGACAAAGTGCTGACCGAATCTAATCCCACTTCCCAGCCATCTGCAGAAGTAACTGATAAGTCAATAGTAACCCAGGATGTGGAAGACGCCCCGGAAATTGTAAGTAAAGAAAAAAGCAGCTCTACCAATCCATCGGTAAGTTTACCGGCTAAAGAAAACAAACCTACAGTTAACCAGAACGCCCTTTACAAAGGCAAAAAGAACGACGGTACCGGTAAAGGCGATGGCACCGGGAACGAGCCAGGCAATCAGGGAGATAAAGACGGCGATCCGCTGTCGCCTGATTATGGCGAAGGGGGTTCGGGAAATGGCGGCGTAGCTTTAACTTTAGCCAACCGAAGGTTTGTAAGCATCCCCAGAATTGAAGACCGCGGTCAAAGCGCCGGAAAAATCGCCGTAGAAATCCGGGTGGATAAAACCGGCGAAGTAATATTTGCCCGGGCCGGAGCCCGAGGCACCACCCTTTCTGACTTAACGCTATGGCGAAAGTGTGAAGCTGCCGTTTTAGGCGCAAGGCTAAATCGTCTTGAGTCTGCCCCCGAAGTTCAGATTGGGGTGGTGATGTTTAATTTTAAGGTGAAATAAGCTCCCTTTTATCCATTATCCACAAACCCCGGATAAAGTGTCATCCCACCGTCCACGTAAATGGTTGTCCCGGTGATATAATCACTTTCGTGCGAGGCCAGCCAAACCGCCACCTTTGCAACATCTTCGGGCAAGCCTATCCGTTTATACGGTATGAGTTTCATCAGTTCTTTTTTCTTTTCCTCGTCTTTCCATACTTCATCGTTAATATCGGTCGCAATCGCCCCGGGCGAAATACCGTTGACACGGATTTTTTTTGGCGCAACTTCTAAAGCAAGCGATTTCATCAGCATGTCCACTCCGCCTTTTGAAGCGGCATAATTTACGTGCCCCGCCCAGGGAATAACATCGTGTACCGAACTGATGAATATGATGTTCCCTATGGCTTTCGCCTCTGGACCCGTTATGTCTTTGTTTTCAAACTGCTTGATCGCTTCCCTCGCACATAAAAAACAACCGGTTAAATTGGTATTGATCACTTTGTTCCATTGATCGAGCGTCATGCTGGAAAAAGAACTGTCTTTTTGGATACCCGCGTTACTAATTAATATATCAACTGATTTATATGCCTCCGCAGCCTTTTTGAACATGCGGATCACCTCCTCTTCTTTACCTACATCAGCTTTGCAAATAAAACCCCGGCCACCGCTCTTTAAAATCAGGTTTAAAGTGTCATTGGCACCCACTTCATCTTCATGATAATTCACTATCACGTTGGCCTGCTGACGGCCAAATGCGATGGCGATACCCTGGCCAATGCCCGAACTGGCACCCGTTACCAAAACTGTCTGTGTTATTTGTGCTGAAATCATGGTTTCTTTTTACTTGACTATTTAAATGAATTTTTACGAGCACTCAATTATTTTTAAGATCCAATCATTTCATGGCTTAGTATTGTTGAGAACCGCCCATTTGGTAGCCTATAACTGTGTCAACAAATAGTTAGGGAATTGTGTTTCTATGGCCGATAAAGGGCACAGGATTATCAAGGAGACATCCATTTAGAAGCTCCTGTTTAATATTTCGAAGTTAGAGAGGGAAAAAACTAAACCCTTCAGAATGATTTATGTTACTGAATTAGAGTTATTTGGAAACTCATTTAGAAATCAATATCTTCAATTTGTCTGAGTATGAGTATGAAAAATATTTTATTGGTAGAAGATGATTTAGAAATTGTTACGCTTCTTAAACTTCATTTTAATAGTTTTTATAACATTACCGACTGCCAGCGGGGTCAGGACGCAATAGAAAAAGCATGTTCAGAAACTTTTGATTTGATTATTTTAGATATCATGCTGCCTGATTTAGACGGAATAGAGATTTGCAAACAAATCCGTCAAACAAATAGCAACTGTCCAATTATGATGCTAACCTCCCGTGCAGAAGAAATTGACAAAGTTCTGGCCTTAGAGTTTGGCGCTGACGATTATGTTACCAAACCCTTCGGCATACACGAATTGATGGCCCGCACAAAGGCATTGCTAAGGAGGGCAGATCAATATAATATGCAAGCAGTCAGCACTCAGGCAAATGTTCAATTTAAAGATATTAATATTGATATGAATTTAATGAAAGCTTGTTTAAACGGGCAGCGTTTGGATTTAACCCATAAGGAGCTGGAACTATTATTTGTATTGGCCAGCAATCCGGGTAAAACCTTCAGGCGTCTGGAGCTTCTTAAATTAGTTTGGGGATATTCATTCTCTGGTTACGAGCACACGGTAACATCTCATGTAAACCGGTTACGGGTTAAAATTGAAAATGATTTAAACAAGCCCGAATATATTTTAACAACCTGGGGTGTAGGATATAGGTTCTCAGAATGATGCCGATAAAATATAACATCTTCAGATTCAGCACAGCCCTGATCTTCACCCTGATTTCGATTTTAAGCTTATTATTTATTGCGATCACTTATTTTTCAACCACCCGGTTCCATCAGGCCAGCACTCAGCTTTTAAACAAGGATGTAGCTTCCCATATTGCCAAATTCACGTCTCCCTTTGATAAAAACGGAATAGACTTCGAGAAGGCTGACTCGGTTTTTTATCAGGCGATGATTATTAGCCCAAATGCCGAAATATACTTTTTAGATACCGTTGGGAAAGTCATCTCTTTTCACGCTCCAAAGGCTGATATCAAACTTCGAAAACTGCCGCTTGATAATATTAAAACTTTAATTGCTTCAGAGGGCAAAGAATATATAAAAGGGCCTGATCCAAAAGATCCGAAAGATCCTAAAATATTCTCTGCGGCTGAAGTTAAGCGGGGCGACCAGAAACTTGGATACATCTATGTAATATTGGGAAGTATGGAATATCAGAATGTATATCATTTGCTTTTTGGCGGCCATATTGGAGGCCTGGCAATTCAAGTACTTTGTGTTGTTATTGCCATATCAATCATCATCAGCATGGCGTACATCAGTCGGCTTCGGAAAAGCTTTTTAAAAATTATTCAGATTGTTGAACGTTTTCAACAAGGCGATTTTAACGCCCGTTTCGATGTTCGGAACTTTAATGAATTCTTGCCCGTCACAAAGTCATTTAATCAAATGGCGGATCAGTTAGTACTTCAGATCAATCTTTTAAAACAATCACAAAAAGAAAGAAATGATTTTCTTGCAAATATATCCCATGACCTTCGCACTCCTCTTTCAATTGCCCATGGCTATACAGAAACTTTGTTAATGAAAAATACGCAAAGACTGTTGAAAAAAGATATACAGCAGTATTTGCCAATGGTGCTCTATAAGATCGAGCAGGTTGAAAACATGGTAAAGCAGTTGTTTGATCTTTCAAAAATGGAGTCGGGGGAATTTAAAGCAAACAAAGAACCTTTTGTGCTTTCAGAAATTGTGCAGGAGACTGTCAATACCTTCCAAATGCTTTCCGCAGACAAACAAATTAAATTAGAATGTACTAAATGCCAGTATCATGTTTGGACGGTGGCTGACATAAGCTTAATGGAAAGAGTGATTCAAAATCTGATTGAAAATGCTGTAAAGGCCACTCCTCCAGATGGAAAAATACAAATTTCGCTGGCTCTTGATGGACAGGAATTGGTCTTAAATATTGCAAATTCAGGTAAAGCACTAAGCAAAGACCTTCTCGAATGGATAAATAGCGATAAAGAGCCAAATCTGATTCTCGACAAAAGACC
>JBGTBV010000020.1:0-31271 GCA_041749185.1 Daejeonella sp. | reverse complement strand
GGTATATCGGGTAATATTGGAATTTCCTGGAGTCCAGACGATCAATACATTTATATGTCGAACTTCAACCTGCACTCTTCCAAAGAATCTAATAGCGTAACCGTCCACAACTGCACTACGGCAGCTAAAGTGCAAAACTTTCCAACTTCAAACAGGAATGATGAGGGATGCTGGACCTGGGTAAGCCTTGATAAAAGCAAACTTTACGTGGCCAGCTTTGGTAGTAATGTTGTAAGTTCTTTTAATATCCTGGGCAGCAATCTTCTTGCTAACGCTCTTGGAAATAATTCTTTTGCTAAAAGCGGCAACTTACCTGTTGGCGATGCGAAAGATCTACACGAAACTTCTGATGGCTATTTATTTAACGTAGGCGCCTTTCAAAGCCATACTGTCAGCACTTTTAGAACCTCAGCAAACGGCGTGCTAACAGAAATTAGCGGTTCGCCCTATGCGGTTCCTTCTTCTGTTGGTAAAACAAAAGAGGAGCATGCATATATTGGGTTAACTGGTTTTGATAAAGAATAGAAAACTTGGGGGTGTTGTGGCAATCTAATAGCCCGGCTCTTTAAAAAGTTGGGCTATTACATCGATCAATTTTTTTTGAATGATTTCCCTTCACTTTAAACATATATATATAAAATTCATCCTGCTCATCAAAAATCAAACCATGAATAATACAGCCGAAAATACAAAAATACACCTAGCCACAAGGCTTGAGAGCATGGGCGCAATAATTATTCGTTACGGCCTTGTTGTTGTGCTGCTATGGGTAGGCTTGTTGAAGTTTACTGCTTACGAGGCGGAAGGCATCAAACCCTTAGTTGAAAATAGCCCTTTATTATCCTGGGTTTATAGTTTGATGAGTGTACAAGGGTTTTCAATGTTGCTCGGAATTATTGAAATCATACTTGGACTATTAATCGCCTGCAGATCGTTTTCTCCAAAAGCCTCGGCCATAGGCAGTATTGGGGCAATTTTTATGTTTTTAATAACATTATCTTTTCTATTGTCCACACCGGGCGTATGGCAACCCGGTTATGGATTTCCATTCCTGTCGCCAATGCCGGGTCAGTTTATTGCGAAAGATCTTTTATTACTTGGTGCTGCTCTATGGACAGCCGGCGATGCACTTACCGCCGCAGAACTTTCATACCACAAAGTATAATTGTTGCTAAGCCTTTCTAAAACATTAGTGCTAAAAATTTAACCGGTATTTAAAGAGTTGCGATCTTAAGGCTCGTGTTTTTTCAACCAGAACGGTTCGCTGTTTCGTTCATCAAACCGTTCAGACAAATCATTTTTTGAATAAATCCGGTAAACTTAACCATCGGCGGTTTTCAGAAAGTAATATTTGAAAAGCAATACCCGCGTCAATCGCCGACTCCTGCCGGGCTGTGCATTGTAGCCTCGCCTGAGGCGAGACTGCCACTCCCATCCCGTTTATTTTACGCGGGGTTAAGGTTCTATGTGCCTAATTATCGTACTTGAACCATTCAAATTGAATTACAATCTCCAATTCTCACTCATGTTATGCGCTTTGTAGAACCAGCAAATGCTCGCTGCCTTGCGTTTATTTTTTACTACGTCGGAGGAAAAGAAGCAACATATCAGATGAACTGATCAATCGTCCGTTCAAAACCAGTAGCGTCTCCTTTTCTCTCTAATAAAGGGTAAATTCAACCCTTCTGTTTTTTTGCCGACCGACCTCTGTGTTATTGCTTTCTAAGGGCTGATTTTCTCCGTAACCCATAGGCTCAATCAACGCCGGATCAGCACCCTTTTCCACCAGATAATTTTTTACCGCGATAGCTCTTCTGTTGGATAGATCAAGGTTGTAAGCATCTTCGCCTATGTAATCTGCGTGGCCAGCCACCTTCAATGTAAAGTTTCTCGCTTTCAGCCAGTCGGCAAGGCCATCCAAACTTTTATAAGACTTCTGTTGGATTGACGCCTGATCAAAATCAAATTCCAGATTATCTACCGCTTGCGCAAAAACTTGCTTATCGGCATCGGTGGCAGGAATGATCGCTTTGCGTTCATTGGCGCTCAGGCTTTGGCCAGAAATGTTTTCCTTTCTGGTTTCCTGACTTTGTGCATGGAGCGTACCAGTCGCTAAAAGCAACCCTGCGAACAGCGGGTACGTGAGAATTTTTGTTTTCATATTGAGCGTATTTAAAGTTTAACCTGTTGCTTTATAAGCCAATGTTACTATAACAGTTTAGAAATATTTTGTTCTAATTCAAATACGAAATTAGGGGGCTTGGAATTTTCAGGTATAGATTTTTTTCTCAAAAAAAAGGCACCGCGAGGTGCCTTAAGGTTCAACAAAATGAAGATTAGTAGAGTGTAAATTCAACCCTTCGGTTATTCTGACGGCCCGCATTGGTACTGTTAGTAGAAATAGGCTGGCTTTCGCCGTACCCGGTTGCTTCAATTCTGGATGCGTTTGCCCCCTGGCTAACCAGATATGATTTTACTGATTCTGCACGGTCTTTAGATAACTTTAAGTTTGCAGCGTTACTGCCTACATTGTCTGTATGACCCGCAAGCTTTAAACTGAAATCTTTTGTTTTCAGAAGATCAGCAACCCGGTTTAAACTCGGATAAGACGAAGATCTGATCGTAGATTTCCCAAAATCAAATTCCAGGTTTTTGATCGCATCGGCAACCACGCGTTTGTCTTCTTCAGTTACCACCACTCTCACCGGGTTTACGGTCGTGTTGGTTATAGTTAACGGACAACCCGCACCGTCAACCTGGGTTCCCTGCGGCGAATCGGGGCACTTATCAAAATAATCAGAAACCCCATCTTTATCCGCATCATTCAAAAACTTCTTCCACTCGGCATCAATTTGAGCTAAACGCTGCGCATTGCTGGCCCGCTCTGCCTCTAACTGGCTTTTTAACATGGCATTTCTGCTGATATAATCACTTTCTAACGCGGCAACCGGATTGTATGTAGCCAACTGAGGTTTAGATTTTTGCCCTAAAGCAAATTCAAGCCCAATGAATCCGTAAGAAAATTTATCATCCTGCGGACCGTTGCGGTATCCGTCTAAATTATCGCCGTCAACAAAGTTCATGGTATAACCCAGGTCGAGGTTAACACTTTGCGATAAATTAAATTTCAACCCGCCACCAACAGGAAAAAATGCTTCGTTTACATTCCCGTCGGTTTTAAATTCTGATTGCTGACCAGCCTTATCCGTAATGATGCTGTTATAGCCCATCAATCCTGCCCCGGCTGTTACATAAGGGATAATCACATTGCGCCGGTTCATCCAATAGATGTTTGCCAGGCTGAGCTGCGCACTAATGCTGCCTGAATATTTTAAAGAAGTTTCAAAAGCACTTAAAGGGCCCAATGGGGTTATACCGCTGCCAAAAGGTTCGCTGTTATCGCCTTCTAGTTCTCCTGCCAAAAAATCGGCTCTAAGGCCAAAAGCCGGAGTAATTTGAGTTTTTAAATAGCCTCCATAACCAATTTGTGGTTTCCAGGTAGAAAAGTCGTTTTTACCAAAGGGCAATGTAGGGCTCAGCACTCCGGCATTTATGCCGAACGAAAATGTTCTGAAAGAACTTATGGGCGCAAATGGTTTAATGTCTGAAGTCGTAACCCGGGTTGAATCCTGGGCGTGCAGGGTACCTGTAATAAGTAAGGCAGCTGCAAAGGTGGTTCGCTTAATAATATTCATATTCATGATGTAAATTTTGGTTCGGCCCGAATATAGCAATAGCTATACCATAACTTGCGCACGAACAGCAATTAGCTATTTTTCAAACGATAGGTGCTAATAATTATCTTTGCGGTGATCGGATGACAAATTCAGCACAGAAATATTCTAAAATGATAAAAGCCAAGGCTTTAGAGCTCGGTTTTATGTTTTGCGGAATTTCTGAAGCCGGCTTTTTAGAAGAAGAAGCGCCGCGTTTAGAGAGTTATCTAAAAAAAGGTTTCCAGGGGAAAATGAGTTATCTGGAGAATCATTTTGATAAACGTCTTGATCCGCGTAAGCTGGTTGACGGCGCAAAATCTGTTATTTCGCTTGCGCTGAATTATTTTCCGGATTCGGTGCAAAGCGATAGCGAAGCGCCGAAGCTCAGCAAATATGCTTTCGGCACGGACTACCATTTTGTGATTAAAGAAAAGCTCAAGTTGCTAATGGATTGCATCCGCGAAAGCGTGGGCGAAATAAATGGGCGTGCCTTTGTTGACTCGGCACCGGTTTTAGATAAAGCATGGGCAAAAAAATCTGGTTTGGGATGGATGGGTAAAAACACCAATCTAATCAATAAAAATAGCGGATCCTTTTTCTTCATCGCCGAACTGATTGTAGACCTTGGGCTGGCTTATGACCTGGAGCCCGCATCCGATTTCTGCGGAACCTGTACACGCTGTGTAGATGCCTGCCCCACCGGCGCCATTGTTGAGCCATACGTTGTTGACGGCAGCCGCTGCATTTCTTACCTCACCATTGAATTGAAAGATGAAATTCCGAAAGAATTTGATGGAAAAATGGATAACTGGATGTTTGGCTGCGATATTTGTCAGGACGTTTGCCCGTGGAACAGATTTTCGGTAACGAGCGCCGAGCCGGCTTTTCAACTTCATCCAGAACTGGCCGGCATGACCACAAGGGATTGGGAAGAAATAACCGAAGAAATATTTTTGCGGGTGTTTAAAAATTCGGCCGTTAAGCGTACTAAATTCTCAGGCCTGAAGCGCAATATTGATTTTTTGAAACAGTAATTACTTCAACGCAGTGAACATGCAAATCAATTGGTAACAAGCTTGCGTGCCGCGGCTATTTTTGCCCTCAGCCTGTTAAAAAACATCAACCTATCTCGCTGATTTACCTCACTTATCGGAGTAGACTTATGCGCAATATTTTCAAACGTTTGTTTCATATATAAATTAAAAGCGGGAACGTATGTGGTGATAAAATTTAAAATACTGTGATTTATATAGGTTATTTGCATATTTCCGGCCTGGATAAGCTGCATATTATCGCCCATTATTAGCTCATTAACAAACATTTTGTAAACCGGGCCTGAAGAAGCAGTTGCCTGGCCGGCCCGCAACTTAAAGCCGCATTCGGCTTGCCTTTCCAAGTGGTTTGCCAGCTCTTCAAAGTGATCGAAGAGTGCAATTGCATCTTCATCGGCTCTGAGCGCCCCGGTTACCCTGTAAAATTCTATCTGATGCAGGGTGCTGGTAATGTTTTCAATGCTCCAAATTTCTGTACTGGGTACAGATGCGAACAGGTCGCTAATCCGTTTGCCAAAATTATGGATGCGGGTGTAATCATCGCTGACAGAAAATTTTGCGTTTTTCCAGTCCTCATAATCCAGTATGGATTTCATGAAGAAAAACGACTTGAACGCCGCGATTTCGGGTATCAGAAAATAGTAAAAGAATGGTATCTCTTTGGCAATATAATACATGTGATTGGGCTGCACACTTTTAATGGTTTCTAAATGAACAATCACGGTTTCGAGCCAGTTTTCGTATGTAAAATCCGAGTTATTGGTAATTCGGCCATTAAACAGGAAGGTGTCGTTTTGCAGGTTAAGCAGCGAGTCAAGTGAAATTTTAAAATGCGAACAAATTTTTTGTACCTCTTGTAATGAAAACTGCTTTTCAGATCTGATGCGGCGGTATGCGCTATCGTTGCTTAAATCCAGTAAATCTGCCAGTTCATCAACGAGGGTTAAATGGGCAGGTATTTTTTCTTTGATGCTTTGGATGAATAACTGCTGGATGTGGTTTGTTTCCATAGCTAATGCTTTTATTTCAAGCTTATTTATCTTCAAAATACAATAAAATCAGCAAAAAATGAAGCGAAGTAGGGGCTTGGGATAACAAACAGGTTTATTCTGCATTTCCTGCAAAGCGAGCACACTATTTCTACTAAAATTTTCGAATCATTCAGAAAATCCCTCCCCGAAGAGTCGTTTTTTGCAAATACTTATAAAATTGAGTTTTTTGCTTCTACGAAAAAGCTATTCTGCAAAAGCGAAAAAATTATGGCCGTAAATCAATTTCTCATTTGCTGTGGAGCTTCTCAACTTTAGTTCAGCAAAAACTAATTGATTTTAAAAACCAAAAATATGAAAACGTTTAAAAGGGGGGCTTCTTATCGCATTGGCCGCCAGTTAGCCCAAAAAACCGGAATGGTTATTTTGTCCCGAGAATTTCTTAGTGCTCATAATTTCATCGCCCCGGTCCAAACGAGAATAGCTGACAGACAAACTTCTATCTTGCTTCAGCAACCGGATCAATTAATAACTGATAGAAAAGGTATACTTCAGAAATTTATTGACGAACCGGCATACAAAATCAGTCCTTTAAAACCAGGCATGAGAAAAACGGTAGACTTTTTAAAAACCGGCACCTATGGCATTAATTAGCCCTGGAGAGAATGCGGTGAAGCTCTGGCTTTTGAACTTCCAGTCCGAACGCTAAACCTGTTTAGGCATTCTCTGAATGTGTTTTACCTTGAAAACAAATGGGTTATTTTCCGAATTTCATTTTCAACTGCTCCAGCATGTCTATATTTATCGGCTTGGCTTCTTCCCGGGGTTTTTGGGTTGATGGCTGAGGAGTGGCAGGCCGATTAGGTTTCGGTTCAACGGTTACTTTGGTTTGTGTCTCCACTTTTAACCGCTCCTTTTTTCCGTTCCAGCGTACCCAAATTTTTTCCATACAGCGTTTGGTATACAGCGGGAAATCTCCTTTCTGCATCCAGGAGTAATAGCTGGGTTCGGTTTGAAAAACCTCTTCCACACATTTTCCCTTGTGCTTTCCGAAATTGATAATCTCTACCCCCTCGTCATTAAACACAATGCGACCGGCGAAATCTACCGGCTTACTTAAATTGGTAAATGCATGCAAGGCATCAACGTCATTCTGTACCGGCGTACTTTTATTTCCCTTTTTATCTTCAAACTCCACTCCTTCATATTTATCTAACTGGGCTAAAAGCACATTGTAGGTTGCTTTAATGTCGGCTTCGGCCGAGTGGGCGTGTTCGATGTCTTTGTCGCAATAAAAACGATAGGCCGCTTTAAGCGTGCGTGGTTCCATTTGATGGAAGATGTTCTGGACATCTACAAACCGTCGGTCATCAAGATCAAAATGAACGCGTGACCGCAGGAATTCTTCCATTAGCACGGGGATATCGAACTTATTGGAGTTGTAACCGGCAAGGTCTGAATCGTCTAAAAAACGGGCAAGATCTTCGGCGACGTCTCTGAATGTGGGTTCATTCTGAACATCCTGATCGTAGATTCCGTGAACCAAGGAGGCCTCCAGCGGAATAGGCATTCCGGGATTAATCCTCATCGTTTTAACTTCTTCGCTGCCGTTGGGCATGGCTTTAAGAATAGATATTTCTACAATCCGGTCTGATGCTACGTTAACACCGGTGGTTTCAAGGTCGAAAAAAGCAAGGGGACGTTTTAGATTAAGTTTCATATAAATTAGTATTGCATATTGCGTATTGAGTATTGAGTATTGAGTATTGAGATAACCAATCATGGTTGGTTCATGAGTCTAAGTAAACAAAATGATACCGATCAGAATTCCTATCACCATGATTATGTACATGAGAATTTCTGTAGTAGCAAATCGTTTGTACTTATTCCAAAAACTATAATCAGTGTTCCGTTTGGTCATAAAAAATCCCGAAATACGCTGTACTTCGGGAGCAAAATTAAGAATTAAACCCTTAGCCCTGTGTTTTTTTCCATTTGATGGTGCAGCCCACCGCTTTTGTGAAAGTCACTTCCGGTTTATTTCCAGCAAGGACTGCGTCTAACGCGTTTTCTGCATAGGTTGTTTTTTCGGGGTTGCTATTTTCGGTGTCGTCATCAATGGCGCCGATGTATTCCACCACGTTACCGGCGTCAGTTTTTTTTATCAGGAACACATGCGGCGTGCGGGTAGCGCCAAACTGTTTAGTCACTACGTGCCCGGGATCGTATAAATATGGGAAATTAAATTTTTTAGCCTTCGCGTACGATTGCATTTTCTCAAACGAGTCGCCAGGCTGTGCGTTGGCATCATTTGGGTTGATAGCAATAAGCGGATAGCCTTTTGCCGAATACTTATTGTTGAGAGCGATGATTCTGCTTTCATACGCTTTAGATACCGGACAGGTATTGCAGGTAAACACAACCAAAAACCCCTTGCTGCTTGAATAATCTGAAAGTGACACCATCTTCCCGTTGATGTTCTTCAATTTGAAATCAGAAACAATATCGCCAACCTGGTAACCCGGACCGTTAGCCTGTACATTGAAGCCGAAGGCTAAAAAACAAAAAATGAGCAATTTTTTCATGATTGATATATTTTAGTTTTAAGAATTATATAATGTAGGCCTTGCGTGAGGGATTGAAGCGAAAATCCTTTTTGTCTCGCCTCAGGCGGGAAAAAAAGATTGAAGCGCAAAGCCCGACCCGAAGGGGCACGCCCAAAAGAACAATTTTTACTTATCAAATAGTTGCATGGCCTGAACGAAATAAATTTTGTTGGCGGAATCTTTGTATACGAACACCCCCCTATATATTCATAATCACTTTTATATTTACGCTCCACTTCTTGTGACAGTTGATTGGCGCCTTCTCCTACCAAGACTATATAGCTTGAAGCCGATGGCTGATTTTTTGAATTAAACCTGAATAAAACACCGGTTAACAGCACGGGGCTTAAAAAACCAATAATGACGTTCCTTTTCTTAGTGTTTAATTTAAGACTAAAATCATTATTTCAATTCCTGATAAGTTTTCTCCAGTTCGGCGTACGTAAATTCCTGCTCGAACAATTTACGAATATTCCGTTTCTGGTTTACAATTAAGGTTGCCGGCAAAGCCCCGGACCATTCTTTGCTTATTCGGTCTATATACGTCTGCTGACTTTTCTCATTAAGCAGGAAAACTTCATTTTTGAACTTGCGTTTTTTAACAAAAGGTTTAACGGCGGTTTCCAGCTTTGATTTGAAATCGACACTTACCAGCAGAATTTTTAAAGGGGAATTCTGATGAGCCGCCCGCAGTTTCTCAAATGCCGGCAGCTCTTCTACACAAGGGCCGCACCAGGTAGCCCAAAAGTTTACAATGTAAACGGTGTCTTGGCCATTTTTATAACGGTTTTCCAGTTGGTCAACCGTAAGCAGTTTAACGTCCTGCGCTACCACTATACGCGTGCACATCACCATCAGGCACAAAATCACAACCTTCCTTATCATCATGCAAGTTAATAAGCAGAATGGCAGGGCTGTATTTATAACGCCAATTTTACCTTAAAGGCTACCTGCCCTGCTAAAATATTTGTAGTACCAGGGGTCTTTTAAGTTGCTAATGATCACGCCTTTGCTGGTTGAGGCATGCACAAACCTGTTGTTCTGCAAATAAATCCCTACATGGCTGAAAGCCTGTCCGTTGAAATCGAAAAACACCAAATCGCCTTCTTTCAACTCACTTTCATATTTGCGCTTCACCACATCGGCCATCTGTATCGCCATCCGCGGAAGCGAGCGCTTATAAATTTCTTTCTCTAACAGGTTAGTAAAAGCCGAGCAGTCAATGCCGTGTTTATCCGTCCCGCCGTCGCGGTGCGGCACGCCCATCCAATTATCAACAAAACGGTAGAGTGCTTCGTTCTGTAGCTGCTGTTTTGGAACTCCCAACACCTCAGCATACCTTTCTGCCAATTTCCCCGAAAGGGATTTATTGCGCAACCCGGATACATCTGTTAGCATTTTTTTGGTTTTGCAGGATGTGAAAACGGTTGCAGCCGCTAAAAACGCGATGATTAAAAACCGGAGGATACTTCTGTGTGTGATTGCCATTAGGCCAAATTCGGTTAATCAGCGGGCTATCGCAATACGGGATTATCCACAATGGTGGAATACCCGGGATGCTATTGATTTCCCCCCTAAAAAGAGGTAAATTTCTACGTTAAAACTTATTTATCATGAAAAAGATAATAGTGATTCTGGCAATGTTATTAGGCTGCAGCAGCGCCATCGCATTGGCCCAAACATCAGATTACAAAGTTGTTTTTGACCTAACCAGTAAAGATTCATCGGATCATCAAATGATTATTCGCTGGCTTAAGGGTATTTCTAAATCAGACCCCAATGCGCAGATGGAGGTGGTACTGTATGGTAAATCTTTAGCCATGGTAACCACGCAGCGGTCTAGCGTTGCAACAGACGTGCAGGAGCTGGCCCGAAATAAAAACATTTCTTTCAAAGTTTGTGAAGTGGCCATGAAAAACCAGAACATCAGCAAAACTGACCTGCTTCCCGGAGTGCTAACCGTACCCGATGGTATTTACGAGGTGGTTGCGAAACAAAAAGCGGGCTGGGGATATATAAAGGCTGCTCACTAACTCCCGCTTCTGTTAATTTTTTAAAATCCGTTGTATTTCGTCCAGCTTCATCAGCGCTTCAACCGGCGTTAGTGTATTCACGTCCAGATTATTAAGCATATCCCTGATTTTGACTAAAACAGGATCGTCAATGGAAAACATCTGAAGCTGATAAGCCTGTTGCTGGATTTTTTTGATACTGTCTTTCACATGTTCGCCGCCGGTACGCTCCTGCTCCAGGCGTTTTAAAATTTCTGTGGCCCTGCTTACCAGCTTTGCCGGCATGCCCGCCATTTTTGCTACATGAATACCGAAACTGTGCTCGCTGCCGCCGGGCACCAGTTTTCGAAGAAATAGTACCCGGTTGCCTATTTCCTTTACAGAGACATTGAAGTTTTTAATGCGGCTAAACGAGTTGCTCAGTTCATTCAGCTCGTGATAATGGGTGGCAAATAGGGTTTTAGCTTTCGCGGAGGGATGGTTGTGCAAATACTCGGCAACAGACCAGGCAATAGAAATTCCATCATAAGTGCTTGTTCCGCGACCAATCTCATCCATCAGAATCAAACTTTTATCTGACAAGTTATTAAGGATACTGGCGGTCTCATTCATTTCCACCATGAAGGTAGATTCGCCCGAAGTGAGATTGTCTGATGCACCCACCCGGGTAAAGATTTTGTCAACAAGGCCGATATGCGCTTCCGTTGCCGGAACGAAACATCCCATTTGCGCCATTAAAACAATTAAGCCGGTTTGACGCAATAAAGCCGATTTACCGGCCATATTCGGGCCCGTGATGATGATGATCTGTTGCGTGTCGCTATCCAAATACACATCATTGCAAATATATTCCTCGCCCTGCGGCAACGTTTTTTCAATTACCGGATGTCGCCCGCCCTTCACATCAATTACGCTGCCCTGGTTAATCTGCGGCCGCACATAATAATTGCTAATAGCCAGCGAGGCAAAGTTGAGCAGCACATCCATGCGAGCAACCATTTGCGCATTAAGTTGTATGGGCTTAATAAATTCGCTTAAAGCGAACACCAGTTCGTTGTACAAACGGGTTTCAATGGCCAGAATTTTCTCTTCGGCACCTAAAATCTGCTCCTCGTATTCTTTTAACTCCGGCGTAATGTAGCGCTCGGCATTTACCAGTGTTTGTTTTCTAAGCCAGTCTGCCGGCACCTTGTCTTTATGCGTATGCGTAACTTCCAGGTAATAACCAAATACATTGTTGAAGGCAATTTTAAGCGACGGGATTCCGGTAATTTCTGCTTCACGCTTTTGCATTTCCAGCAGATAACCTTTTCCGCCAAAGGCAATCTCCCGCAGCCGATCCAGTTCTGCGTCAACACCATCTGCAATTACGCCACCTTTTAAAAGGAGTACGGGCGGGTCTGGCTTTAAGGATGTTTCTATTTTTTCGCGAATAAGCTGACAGTGATTAATTTGCCCGGCAATGAGGTTCAACGCAGAATGCCTGGTTTTTTCAGAAACAGTTTTTATTGCTGAAGCCGCCTGCAAGGCTCGTTTTAATTGCAGCACCTCGCGTGGATTAGCTTTTAGCAATCCTATTTTGGAGATAAGCCGTTCTAAATCGCCTATTTGCTTAATTTCTGCGATAAGCTTTTGGCGAAGATCAGTTTGTTCGATAAAAAAGTTCACTACATCCAATCGTTCATCAATTGCCTTTTGGTCTTTTAACGGCATAACAATCCAGCGATGGAGTAGCCTTGCCCCCATGGGCGAGCAGGTTTGGTCTAAAACATCAAACAGCGAAACACCGTTTTCATTTTGCGAGCCTACTAATTCCAGATTACGAACCGTGAAGCGATCAAGCCACATATAACGCTCTTCCTCTATCCGCGACAGCGAAGAAATATGCTGCAGGTTGCGATGCTCGGTTTCGTTTAAATAATGCAGGGCAACACCGGCTGCGGTAACTGCCAGATCTAAGCGCTCCACACCAAAGCCTTTTAATGATTTAACCTCAAAATGTTTGAGCAGGTTTTCGCGGGCGAAATCTCCGCCATACATCCAGTCATCAAGTTGATAGGTGTAAAACCGGTCGCCAAAGTGCCCAGCAAATTCCCGCTGCCGGCTTTTGGGAAAAATAACTTCGCTGGGCTTATAGCTCTGCAAAAGCTTATCAGCGTAAGCACCATCGCCCTGTGCAACCAAAAACTCGCCGGTAGAAATATCTAAAAACGCCAGACCGAACTGATTTTTCTCAAAATAAACCGAAGCCAAAAAGTTATTGGTTTTCTGTTGAAGGATGTTGTCGCCGTAAGATACGCCGGGCGTTATCAGCTCGGTAACGCCGCGTTTAACAATTGTTTTTGTGGCTTTTGGATCTTCAAGCTGATCGCAGATAGCCACCCGCTGACCTGCCCGTACCAGCTTTGGCAGATACGTGTCTAACGAGTGGTGTGGAAAACCTGCCAGTTCTATGGGAGTGCCGTTATTACTCCCCCGTTTTGTTAATACGATGCCTAAAATACCAGCAGCTTTTACGGCATCCTGCCCAAAGGTTTCATAAAAATCGCCGACACGAAACAGCAGCAAAGCACCCGGATATTTGGCCTTGATGGTATTATATTGCTGCATTAAGGGCGTTTCTTTTTGATCGGGTTTTGCCAAGAGCTATTTTTTAAAGGTGGTAAAGTTAATGGATTGACGGGTTTTTGTTTGCGGTGTTGATAAATGGTGAAAATATTCGGATAACACAAGCTGGTGCATTTTAACAGGCACCTCCACTTTTAGCAGGCAATACTTTACCTTTGGCGCAATATGACTTTGATTACCAAAAAAGCGAAAGACTCGTTTATTGTAATGAACGAGCTTGTTCTGCCGAATGATACCAATACGCTAAACAATTTAATGGGAGGCCGTTTACTCCACTGGATGGATATAGCGGCTGCGATAGCTGCTCAAAAACATTGCAACCGGATTGTGGTGACTGCTTCTGTGGATAATGTTTCTTTTCAGCACGCCATAAAATTAGGCGATGTGGTCACTATTGAGGCTAAAGTATCAAGGGCGTTTAATACCTCAGTAGAAGTAAGGTTGGATGTATGGGCAGAGAATATTCCTTCGGGCTCGCGGGTTAAATCAAACGAGGCTTATTACACCTTTGTGGCGGTAGACCAAAGTGGCCGTACCATTCCGGTACCGGAACTTGTGCCCGAAACCGATGATGAACAGGTGCTGTTTGAAGGAGCTTTGCGCAGGCGGCAGTTGCGTTTAATTTTGGGTGGAAAAATGCTCCCGGCGGACGCCACCGAGTTGAAGGCTCTGTTTTTTCCGGAGAAATAGGTTATAGTGGGTTAGCTTTTTAGCGATATTATTGAGGACTACCAACGTGTCTGGATTCTGAATACGGCATTAACTCCGGCCTGATACGGTTATAATTTTCTCCGGAGCTAACATCGTTAAACCTCTTAACTGCGATAACGGCATTAAACAGCGAACCCAGAAGTGCACCGCTTAAGGTAGTTCCTATGAAAACCACGGGGATAGCCAATGAGCTCAACGTGCCGCTCCGGCTTCCATCAGCATAAACCGGAACTCCCACAGCGAGACCAGTCACAGCACCTGTTAGCGCATACTTTCTTAAGACTCCCATCCTTTTTATTTTAATGCTGGAAATGCTATCGGCGTTTATAAACTTAGGCTGACCCATGTAATCAATGGTCAGTCCGGTTTCAGAAACAGCTGATAAAGACCCTTTATACCGATGGTTCGTATTGGAATACACAACCGCATCGTATCGTTTAACCTTTTTGGCGGCTAACGCAGCGTGGTCTGAAAACACCACGAATGCTATGCAGATCAGAAGGCTAAGCTTCGATAAATTTGTAATATGAACCATGGTAATGATGAATGAAATTTTGAATTAACTCCCCAATTCTACAATCCGGTCGAACTCCTCCTGTTTAAGAGAAACCACAGATAATCTGCCCTGCCGAACCAAACCAATATCTTTTAAGCGACTATCGGCCTTAATGGTTTCTAACGTAACCGGGTGTTTCAAAGTTTCAAACGGTTTCAGATCTACGGCCACCCAGTTCTCATTATCGCTGGTTGGATCCTGGTAGGCTTCTTTTAAAACGGCGGCAATTCCAACCACTTCTTTACCCTCATTGCTGTGATAAAATAAAACCAAATCGCCGGGCTTCATCTCCCTCAGGTTGTTTCGGGCCTGATAGTTTCGTACTCCATCCCAAAATGTGTGACCATCTTCATTAAATTTATCCCAACTATATTTATACGGTTCGCTCTTTACCAGCCAGTATTTCATTTTCAACTTTTTTCCAAAACTAAACAAACCTTTAATAATGTAACACAAACGGTACAGGTGGTAAAGGATTAAAATTCAATACACGGCCAGAAGGTTCTTAAATTAGCTTTGCGCTTTGGGTGATGCTCAGTTCTGCTTTGTAAAATATCATCCAAGAATCGATTTCAAATACCCTAAACGTAAAATAGTGGACCAGAAAATTATCAACCTCTACGATCAGTATACGCACTCCGGCATCAACAGAAAAGAGTTTATGAAAAAGCTGGCTCTGCTAACCGGGAGCACCGCCCTGGCGTTAAATATGCTGCCATTGTTAGAAAACAATTATGCCGCTGCTAAAGAGCATCACGATGATACCATCGCCGCACAGAATATTACTTTTCCGGGAGTGGATGGTGAAATGAAAGCGGTATTAGCAAAACCCAAAAACAAGCAAAACTTAGGCTGCGTATTGGTAATACACGAAAACCGCGGTCTGAACCCGCATACAATTGATGTTACCAAACGCGTAGCCAGCGAAGGGTTTTTAGCAATTGGTGTAGATGCGCTCTCGCCTTTCGGCGGAACACCGGCTGATGAAAACAAAGCACGCGAGCTGATTGGACAATTAGACGCCGAAAAAAATCTCCAAAACTACCTTAACGCACTCAGCTATCTGAGAGAACATGCTGATGGAAACGGCAAAACCGGGTGTATGGGATTTTGTTGGGGAGGCGGAATGGCCAATAAATTAGCGGTAAGTGATCCGATGTTGCAGGCTGCCGTAGCTTATTACGGATCGCAGCCCAAGCCAGAGGATGTGCCGAAAATAAAGGCAAGCGTGATGTTGCATTATGGCGGCTTAGATGAACGGATTAACGCCGGAATTCCCGCTTATCAGGCAGCTTTAGAGGCCGGCAAAATAGATTACGATCTTTTTATTTACGAAGGCGTTAATCATGCGTTTAATAATGATACCTCACCCACACGGTATAATGAAGCCGCGGCAAAGCTTGCATGGCAACGCACTATGGACCTGTTTAGATCGAAACTGAAAAGCTAACAGATATCAAATTGCCGGGATTTTCATTGTAATCATTAAAGCATTAATTTAAAATGCATTGAGCCTACTACTAAATCAAGGCACATTTTAAGGTAGAAACCTTGTGAAGTATAACCGCTTCGCCTACCTTTACGGCCAATGCATTCTCCAGCCCAACTTCAAGAAATAATTCAGCAGGCAACCGCCGGGTTAAATTTTCCGCCATCGCCAAAAGAACTTTATGAGCCCATTACCTACCTGATGAATTTAGGTGGGAAACGTTTGCGGCCGGTATCATTGCTAATGGCCTGCAATCTGTTTACAGATGAAATTACCAGAGCTGTTCAGCCCGCAATGGCAATTGAGATGTTTCACAACTTTACCTTGATGCATGATGACATAATGGACAATGCGCCCTTACGTCGAGGAAATCCCACAGTACATCATAAATGGAATAACAGCGTTGCAATTTTGTCTGGTGATGTAATGTTGGTTGAAGCGTATAAGCTGATTATGCAGGTTGAATCCGGCATACTCGCGGATGTGCTCCAGATATTCAATAATACAGCGGTTGGCGTGTGCGAAGGTCAGCAAATAGACATGAATTTTGAAGAATCAGAATCAGTAGCCGAAGCCGATTACATCAACATGATTCGCCTGAAAACCGCCGTGCTACTTGGAGGAGCTTTAAAAATTGGTGCGCTTGTTGGCGGTGCGTCTCAAAACGATGCCGCTTATTTGTATGATTTCGGTGTCAACCTGGGTATTGCTTTTCAGTTGCAGGATGACATACTTGATGTGTATGGCGATCCTGAGAAGTTTGGAAAACAGGTGGGTGGGGATATCATCGCCAATAAAAAAACCTTTTTGCTCATTAAGGCCTCAGAGCTGGCAAGCGGAGAAACCAGAAGGTCGCTTGCATCCTGGCTTACCACCAATAACCGGCCAACTGAGAAAGTTCCGGCAATTACCTCAATTTACAATCAGCTTCAGGTGAAAACCCTGGCCGAAAAGGAAATGACCGGCTATGCAGAAACTGCGTTTAGATGTCTTGAAAAGGTAAATGTAGCAGATGATAAGAAAAGCTATTTGCGTGGGTTTGCCGAAAGCATATTAGACCGCCAGCATTGAACAAAAAAGCCTTTCTGAATTAACAGAAAGGCTGTAATATTATCTGGTTTCGAAATTTTAAACTTCTTCTGCGGGTGCTTCAGTTTCTTTATCAGCTTTGCCAGCAGTTTCCGGTTCATCACTTACTGGTTCTGCATCAACAGTTTTAGCTGACTGAGCTTTATTGATCAATACCTTTGCCGATGCCTTTTCAGGCTTGTCTTCTGCCTCGTCTGCATCAGTTGAAGTTGCTGGTTTAGCTGCCTGTGCTTTATTGATCAGCACCTTAGCCGATGCTTTTTCTGGTTTGTCTTCTGCCTCGTCTGCATCAGTTGAAGCTGCTGGTTTAGCTGCCTGTGCTTTATTGATCAGCACCTTAGCCGACGCTTTTTCCGGTTTGTCTTCCGCATCTGTTGACGCTGCTGCTGGCTTAGCTGACTGAGCCTTGTTAATTAGCGCCTTTGCGGATGCTTTTTGGGGCATGTCCTCAACAACCGAATCAGTGAATGCATCTTCCGCAAACGGAACGATAGAGACATAAGATTTATCGTCACGCTTTTTGGTAAAAAGTACATTGCCGTCTACCAATGCAAACAACGTATGATCTTTGCCAATACCTACAAATTTATCGGGATGGTGTTTTGTACCACGCTGACGCACGATGATATTGCCTGCGATTGCAGCCTGTCCGCCAAAAATTTTTATACCTAAACGCTTGCTATGTGATTCGCGACCGTTTCTGGAACTACCGGCTCCTTTTTTATGTGCCATTTTTTTATCTTTTTATGAGTGGAAAACCAACTCAGAATTTAAACTTAATGAGTATAGGAAATTACAATGAAATCCCGGTGATCTCAATTTTGCTGAACTGCTGCCGGTGACCGTTTTTCTTTTTGTAACCCTTACGGCGTTTCTTCTTGAAAATAATTACTTTATCTCCCTTTAAATGAGACAAGATTTTAGCCGAAACCTTAGCACCCTTCAAAGCGTCTGTACCTACTTTGAATTTACCACCATCTTCTGCCAATAATACATTGTCAAATTCAATACTAGCGCCCTCATCTCCCTGTAAACGGTGTACAAAGATTTGCTGGTCTTTAGCAACCTTAAATTGCTGTCCGGCTATACTTACTATTGCGTACATTATTAGATTATTTGTTTAAATACTTTATTTTTTAAGAGGTGCAAATATAGAGATTTATTTCTTAACAAAAACACAAAGTTCGGTTGTGTTTCTAAACTGATGCAATGCAAATTTAAATGTTTTAGGAAGTTTAGCCGGCTGCGCAGATAAGCCTTAGCAACCCGCAGGTATCTATGCTAAACTTGCCCACATCGCCACCAGGCTATTCTTTTTGCAACTTGCAATGTTTGAAGTGATTTTATTTTGAAAAGCAGGTTCCCGGCTTTTACCTTTTGGCAGCCCCGCTCTTCACTGTAGCCTCCCAATAAAGAATCGGGAGGGCTGCCGTTGCGATCGGGTTTAGATACTCAGGTTCTCCGGGTTTTATTGCGGCAACAAAAGGAAGCCCCCACTGTTATTAACTTTCTATCTCCAAATTTCTGAACCATGTCCGAAAACTCTTTTACCCTTTTAATTGACGATGAAATAGTAAGTTTTGAAAAAAGCCGCATCATTTCTATAGAGCCATACGAGTTCGGCACAAAAATAACACTACAAGCCTCGCATACTTCTGAGGAACCTTTTACCTATTTCACCCGCGAAGAATATGCGCAGGTGATGAAATCATACCTTTCCTAAACCAAGGTACTGCTGCTTGTTAAAATTGTTATTTTTGCAGCAAAAAGCCATGCCCGCCACTATCGCCCCGCCCCAGGCTGCTTCGCCCGAAACCGCATTCCGTCGCCTTCTTACCATAATGGATACGCTTAGGGAGCAATGCCCCTGGGATAAAAAGCAAACCATGCAATCGCTGCGGCATTTAACGATTGAAGAAACCTACGAACTGGCGGATGCAATTCTGGATGGAGACCCGCAGGAAATTAAAAAGGAGATCGGCGATATTATGCTGCATTTGGTTTTTTACGCCCGCATCGCATCAGAAACCAAGGACTTTACTATTGTAGATGTTCTCAACGGAATCTGCGATAAGCTGATCCACCGGCATCCGCATATTTACAGCGACACCGTTGTAAATAATGAAGCGGATGTAAAGCGTAACTGGGAACAGCTTAAATTGAAAGAAGGCAACCAATCGGTGCTTTCTGGCGTTCCCGGTTCTTTACCTGCCCTGATAAAAGCATCCAGAATACAGGAGAAAGCCCGTGGCGTAGGCTTTGATTGGGAGAACAAAACGCAGGTTTGGGAAAAGGTGGAAGAAGAAATGCGTGAATTCCGGGATGAATTTAATTTCTCAGATAATGCAGTAATTGATCAGGCGAAAGCCGAGGCTGAATTTGGCGACCTCCTATTCTCGCTAATCAATTATGCCCGTTTCGTAAACATAAACCCCGAGGACGCTCTGGAGAGAACCAATAAAAAGTTTATCAAACGTTTTCAATACCTTGAAGAGAAGTCTAAGTCAGCCGGTAAAAATTTAAATGAAATGAGCATTGCCGATATGGACCTATATTGGAACGAAGCTAAAAAACTGTAAAATACTAGTTGAAAAAAAGGAAGGCCAATCCACCCGGCCTTCCTCAACCTAATCAACAAAAACTGTTTTTAATTTTTTGCCTTAATTCATCGCTGCGGCAAGTGTTTTAACAGAAGCCCGTCGTTTATAATCCTTATCAAAATGCATAAATTTAATTTTTCCCGCGTGGTCAATGATATAGGTAGCAGGAACCGGTAGCCGAACTTCGGCATTGCCGTTATTTTTAGTCAGATCAACTCCATAGGTTTTGTATTTTTCTACCGCATCCTCTTCCATCATAAAATCTACCTTGTAATCCTTCATAATTGCGTAACCACCGTCTGAGATCATGGAGAAAGAAGCACCGGTCTTATCTACGGTTTTGGAAATTGCCGTATTTGTTTCGGGGGTAACCCCCACCACATAAGCGCCCTTAGAGGTTAACGTTTGCAATGAATCCTGAAGTTCTGAAATGTGTTTGTTGCAGTACGGGCACCATTGTCCGCGATAGAAAAACAATACCACGTACTTGTTTTCTTTTAAAAGTTTATTCAGACTTAGTTTATTTCCGGCATTATCCGTTGCGGTAAAGGCCGGTGCTGCATCGCCAACTTTCAAGCCGCTTTGAGCCATCACGAATGAAGCGGTAAAACTGATAAGCAAACAAAGGATGATTTTTTTCATTTCGATTTATTTGATGGAATCCATTAATTCTTATGTCCGATACCGGCAGACAGGATTTCGCCATTCTGGCTGTTTTGCACAAAACCGATCAGTTCCCATTCGTGGCTGTTGTAATTCAGCGGCAGCGTGATACTGGCCTGGCTCCTGCTGTTCAGGTTAATACGTTGTAAACTCCTTACAACGTTAACGTGCGACAGTTTGCGACCCTGGTTTTCACCCCTTTCGACATTCGTTTTTGCCGCTTTCTGCACAACGGCAATATATAAACCTGTGTTGTTTTTTGGTTCAGAATCTATTTGAATTTCTGCCTTGCCTTTATCCAACCGCGTAATTTGCAAATCCATTTCTTGGGCGGGTGTTTGCAATCCTGTAACTATTGCTTTGCGCAAACGCGATTCGTTTGATCCAACAAACTCTGTTTTACCGTTTACAACAATTTGGGGGGTATAAATACTGCCAAGTTTAAACCAGCTGGCATACTGGCTCTGCCGTTTGGAATATTCGGCACTGCTGTAGGGGTCTTTCCAGCCCAAACGGTTCCAGTAATCAACATGAAAAGCCAAAATATAAATAGGTTTTCCCGCACTTTCCCGGCTAATTTTGCTCACCAGATTATCTGCTGATGGACAACTTGAGCAGCCTTCAGAAGTAAACAGTTCAATTAGCGCAAAACCAGTATTTTCTACGTCGGCGGTTATTCCATCCACTGTTTTCTGATTATTGGGAACAAATGCCGAAATCCCGGCGATGCTTATCGCGACAGCGGCAACAAGCAAGAAAAGTTTAGACACCATATTCATTTTATTATGTATTTACAGAAAATAAGGCAGTTTGAAACGCCTTATCCAGAATACAAGATATACACCGCAGGGGCGCTAAAAGATTTTGTGACTATGCGTTTTACCGGGGCAACGGATTTGAAAGTGTGTTTTAATGGAGAATGCGTAGTCCTACTTAAAACTAATTGCCCTTATCGGCGAAATCTGGCTAACCAGCAAAGAAGGGATCAGCATCACCAGCACACAAATGATCAGCGTGCCCGAATTGAGCGCAAGAATATCATACAACTCCAACTGGATGGGCACAAAACTGATGAAATAGGAAGCCTGGTCCAATTGAAAGAAGTGTGTTTCGGATTGGAATACAGCAAGGCCGACGCCAAGGATATTCCCCAAAAGCAAACCTATCCCGATTAAGTAAGCCGCGTTGTAGAGAAAAATTTTTCGGATACTCCAGTTGCCCGATCCCAATGCTTTTAAAATGCCGATCATATTACTGCGTTCTAAAATCATAATCAGCAACGCAGAAATCATGTTTATAACGGCAACGGCAAGCATCAAAACCAAAATTACTTGCGTATTAACATCCAGCAATGACAGCCATTCAAAAATTGTGGGATAATATTCTTTCACCGTGACCGAACGAAGTTCAATGTCGAGGTTTTCATAAACCTGATCGGCAATTGTATCCAGCCGGGCGAAATCTTTGGTTCGCAATTCATATCCTCCCACCTCTCCGTCCTTCCAGTCGTTTAACCTTCTGATCAGGTTAATATCACCAATCACATACGTGCGGTCAAGCTCTTCGACACCCAAATTATAAATGCCTACAATTTGAAATTTCCGCTTTCTTAAGGGTTGCTGAACGAAATACATTAGAAAATCATCTCCCGCTTTGAGATTGAGACGCTGGGCGGTATATTGGGATATCATTATTTCTTTCTGCGCCTGCACACTGTCGGAGAAATTGATGGTTCGGCCGGAGACCAGCATATTTTCAAAATAATCCCAATTGTAAGTTTTATCAACTCCCTTGAGCACCACCCCTTCAATTTCTTCGTTAGTGTTAATAATGCCCGGCTTGGTTGCAAAAGGCTGGGCATAAGCGATATCGGGGTATTTCTGAATCGCCTTCAAGGTGGATGGATTGATGCTGAACGGCGAGTTTTCAAATGAAGTGTTCAAATCGTATTTTACAATCTGAATGTCGCCGGCAAAACCCCGAACTTTCTCCCTGATCTCGGTTTTAAACCCTTTGACAATTGCTATCGCGAGAATCATCACAGCTAAACCGAGCATGATTCCCAAAATGGCGATGCGCACAATCAATTTTGAGAAGGTTCTTTTAGAACTGAAGGTGATGCGCTTAGCGATGAAAAACGGGAGATTCAAGCCTGAAATAATTTTTTATGTACCTTAGCAAAGATGCACTAATTTTAATTCTCAGTAATATTCAATTTATGAAAACCACCTTTTTACCGCTTCTAACGCTCGTTTTATTCGGTTCATTCTCTGCTTCTTGTCAAATGAACAGACCTTCTGCAAATGCGATTATCGGATCAGAGCCGCTACAAAAACAATTAAAAAATGACATCCTAACAGGTGCCGACCAAACAGGGAAATATGTAGAATATCTAAAAGGCAAACGAATTGGGATGGTGGTAAACCCAACCTCGGTTATCGGTAATACCACAAGTGTAGATAGCTTAAAATCACTGGGTTTAAAAATCGTAAAAATCTTTGGTCCCGAACACGGTTTTCGCGGCGATGCCAGCGCAGGTGCCAAGGTTGATGATAGTATGGACCAGAAAACAGGAATTCCGGCAATTTCATTGTATGGCAAACACAATAAGCCCACCGCGGCAGATATGGCAGACGTAGATGTGATGGTTTTTGATATCCAGGATGTAGGGGTGCGTTTTTACACCTATATCAATACCTTGCAATACGTAATGGAGGCTTGCGCCGAAAACGGTAAGGAGCTTTTGATCCTTGATCGTCCGAACCCGAACGGTTTTTATGTTGACGGCCCCATTCTGGAGTCGAAACTAAAATCGGGAGTTGGCGTTAATCCAATTCCCATTGTGCATGGCTTAACAGTCGCAGAATACGCTCAGATGCTTAACGGCGAGGGCTGGTTGAAAGATAAGGCTAAATGCAAATTAAAAATTATCAAAGTAGCCAATTACGAGCATGCAATGCCTTATGATTTGCCGGTAAAACCCTCACCTAACTTAAATACGCAGCAGTCAATTTTGCTTTATCCTTCGCTCTGCCTGTTTGAAGGTACTATTATTAGTCAGGGGCGTGGAACGTATTTTCCATTTACTGTGTTGGGTAATCCAGATTTGAAAGGGCAATACAAATTCTATTTTACGCCGCAAAGTATCAAGGGCATGAGTGAAACTCCGCTTCACCAAAATAAAAATTGCTACGGCCTGGACCTCCGGAAATACAACACCAACAAAATCAGGTCTACCGGCAAAATTAACCTGAGCTGGTTAATGGAGCTTTACGCCGCTTATCCCGCCAAGGATAAATTTTTTGATTATAAGCAAAGCAACCAGATGGGTAATTTTGATAAGCTTGCGGGCACAGAAAATCTTCGTGAGCAGATCATCGCGGGCAAAACGGAAGAAGAAATTCGACGTAGTTGGGAACCCGGTTTATCGCAATATAAAATCATGAGAAAAAAATATCTGCTCTATCAGTAAGGGTAACTGGGCAAGGCATGTGTTTGAAAACAAGTGGCATTTCTATTAACGCCAATTTAGTAGACCGGCTCAAAAATGACAACAGAGGAAAATTATATAGAAATTAACAGGCAATCCTGGAACAATAGGTTAGACGCTCACTTAAAATCTGACTTTTACGACCTTGATCGGTTTTTACGAGGTGAATCTTCACTAAATGAAATTGAACTCAATATTTTGGGTGAAATAAAGGGGAAAAGCATTCTGCACTTACAATGTCATTTTGGACAAGACACTATTTCGTTGGGAAGATTGGGCGCAACGGTGACCGGAGTTGACTTGTCAGACAAAGCCATTGACACCGCCAAACGGCTTGCAGAAAGAACAAATATCAACGCGGAGTTTATTTGTTGCAATATTTACGATTTATCTAAATATTTAAATAAAGAGTTCGACATCGTTTTTACAAGCTACGGGACAATTACCTGGCTTCCCGATCTTGAAAGGTGGGGAAGTCTCATTTCAAAGTTTTTAAAACCAAACGGGAAATTTTTACTGGTTGAATTTCATCCTGTTGTGTGGATGTTTGACGACAGTTTTAAGAAAATTGACTACAGCTATTTTAATGAACGGGCAATTATTGAGACAGAAACTGGCACCTATGCAGACCGCAAGGCAAACATTTCGCAAAGCTCTGTATGCTGGAACCATGGTATGAGCGAAGTTGTAGGCAGCTTATTAAAAAACGGGCTTGAAATTAATTCATTAACGGAGTTTGACTACTCGCCCTATAATTGTTTTAAAAAAACTACTGAGTTTGAACCCGGAAAATTCAGGATAAAACACTTAGCCAATAAAATTCCGATGGTTTTTGCTGTTGAGGCGACGAAAAAATATCATAGCTAAGGCCACCCACCTCCGGTTTCTGCTTCCCAGGTGGCAATTGACTGATCAAAGTTTTGTGTTTTGCATTAATCCAGCAATAAAAATCCCATTTACGTTTATCATTACTCCCAACTCCTTATTTTAAAAACAATGAAATTAATCTTTATGGGAACCCCCGACTTTGCCGTGGCCGCATTAGATGCTTTGGTTAGGAACGGGTGCAACGTAGTTGGTGTAGTTACTGCGCCCGACAGACCTGCCGGGCGTGGTCAAGCTTTGAAAGAATCCGCTGTTAAGCAATACGCCAGAGAAAAAGGATTGCCTGTTTTTCAACCGCCTAAGCTGAAAGATCCTGAATTTTTACAGCAATTAAAATCACTTAATGCCGATTTGCAAGTGGTGGTTGCTTTCCGGATGCTGCCCGAGGTGGTTTGGAATATGCCCCCGAAAGGAACTATCAATTTGCACGGTTCGCTGCTGCCGCAGTACCGCGGCGCCGCACCTATAAACTGGGCAATTATCAACGGCGAAAGTGAAAGCGGTGTGACCACCTTTTTTTTACAACAGGAAATAGATACCGGCAATCTTCTTTTTGCTGAAAAAGTGCCCATTGCCCTGAATGAAACGGCTGGTGAATTACACGACAAACTAATGGCCGTTGGGGCAAATTTACTGCTGAAAACCGTTGAGGCAGTTCAAACCGGGAACTATAGCGAAACTCCACAAGGCACCATGAACCCGTCGGTTTTAAAACATGCTCCGAAGATTTTTAAGCAGGATTGCCTGATAAACTGGCGGCAGGCGGTTGAGGTGGTGTACAATCGAATTCGCGGACTAAGCCCCTATCCTACCGCATTCACGCAGATTGATGGGCAAACGTTGAAAATCTTTAGAGCAGAAATGGAAAAAACCGACAGCAAATTTGATCCGGGAAGTTATAGTACAGACGGTAAAAGTTTCCTGAAATTTGCTTGCGCCGATGGATTTATTTCGGTTACAGATCTGCAGTTGGAAGGAAAAAAACGAATGAATGTTGGGGCGTTTCTGCGAGGTTATAAGTTAGCTGGCACTCAATAATCTGCCGAAACGGCGTTCAATTTGTTGAGTAAAAAACGTGATGTTTCATTAAAATAACGCTTGCTGTTGTAACCCATAACCCATTGAATTCCGCGGGAAGCGTTGGTTAAAAACACTTCATCTGCTTGTTCTAATACCGCCGGATTTACTTGTGCTTCAATTACGTTCATCCCGTTCTCTTTAGCCAGTTTCATTACCACCTGCCGCATTACGCCGGCAATGCATCCCTCGGTTAAAGCCGGAGTATAAATTTCCTTATTAAATACTACAAATAAGTTGCTGCTCATGGCCTCGCACAAAAAACCGTTCTGGTTAACTATAAGAACCTCATCCAGAGAAAGCTGATTTTTAAACACCCCGGCTAATACATAAACCAATGCGTTGCTGGTTTTGAGATTAGAGAGCGGGTTCACGGATTTTGGCACCTCATCATAAATATCAACGATCAGCCCACGCTTGTTATAGGTATAGTCGGGCTCGGTGATCCTGATTACTTCAATAGCATACCCCATTTTGTTGTCAACGGGGTTGTAAAGCCCTTCAGAGTCACGAAAAACGCTAAAACGCACCCGTGCGTTCATCCCGGTTTTATTTCGCCGGATAAGTTCCAAAACGTTTTCTCGAAGAAACCAGGAATCTATATGCGAGTGGCCTTCAATTTTTAACATTCGCATGCCACGGCGTAAACGGTCAGCGTGGTGCTGGGCAAACATGAGTTCACCCCGCATCAGGCGCATGGATTCAAACAGCCCGTCGCCATACCTAAAACCACGGTTACTGATTGTCATTACCGATTGTTCGGCAGGTAAAATCTCACCGTTAAAGTTAATGTATTGTGATTTCAAAGGCTTTATTACTTAATTTTTGACCGGGTATCAAGAGTATTCCGTTTAGCTTTTTACATAATTTCGCCACTTATCCAAAACCGCCAAAATATCCGCCGGAATTTCTGAATCGAAATGCATTGTTTTTTTTGTAACGGGGTGCACAAATCCTAATGATTTAGCATGCAAGGCTTGCCTTGGCAACAGCAAAAAACAATTTTCCACAAATTGTTTGTATTTGCTAAAAACAGTGCCTTTCATAATACGATCTCCTCCATAAGTGCTGTCGTTAAAAAGCGGATGACCGAGGTGTTTCATATGCACCCTGATCTGGTGCGTTCGCCCGGTTTCAAGCCGGCATTCAACCAGGGTAACATACGTCAGTCTTTCCAAAACTTTGTAATGGGTAACAGACCATTTTCCCTTTTCAGGATCAGTATGCATCGTCATTAATTTACGATCCTTGGCGCTTCGTCCGATGTACCCTTCAACTTTTCCATCTGTAGAAATATCTCCCCACACCAGGGCAAGATATTTTCTGCTTATGGTGTGATCAAAAAACTGCTTTGCCAGATAGGTGATGGCCCGCTCATTTTTACTAACCAACAGCAAGCCCGAGGTATCTTTATCAATGCGGTGCACAAGCCCCGGCCTGCCCTCATTGCCAGGAAGTTGTGGAAGCTGGCTAAAATGGTAAACTAAACCGTTAACCAGCGTACCCGAATAGTTATTAAAACCCGGATGAACGACCATGCCGGGCGGCTTATTAATAACAATTACGTCAGTGTCTTCATACACAAAGTCAAGCGGAATATTTTCCGGATAAACCTCGGTATCACGAGGGGGTTGCGGCAGAACTACCGAAATAACATCGAACGGTTTTACCTTGTAGCTCGCTTTAACCGGTTTGTTGTTCAACAGTACATTGCCCGCGTCTATTGAATTTTGAATTCGGTTCCGCGAGGCATTTTCCATCCGGATCATCAGAAATTTATCCAGTCTCAGCAAAGACTGACCTTTATCAACTACAATCCGCAAATGCTCATATAAGTCTTGCTCGTCTGAATCCTGAATGTCAATATCTTCCATTATGCGCAAATCTAAAATTTTTAAATTCGATTACCCATACAATGGCAAACTGGTACAACTTTAGACATACTGTTAAATCTAAACTCAACGCCATGAAGAATTTTACAAAGAATATCGTAATCGTACTAAATTTTTTTCCTTACCTCATTAAGCAGATTTACTATAAACACTAATGCAAATTCAGTTGGTGTCCATCATTCATTACTGAATCTGCTTTCCAACGTCAAGTGTTGCGCTTGTCTTTGCGATTGATCCGCATGCAAAAAAGCGCTTTGATTGCATGAAAGCAAAACCGGGTTTTTATTACCCGGCACTGCTATCATCAATGCAAATTTCAAATAATTTTTATTTTCCGAAAAGGAATTAATCATCTTTACCGGCCCTAAGCCTGTAGTGTTGATTGATCTTAAATATCATAGTCAGGAGGAACCTGTAACCGATCCATTTTTTGCAGAATATGGCCTCAGTTTTCACATAAAACGCGATGATCTGATTCATCCTTTTATTTCTGGCAACAAGTGGAGGAAACTTAAATACCTCCTTCAAAACGCATCTTCGTTACAAAAAACATCCCTGGTTACGTTTGGCGGCCCCTATTCAAACCACCTTTTAGCAACCGCCTGCGCCGCTGCTAAGTTTGGATTTACCAGTACGGGCTTTGTGCGGGGAGAAGCCGTAGAGAACCCTACTCTTTTAATATGCCGCATGTTCGGCATGCAACTACGCTTTATAGAACGCGAGCGTTACCGCGATAAAAAACATTTGTTTGATCACTATTTTGGCCATCAGAAAGAAGCCTTCTTTATTGACGAAGGCGGCGCTTCCGAGGAAGCGGTAACCGGATGCTCGGAAATTATTCAGGAACTTGAACAGCACTACGACTATATTTTTTGCGCTGCCGGCACCGGAACTACTGCCGCCGGACTGCTGAAAGGAATTGCACAGCAGAATCTTTCATCTGCCTTGCATGTGGTGCCGGTATTAAAGAACGGAGAATTTATTCGGCAGGAAATTGAAAAATTCTTTAGGGCTCCACCAGAATTTACACTTCATAGCTCATACCATTTTGGCGGATATGCCAAAACGAGCACCGAATTACTGGAATTTTTAGCAACGTTTTCGGCAAAAACGGGGATTTTGTTAGACCCGGTTTATACCGGTAAAATGGCATACGCGATTTACGATTTGACGAGAAAAAATTTCTTTCGGCCGGGAAGTAAAATTCTGATGCTTCATACCGGTGGTTTGCTCGGATTATTGGGAATGCAGGAACGGCTTGGAAAGGTTTTATATTGAGTATATAAGCAGAATCTGGCGGTAAAACTGAACGCAACGCGATGCCAAAGAACAATATCTGGCTTCGAAAATTAGAAAAAACAGGTTTAAATGATTTAAACCTGTTTTTTATCCCGAACGCTAAAAAACCTTTAAATTTTAAGTTGTGAGGCCTTTTCGATATTTTTGATATAAACAAAACAACCGATATGTATAAATTATCAGTATCCCCCGATCAGGTTCAGGAGACGTTAAGCAAGCACGTACTCGCCGATGGATTTGACCTAACTTTTGACATGGAAAAAAGCAACGGCGTGCATATTTACGACGCCAAATACAACCGAAAGTTGCTTGACTTCTTTACCTGCTTCGCCTCCGTCCCTCTGGGATACAATCATCCTAAAATGATTAATGATGAAGAGTTCAAAAAGAACCTCATGTTGGCAGCGCTTACAAACCCTTCTAACTCCGACATATATACCACTCAATACGCCCAATTTGTTGATACATTTTCAAGGGTGGGCATTCCAGAATATCTGCCCCATGCATTCTTTATAGCCGGCGGCTCCTTAGCCATTGAAAATGCTCTGAAGGTAGCCATGGATTGGAAAGTTCAGAAAAATTTCCAAAACGGCTACACCAAAGAACGCGGGTTTAAGGTAATTCACTTCGAAAAGGCGTTTCATGGTCGCTCGGGCTATACCTTAAGCCTCACCAACACACTGCCCGATAAAACCAAATGGTTCGCAAAGTTCGACTGGCCACGTGTATCGTTTCCCGCCATTAAATTTCCATATTCTGATGCAGGTTACGAGGATTTGAAAAAACGTGAGGCCCTGTCTATTGCCCAGATAAAACATGCGTTTGAAGAAAACAAAGATGATATCTGCGCCATTCTGGTAGAGCCAATACAATCTGAGGGCGGCGACAACCATGCAAGGCCCGAATTTCTTGCTCAGCTCCGTCAGCTATGTGATGAAAATGAATGCTTTCTGATTTACGACGAAGTTCAAACGGGTGTTGGGCTAACCGGTAAATTTTGGTGCCATGAACATTTTGGAGAAGATGCCCGTCCGGACATTTTGGCCTTCGGAAAAAAAATGCAGGTATGCGGTATTTTAGCCGGGAAAAAAGTGGATGAAATAGAAACCAATGTATTTAATGTTCCGTCAAGAATCAATTCAACCTGGGGCGGTAACCTGGTTGATATGGTGCGATCATCAAAAGCACTGGAAATTATTGAAGAAGATAATTTGCTCAGTAACGCTACCAATACCGGCGAATATCTCCAGCAACGTTTATTAAAAATATCAGAAAGTCACGATAAAGTGAGTAATGTGCGTGGTCGCGGATTGATGAGTGCATTTGATTTTCCCGATAAGGAAATGCGGGATAAGTTTTTGAAAAAAGGCCTTGAGCATAATGTAATGTTCCTGGGTTGCGGCAATCATACCATTCGGTTCCGTCCCGCACTGATCATTCAGCCAGAGCACATTGACGCTGGTTTAGAGGTAATGGAGAAAATACTTCCTTCGCTGTAAAGCAAATAGCTATTTTATTTAGGAGGATTATATTTTCGGCTGGTATTAGCTGCTGATAGTTATCGGCTCTGTGATTAATTTAGGTTTACAATAAAACGCCCTTTTGAAAAGCAAGCTCCGTCGCTTTTTGGTTATCTCAGTCCCGCTATCCGTTACAAGCCTCCCGATGAAGGATCGGGTGGCTTTTCACTTCTATCGGGTTTATTTAACTTAATTCAGTATTTCATTTTTGGGGTAACTCCCGTTCGCGGAACAAGAAAGCAACCAGAGTCTGTAGTCCATTTTTTACGTTTATATCGTTAGAATGCGGTTAGTCTACCGCAACTCGAACAAATCATCAACACCCAAATATTTTCTACTGGTAAAACCTTCGGCATAGGTGGCGCCGATGTATTTTCCCAGATCACGTGCCCTCCCTTCTATTACCTGTAAAAACTCAGGAGTAGAAATGTAGGTGCCCTGATCATCCTTGTCTGGATTGAAAAATTGGGTGGAAAAGGCGGCAATTGCCTTCATCTTTAAAGGCCAAAAATCAGTCACATCAATCAGTATATCGGGCTCAATGTACCTATCCTGGATATATTGAAGCAGCAGTCTTGGCCTCCAGGCCTCCTGTTTAATGCTGTCTAAAGTAGTTTCTATTTTTATTAAACCCGACAAAAACACCGCATCATAAATCAGATCCCCAGCCCGGCCATGATCCGGATGCCGGTCATGCACGGCATTTGATAGCACAATTTCGGGCTTGTACTTTCTGATCATGCTAATAACCAGAAGTTGGTGCTCTTCATCATTTTTAAAAAAGCCGTCACGCATATCCAGGTTTTCCCGTATGTGGAGGCCCATAATCCTTGCCGAATCCGCAGCCTCCTGTTCGCGGGTTTCTGCGGTTCCACGGGTACCCAGTTCGCCACGGGTTAGGTCTACAATACCAACCTTTTTCCCTGCGGCAATATGTTTAAGAATTGTCCCCGAACATCCGAGTTCAGCATCATCCGGATGAGCCGAAAAAACAAGT
>JBGTBV010000019.1:0-3019 GCA_041749185.1 Daejeonella sp. | reverse complement strand
GTGCGCTAAATGTTCCATCCCAAGGCTCTTTGATAAGTTCCGCAAATCAGAGATCACTTTAGAAATTAAGCTTTTACTTTCCTGTAGCATGACAATTTTTTCTGGTTCGGCGGCCGTTTCCATGGTGTTAAGGTTTAGCTTGATGAAAGACAATACCTGCCCGATGTTGTCGTGAATTTCGCGGGCTACGTGTTTTAAAGTTTGTTCCTGAATTTCTAAGCGGGTTTGTAGAAGAGCTTGTTCGTAATCCTGTCTGGTTCGTAACATGTCTTGTTTGTTTTTAAGCTGCCTGTTCCGGTGCAGGAATATCATAAAAATAATAAACCCCACCATTAACAGGATGAGAATTGTACCTACAACTATTAGAAATATGATTTCTGAAAAATTTTGTGGCATGAGAACCCTACAGCAAATAATGAATACATTAAAATATTTAGAAACAGAATGATGCGGTACAAACTTGCCGCCCGGTTAACATCTACAAAGTTCAGGTAATTGATGGCTCCAAAAACTATAAAACTTCCTGAATAAAAAAACAAAATCCCGACCGAAATCCAAAAGAACGGATCTTGTATAAGGCTTTTATTTAAGTTAGATTCTAAAACAATCTGGTTATAAAAGTAGGTTCCCGCCCAGAGTATCATAAACAAGCTCCCCAATACGTAGGTGTTGGTATGAAAAACAGTAAAAAAGGGCTGATAAGCTAAAATATTAATTAAGTAAAGCACCGGGTAAATCAGCATAAACAGCCTGATCCAGCTCCTCGCTCTTTTCGATTTTATTTGTGTTAAATAAAAAAAGCTATAAGCCAGAAACTCAAACGGGGTAAATAAATTGAAGAGCCAGATGCTTTTAAGTTTCATCAGCGCCATAATCAAACCTGTAAGTTCGATTGCAAAAGTGACTCCTATAAAAAAGGCAAACCATTTTTGTAAACGCCAATAAGATTGCTGTCTATCTATATTCAGTACAATAATCAGCAGACTTATCAAGATAGTTCCGACATATGTATATAATATCTGCACGGCCAATCTTACAAGATTATTTGACCAGATCTCCTTTGGTGCCATTGGGAGGCGACATGGTGCCGGCATTTTCTGCGGCTCCAAAAATCGCCTGTTTAGGAAGCGGCAGGTCATCGATCGTTTTATTAACCTTATCGTATAGTGAAGCAACCAGTACCGCGGTTACTAAACCGCAATGATCTTCCGTTTCGTCCTGGCGATCCTCTTTACCGTAGACCGTCAGGTAAATTTTAACGCCCGGTACATACTGGGGGTCGCTGTTGCTTATAGCGTCAAAAATAAGGTCGAGGGTTTCTTTCGGGAACCAAATCCATTTCAACTGATCGTGTCTATCATTTCCTTGCCTGTCTCTTGCCTTACATCCCATTTTGACGGTTTGTTTATAATTTTTGAACATCCGCCTAAAATCTTTGATGTCTATGCTTTTAGCAAATAACGGTGTTTGAAAGTCCTGGCCGTCTGCGGCTGTACCTTCGGTCTTTCCATTTTTCATATTTGATTGATGATTAATTTTGTCGGTTAGTTCAATAAGCTAATTTAAAGGGTGTTTGCGGGACGATGTACGGTGTTTTCACGGTTTGTAAACAAGAAAATCACTGTGACAGCTTTGTTCTATTGTTATGTTATGTTGCGGATTGCTTTTATTTCACCGAGCGATAATGCTCCGGCGTATGATCGATCTGATCTCTCCCATCCCGTTGATGCCTAAACACGGAAAGCGCTTCATAAATAGCCAGCCTTGCCCGGTTGATGCCGCCAAAGGGCTTCATTTCGGCAGAAGTGTGTTTAAGTGAAAATGAAAGACTTTCGGCAAGATTTCGGCGTTCTTCCGTATCAAACTGTTGCGCATCAATGGTGATAGTGGCCACCTTGATGAATGGATTATTATCTTCTTCCCAGCGATAACGCCCATTCTCTATCGGCGTAGACAGCGGGTTCTGATAAAATTGTACTTTAAAGTCGAAAGAGGCGGAGTTGCTGGCTAAATATTCGGCGAGGTTTTCTTTCAAATAATTTTCCCGCCGTTTGGCTACCAGGTTAGCATCGGGGCTGGCGGTTGGTACCAGCGCATATTTAACGGCGGTATCGCCAAACTGGTAAGGCGTAGTACTCCAGTAAGGGATATGCACTAAACTCGGCGGACGAGTTTTCCCTCTCTCTAATTCCAGCACGACACCTAAATTACCAGTAAACAGCAGTTTTAAAACCCATACGATAGGATGAAACTTGTGGCTGTAGTAAATGGCGTCGTAAAATAAGCGGACCGTACCGATTGACATTACCGGAACAGACATGAAGATAAAATCCTGAGTAAATTTTTCGTCTTCGGCAAGTTGGTTCTCATTTACGCCAATCAACTTGATGGCAAATCCACGAAGATCTTTTTTCCAGTCACAGCTGATTTTGGGATTGGAGCTTGATAGCCTAACCCAGCAGGGATAGGATTTTTCTGCTGCAAAAATTCCTTTTTTCAAATGATCAGGCAAGTTTTTTTCGACAGTAAAATCAGCTTTTAAAACGGCGTGGGTTTTTGGATGTGCATCTCGTTTGGTTTTACCAGCGGTATATTCTTTAGCCATCCGCTCCCTTAACAACCGGGTTAATCCGCTGATCAATTCTGCCTCTTTTTTTTCGGGGCTTTCCAGCCGATGGTATCCCGCAAAGGCACCGGCATTTGCAACAGTTTGTGGCGGCTGCGCTAAAAATTTTAAAGCCGATATGGAAGGCATAAAAAAATAGCCTCCGCCTTTCACGGTAACCAGTCGGGGAAACTGATTATATCGCTTGCGCACGCTATCGCCCGGAATAGTGATGTAATAATTACTTCCATTTTGATGCCGGCCCGAATCGAGGTTACTGCCAGCTATCGGGTCCCGCTCATTAAACAGATCTCCAAATTTGGGGTTGTTAATCCAGTTTTGTTGCACAAATTCAAACTGCCTCTTAATGTCGGCGTTCAAACAAATAAAATGAATACCCCGATCGGCATCCTC